>VGOD01000161.1 GCA_016876015.1 Chloroflexota bacterium
AGCCCGAAACTGCGCCCACCCCTTCATCGCCAACACCTTCGTGATCGCCGCTGTCAGCGTCGTCTTGCCGTGGTCAATGTGCCCAATCGTCCCCACGTTGACGTGCGGCTTCGTCCGCTCGAATACTTGCTTGCTCATAGGAACTCCTTCTGATTACAGATTGCAGATTGCAGATTTTGCACCTCCACGATCTGCAATCCGAAATTAAAAGAGTCTGCCTCGTTGGCGCCAAGCACCGACGAGGCAGACAAAACCTCCTAACCGCCAACCCTACGGTTGTCAGTCTGGCCTTCCGCTGTTCGTCGGCGCCCCCATCCAAGATGGCTCAGGCACCTGATGCCCCTCCGAGTCTATGTGCGCACCGCGTGAGTACGCTGGCTGCAATCGGCGGCAACTTGTCCATTTTACACAACAACGAAGAATCCTCCAAATTCGCGCCCCCATGATAAACGACCTTCAAGATCAGACCTTGCAGCAGACGATGTCGCGCCGCACATCGGAGAATTTGGCCGCCTACAAGAGGAAGCCCCTCAGCATATTTGACAGAAGACAACAGCGGTGGTATGATAGTCAATTGCTGTCCGAATGCCCGCGCGGCGACGTCGCCAAGCCTTCGCATCACATACCCCGTGCGTACAGCGATTGAGTCATACCAAGTCCGATTGCGGCTTGGCTTTTTGCTTTTCTGATAAGGAGTGAGCACCTGATGATGCACACCCAGAATGCGGAGCCCCTGGCCCAGATGGCCAACGACCGCACAAGCGGGGGCAACGGCGCGACCGCCCGCAAGTCATACGCTCGCATCAGGGACGTCTATGAGTTGCCGCGCTTGATCGAAGTGCAACTCGAATCGTTCCGGTGGTTCCAGGCCGAGGGACTGCAAGAGCTTTTCGACGAGATATCGCCGATCGTGAGCTTCAACAAGAACCTGGAGTTGCACTTTGGCTCCCAGCCGGGGCCCGAAGGGTTCTGGTTCGGCGAGTCTAAGTACACCGAACCAGAGTGCCGAGACCGGGATATGACGTTTGCGGCGCCGCTGTGGGTGCGTGTCAAATTGGTCAATCGGGAAACGGGCGAGGTGACGGCCCAGAATGTCTTCATGGGCGATTTCCCGCTAATGACCGAAAACGGCACCTTCATCATTAACGGCGCCGAACGCGTCGTCGTCAGCCAGTTGATCCGCTCGCCAGGCGTCTACTTCACGATCGAAGAGGACCGGGTCACCGATCGGCGCTTGTGTTTTTCTAAGCTGATCCCCAATCGCGGCGCCTGGCTGGAGTTCGAGACTTCGAAGCGCGATCTGATCTCGGTGAAAGTAGACCGCAAACGCAAGCTCCCGGTCACGGTTTTCCTGCGCGCCATCGGATATGGTGCAGACGAAGAGATCTTGGAGCTCTTCACAGAAGTAGATAACGAGCCCGAGCACGCCTACATCGCGGCGACGCTGGAGCGCGATCCCACGCGCACGCCCAACCGGTCCGATTCAGCAAAGGGTGTGGATGCCGCGCTCCTGGAGTTCTACAAGAAGCTGCGCCCCGGCGACCCGCCGACCCTGGACAACGCCAAGTCGTTCATGCAGAATCTGATCTTCGCGCCGCGGCGCTACGACCTGGGCAAGGTCGGCCGTTACAAGCTGAATCGCCGGTTGGATCTGAACGTGCTGCTGGGGCGCCGCACCCTGACCAACGACGACCTGGTGGCGGTGATCCGGCGCATGATCCAGATCAACAATGGCGTCGAGGGCGAGGACGATATTGACCACTTGGGCAATCGCCGCGTCAAGACGGTCGGCGAGTTGATCCAAAACCAACTGCGCATCGGTCTGCTGCGCATGGAGCGCGTGGTGCGCGAGCGCATGAGTATTCGCGATAGCGACCAGACCACGCCCCTATCGTTGATCAACATTCGGCCCGTCGTCGCAGCCATCCGCGAGTTCTTTGGCGGTTCGCAACTCAGCCAGTTCATGGATCAAACCAATCCCCTGGCTGAGCTGACGCACAAGCGCCGGCTGAGCGCGTTGGGGCCCGGCGGGTTGCGGCGCGAGCGCGCAGGTTTTGACGTGCGTGATGTCCACAACAGCCACTACGGCCGCATCTGCCCCATCGAAACGCCGGAAGGCCCCAATATCGGCCTGATCGGCTCGCTGGCAACCTATGGCAAGATCAACGAGTTTGGCTTCATCGAGACGCCCTATCGGCGGGTGCTGAACCGGGCCCCCAATCGCGTCGAGGCTTTGGTGGGTAAGACGGTGCGCGAGCGCATCGCCCTGCCCGATGGCACGGTGTTGGCCACGCCCGGCACGCGCATAGACGAGCAGTTGGCCGCTCGCATTGCCGAGCTGGGCGAGGTGCTGCCCGAAGTGCGTATCAAGCCGGAACTGACCAGCGAAATCGCCTATCTCTCGGCCGATGAAGAGGATCGCTACTCCATCGCCCAGGCCAACGCCGCGACCGACGCCACAGGTCATTTCGCGGAGGCCCGCATCTCGGTACGGCGCAACCAACAGTTTCAGTTCGAGTCGGCCGACCACATCGAGTATATGGACGTCTCGCCCAAGCAGATCGTGTCGGTTTCGGCAGCTTTGATCCCTTTCCTGGAGCACGATGACGCCAACCGCGCCTTGATGGGCTCCAACATGCAGCGACAGGCTGTCCCGCTGCTGCGGCCCCAATCGCCCATCGTGGGCACCGGCATCGAACGGCAGGCCGCGGTGGATTCGGGCCAGGTCGTCGTGGCCAGCAAGCCAGGCGAGGTCATCAGCGCCACCAGCGGCGAAGTGGTGGTGCTGGAGGACGACGGCACCCGCCGCGTCTATCGCCTGCGCAAATACCAACGCTCCAACCAGAGCACCTGCATTGACCAGCGGCCGGTCGTCCAGAAAGGCGACCGGGTGGTGAAGAGCCAGGTGCTGGCTGACTCCAGCTCGACCGACATGGGTGAAATGGCGCTGGGCGAGAATGTGTTGGTGGCCTTCTTGAGCTGGGAAGGCGGCAACTACGAGGATGCCATCCTGATCAGTGAGCGGATGATCCAGGACGACAAGTTCACCTCGATTCACATCGAAAAGCATGAGATCGAGGCGCGCGATACCAAGTTGGGCGCCGAGGAGATCACGCGCGATATTCCCAACGTAGGTGAAGACGCCCTGAAGGACCTCGACGAACACGGCATCGTCCGCATCGGCGCGGTCGTTTCGCCGGGCGATATCCTGGTCGGCAAGATCACGCCGAAGGGCGAAACGGAGCTGAGCCCCGAGGAGAAACTGCTGCGCGCGATCTTCGGCGAAAAGGCGCGCGAAGTGCGCGATTCCAGCCTGCGGCTGCCTCACGGCGAGTACGGCAAGGTGGTGGACATCAAGGAGTTCAACCGCGATGAGCACCGCGATTTGCCCGCGGGCGTCGAGCGCATGGTGCGCGTGAGTGTAGCGCAGCGGCGCAAGCTGATGGAAGGGGACAAGATGGCCGGCCGGCACGGGAACAAGGGCGTCATCTCGCGCATCGTGCCGGTCGAAGACATGCCCTTCCTGCCCGATGGCACACCGGTGGACATCATCTTGAACCCGTTGGGGGTGCCGGCTCGCATGAACATCGGCCAGGTGCTGGAGACGCACCTGGGCTGGGCCGCGGCGCGGCTGGGTTTCCGGGCGCTGACCCCGGTCTTCGACGGCGCGCGCGAGAGCGAGATCGAGGCCGAACTGGCGCGCGCATGGCTGGCCGATCGCGCCTGGGAAAAGGCGACCAGGCGGGCCTGGGATTGGGCCATTGAGCACGGCTATACCGAGGACGATTTCCGAGATGATGATGAGGTGCGCGCGCTTTACCTGGCGGAGTGGCTCGGTGAACGCGGCTACGAGCCAGAACGGGTCTACAGCGATGTGGGTTATGCGCGTCGCGCGATGCTGCGGGAATGGTTAGCCGAGGATCCCCAAGGCTACGACCCCGATGAACTGCTCTCGCCCCCTGGCGATGACCGCTCGGTTGCGGAACGCGAACAAGCGGACGAGCGAGCACGCGTCGTCTGTCTGCGCGAGTGGCTCAAGTGGGTGGTACGCGAGAGCATGCGGGTGGCGCATCTGGAGCCAGGCGAACCGGCCGCGGCAGATCCTGAAGAGCCTGCCAGCCTGGTTTACAGTGAGATCGCTGAAACCCCGGAAGAACGCGCGGAGCTCTATGCCGAGATGGAACGCATCTCCAACCTGTCCCAGGCGCAGGTCGTCGAAGAGGCGTTGCGCGTCAGCCGGCAGACCAATCAGCCGTTGCCGACGTGGGGCAAGACGGTGCTGTATAACGGCAAGACGGGCGAGCTTTTCGAGCAGCCCGTCACGGTGGGCATCATCCACATGATGAAGCTGCACCACCTGGTCGAAGATAAGGTGCACGCGCGCTCCACCGGCCCCTACAGCCTGGTGACGCAGCAGCCGCTCGGCGGCAAGGCGCAGTTCGGCGGCCAGCGGTTCGGTGAGATGGAGGTTTGGGCCCTGGAGGCCTATGGCGCAGCGCACAGCCTCCAAGAGATGTTGACAGTCAAATCGGACGACGTGACGGGTCGCGTCAAGACCTACGAGGCCATCGTTAAGGGCGAAACCATCGAGGCGCCAGGCGTGCCCGAGAGCTTCCGGGTGTTGGTGAAAGAGCTGCAGTCGCTCGGCCTGGCCATCGAAGTGGTAGATGCCAAGGAAGAAGTGATTCAGTTCGGCCGCGAGGATGCCGAAGAAAAGCTGCCTAATCTGGGCTTCAGCTTGAGCTTGCCGGGCCCGATGAGCAAGGGGCTGAATTGACCGCGTGAGTGTGAAAGGGGATTCCCGTGGAAGTCAGCGAATTTGACGCGATCCGTATCTCACTCGCTTCGCCCGACCAAATCCTGCACTGGTCGCACGGCGAGGTGACAAAGCCGGAGACTATCAACTACCGCACGCTGCGGCCAGAGCGGGACGGTCTCTTCTGCGAGCGCATCTTCGGCCCGCAGAAAGACTGGGAGTGCGCCTGTGGCAAGTACAAGCGCATCCGTTATAAAGGCATCGTCTGCGACAAGTGCGGAGTAGAAGTGGCGCATAGCCGGGTGCGCCGCGAGCGCATGGGCCACATCAAGCTGGCCAGCCCCGTATCGCACATCTGGTACGTCAAGGGCGTGCCGAGCCGCTTGGGTCTTTTGCTCAACATCAGCCCGCGCAATCTGGAGCGGATCCTCTACTTTGCGCAACACGTGATTACCCACGTGGATGAGGACGCGCGCAACCGTACCATCTCCAAGTCAGAGCGTGACTTGCATATGCGCGTCACCCGGCTGGAAACCGAAGCGCAGACCAAGATCGAAGAGGTTGAAGGGCAGCGCAACGATAGCCTGGCCGCCCTGGAGCGCCAGGAAGAGCGCGAGCTGACCTCGCTGACCGAACGGCGGGATACCGAGATCAACGAGGTGATCGCCATCGGCCAAAAGCTACAGTCTACCCTCGAAAAGACGGTGGGCAAGCCGGCCGGCGAGGCGTTCGGTCTGCCCTGGCGGCCCGATGACCTGCCCCTGGTGGCGCAAGGCGCGGTGGTGACGCGCGAGCACCTGACGGCCCTGAGCGATGCGATTCAGAACCGGCTGAGCGAGATCGAAGACAACATCAACCGCGAGCGCGAGGCTGCACGGGCGCTCCTGGCCGCGCGGCGCGATCTGGCGCGCAAGGAAGTGGAGGAGGCCGTTGAGGAGCAACGCCAGGCCATCGGAAGCCAAAAGGCCAAGTTGCGCGCGGAGCTCGACGACGATCTAGATCAACTGAAAACCCTGCGGGAGCGCGAGCTGCTGAGCGAAAGCGATTATCGCGCGCTCCAGGAAAAGTGGGGCGGCGTCTTTCGCGCCGGCATGGGCGCCGAGGCGGTACGCGAGCTGGTCGCCAAGATTGACCTCGACCAGATGGTCAAGGAGTTGCGCAACGAGATCAACACCACGCAGTCCAAGCAGCGCAAGAAGAAGGCTGCCAAGCGGCTGCGCGTCGCCGAGTCGTTCCGCAAGAGCGGCAATCGGCCGGAGTGGATGATCTTGACCATGCTGCCGGTCCTGCCGCCTGAGCTACGGCCCATGGTGCAGTTGGACGGCGGCCGGTTCGCCACCTCGGACCTGAATGACCTGTATCGCCGCGTGATCAACCGCAACAACCGTCTGAAGCGGCTCTTGGAATTGGGCGCGCCGGATGTGATCGTGCGCAACGAGAAGCGCATGCTCCAAGAAGCGGTAGATAGCCTGATTGACAACGGCCGCCGCGGGCGCGCGGTCAGCCGCAGCGGCAAGCGCAAGCTCAAGAGCCTGTCCGATCTCCTCAAGGGGAAACAGGGCCGCTTCCGCCGCAACCTGCTGGGCAAGCGCGTGGACTACTCGGGCCGCTCCGTGATCGTCATCGGCCCCGAGCTCAAACTGCACCAGTGCGGCCTGCCCAAGAAGATGGCGTTGGAACTGTTCAAACCGTTCGTCATGCGCCGGCTGGTGGAATACAACTACGCCCACAACATCAAGAGCGCAAAGCGACTGGTAGATCGTGAAAACCCAGAGGTGTGGGACGTCCTGGAAGAGGTTACCAAAGAGCGTCCCGTACTGCTGAATCGGGCGCCCACCCTCCACCGCCTGGGCATTCAGGCCTTCGAGGTTGCTCTGATCGAGGGCAGCGCGATTCAAATCCATCCGTTGGTGTGCGCGGCTTTCAACGCTGACTTCGACGGCGATCAGATGGCGGTCCACGTGCCGCTCTCGGAAGAGGCGGTGCGCGAGGCGAAAGAGCTGATGCTCAGCTCGGCCAATCTGCTCAAGCCGGCCTCGGGCGAGCCGATCGTTAGCCCATCGAAGGACATGGTCTTGGGCTGTTACTATCTGACCGTGCCCGCGCCGACCGCCAAGGGCGCCGGCAAAGCCTTCGTAGACTACGATGAGGTGCGCCTGGCCTACGACCTGGGCGTTGTTGATCTGCGTGCGCCCATCAAGCTGCGCTTCACCGACTGGGCCGACGAAGTGCCGCTGGCGCAACTTGGCCTGGAGCCGGCGGTGGAGAAGGCGCTGGCGAGTCGCGCGATGCGCACGGCCGGCGATGTGGTGCGCACCCTGATCAAGACGCGGCAGGTGCTCACCCAGGAACTCGGTTTGAGTGGGCAAATGCTGGAGCAGATTCGCCAGAAGCTGATGGCCCAACATGTACGCACCGACAAGCTGCCGCAGACCGGCATGTTGGACACGACCGCAGGGCGGGCGATCTTCAACGCTTCTCTGCCCAAGCCGCTGCAATTCGTCAATGAAGTGATGGACAAGAAACGGCTCAGCGACTTCGTCGGCGTCTGCTACGAGCTGATGGGGCCGCAAGTCACGGCCGACGTCGTGGATGAAATCAAACGACTCGGCTTCACCTATGCGACCGTTTCAGGCATGACGATCGCGGTCAGCGACATCACCGTTCCGCCCACCAAGCAGACCGTGTTGGACGAGACCGCGTCGAAAGTGGACGAGACCGAGCGCCAATATCGCCGCGGTCTGATCACCGAAGAAGAACAGTACAACAAGGTCGTAGAGCTCTGGACGCGCGCCACCGACGACATCACGCAGGCCGTGAAGGGGTTGCTCGATCCCTACTCGGGCCTGGGCGCGATGGCCACTTCGGGCGCGACCAAGGGCGGCATTCAGCCAATCCGCCAGCTCGCCGGCATGCGCGGCCTGATGGCCGATCCGTCTGGCCGCATCATCGAGCTGCCCATCCGCTCGAACTTCCGCGAGGGGCTGACCGCGCTGGAGTACTTCATCAGCACGCACGGCGCGCGCAAAGGTCTGGCCGATACTGCGCTGCGCACCGCTGATGCAGGCTATCTGACGCGACGTCTGGTGGATGTGGCGCAGGATGTGATCATCTCATCGGAGGATTGTGGCACGCAGAGCGGCATCTGGTTCACGAAGCAAAACGCCACCACGATCGGCGAGAAGCTGAGCGAACGGGTCGTGAGCCGCGTCGCGGCAGCCCCGATCGTTGACCCGAAAACCGGCGAGGTGCTGATCGCACGCGACCAGCTCATTGACGAAATGGCGCTGCGTGCGTTCGAGCGTGCGAGCGTTGAGAAGGCCTTTGTGCGTTCTCCGCTGACCTGTGAGAATCGCTTCGGCCTCTGTCGTTTGTGCTATGGCAGCGATCTGGCGCGCGGCGGCCTGGTCAAGATGGGCGAAGCCGTGGGCACGATCGCGGCGCAGTCCATCGGCGAGCCGGGCACGCAGTTGACTCTGCGCACCTTCCATACCGGCGGCGTGGCCGGCGCCGAAGACATCACCCTGGGCCTGCCGCGCGTCGAAGAGTTGTTCGAGGCACGCACGCCCAAGGGAGAGGCTGTCATCGCCGAGATCGGCGGCGCGGTGGATGTCTATTGGGATGACGATGTCCGCAAGCTGAAGGTGACCAACACCCGCCATCGCCGCAAGACGCACCGCATCCCGGACGGCTACACGATGCTGGTGGAGAGCGAAGATCGCGTGCAGATCAACACGCCCATCGCGCGCGCGCTGGGGCCTGCTTCGGAGCCGCAGGAATTCATAGCTGGGCTGGATGGGCACATCTACATCGAGCCGGAGACCGAGGGCGGCTATCGCGCCATCATCCGCCGCGAGGACGTCGAGGAGTGGATCACTGATATTCCGGCCTCGGCGCGGTTGCGCGTGGACAAGGGCGAGCGGGTGGATGTGGGCGACCAGCTGACCGAAGGCTCGAAGAACCCGCGCGAGGTGCTGCGCATCCAGGGCCGCGAAGCGGTGCAGATGTATATGCTCGACGAGGTGCAGCGCGTGTACCGCTCGCAGGGCGTGAGCATCCACGACAAGCACATCGAGGTCATCATCCGCCAGATGCTGCGGCGGGTGCGCGTGCTGCGCAGTGGCGACACCGACATGCTGATCGGCGAGCTGGTGGATCGCTTCGAGTTCGAAGAAGCAAACGCGGCCGTCGCGGCGCAAGGCGGCGAACAGGCGCGCGGAGAGCCGGTGTTGCTGGGCGTGACCAAAGCGTCGCTGAACACCGATAGCTTCCTGGCCGCGGCGTCCTTCCAGGAGACCACGCGCGTGCTCACCGACGCAGCCGTCCGCGGCGCGAAGGATTCTCTGCGCGGCTTGAAGGAAAACGTGATCATCGGCAAACTGATACCGGTGGGCACGGGTTTTGAGACGCGGCGGCGAATGTTAGGCACAGCGCTGGCGCTGCAAGACGAGTACGGGGAAGAAGCCGCGACCGACGAGTCTGAGTTCGTCGACGAGGAGATGGAGCTGGCCGACTCCTGAGAACTGCATGACCGGCTTTTTGCGTCTCTGCCGGTCATGTGATATGATAAGCTTTCGTGGGCGCGCGGCCGCGATGTTCGGCGCTGCCGTATGGCGGTTCTCGCGCCCGGCCGCAGCTTGCAGGCCGCGATGGGCTGAAGCTGCGTCTGGCCAATCTGGAATTGATCGTTACGTATTTGGAGGACATCTTGCCGACCATCAATCAGCTTGTACGTAAGGGACGTAAGCCGCTCGTTAAGAAGGAGAAGGCGCCGGCCCTGCAGTTCACCCATAATGCGCTGTCCGGGCGTTCGCGGCGGGTGGGCAAGGGCAACCCGTTTAAGCGCGGCGTGTGTACGCAAGTGCGCACGATGCCGCCCAAAAAACCGAATTCCGCGCTGCGCAAGATCGCCCGCGTGCGTCTCACCAACCACATCGAGGTCACGGCCTACATCCCTGGCGAAGGTCACAGCCTGCAGGAGCACTCGGTGGTGCTGGTGCGCGGCGGCCGCGTGAAGGACCTGCCCGGCGTGCGCTATCACATCGTGCGCGGGGCCCTGGACACGACAGGCGTAGAGAATCGCAAGCGTGGTCGCTCGAAATACGGCGTCAAGACCCCCAAGAAGGCCGGGCCTGCAACGCGCGCCAAGGGCGGTCCCGCCAGGGGCGCCAGGAAGTAGATGGAGTGAGTCATGTCTCGACGTAATCGCCCGGAACAACGTGAGATGCTGCCCGACCCGCGCTTCAACAGCGCCCTAGTCGCGCGGTTGGTCAACAAGCTGATGCTGAGCGGTAAGAAGTCTGTGGCCGAACAGATCGTATACGGCATGATGGATACCCTGGAAAGCCGCGCCAAGAAACCCGCGCTCGAGGTGTTGGAGCAGGCTGTTCGCAACGCCACGCCGATGATCGAAGTCCGGCCGCGACGTGTAGGCGGCGCGACTTATCAGGTGCCGATGGAAATCCGTGAGGACCGGCGCCTGGCGCTGGCCCTGCGCTGGCTCATCCAGAACGCGCGCAAGCGCCCCGGCAAGAGCATGGTGGATCGGCTGTCGGGTGAGATGATGGACGCCTACCAGAACCAGGGCAACACCATCAAGCGCAAGGAAGACACCCACAAGATGGCCGAGGCGAACCGGGCCTTTGCGCACTATCGCTGGTAGGCCCAGCGGTTCTTGGATATCGTTGTCTGTGTAGCATAAGACCCGGCATCCCGATCAGGGATGCCGGGTTTCTATCCCCGCCAGCTAGCGCGGAGCGGTCGAGTGGTGCGATGGCAAGTCCAATCACATCTCCAGTGGATGAAACCCGTCTGCGGCGATTACGCAATATCGGCATTATCGCGCATATCGACGCGGGCAAGACCACGACCACCGAGCGCATCCTCTATTACACTGGCAAGACCTACCGCATGGGCAATGTGGACGAGGGCACGACCGTCACCGATTGGATGGTGCAAGAGCGCGAACGCGGGATCACGATCCAGGCCGCGGCCATCACCAGCGCATGGCAAGACCACCAGATCAATCTGATTGACACGCCCGGCCACATTGACTTCACCGCCGAGGTGCAACGCAGCCTGCGCGTGCTGGATGGCGGCGTCGTGGTCTTCGACGCTGTCGCGGGCGTCGAGCCGCAATCTGAGACGGTGTGGCGGCAGGCCAACCGCTACGGCGTTCCGCGCATCTGTTTCGTGAACAAGATGGATCGTCCCGGCGCGGACTTCGGCCGCACCATCGAGATGATCCGCGGCCGTCTGGGCGCCAGCCCGGTCGCGATCCAGATGCCGTTGGGCGCCGAGGATCTCTTCCAGGGCATGGTGGATCTGATCAAGCGCAAGGCGTGGACTTTTCCCGATTCCCTCGGCGCGCACCCTGTCGAAGGGCCCATCCCTGATCCCCTCGTGGATGAAGCCGAGAAACAGCGCGCGATCCTGGTGGAACGCATCGCCGAAACCGATGAGACCTTGACCGGCAAATTCCTGGAAGAAGAGCCGATCTCAGAGGCGGAGCTGCGCACGGCGCTGCGCGCCGCGACCATCTCCGGCCAATTGGTGCCGGTGCTGTGCGGCTCGGCTTTGCGTACTAAAGGCGTGCAACTGCTGCTCGATGCCATCATAGACTATTTGCCCTCGCCGCTCGATATTCCGCCGGTACGCGGCGTGAATCCGGCTCTGGCCGCGGAAGAGACCCGACCGGCCGATCCGACTGCGCCGGTCTCCGCACTCGTCTTCAAGATCCAAACCGACCCCTACATCGGCCGACTGGCCTATGTGCGCGTCTATTCCGGCGTGATGCAGACGGGCCAGATGTTGCAGAATTCCACCCGCGATCGCAAGGAGCGCATTGGCCGGCTGGTGCAGGTCTATGCGGACAAACGGGAAGAAACCACCGAAATCCGCGCTGGCGACATCGGCGCGATCGTCAGCATCAAACAGACTTCCACCGGCGAGACGTTATGCGACCCTGCCGCGCCGATCGTCCTGGAGGCCATCGAGTTCCCCGCGCCGGTCATCTCGGTAGCGGTCGAGCCGAAGACCAAGGCGGACCAGGACAAACTGGCCAACGCCATGCACCGGCTGGCCGAGGAGGATCCCACCTTCCGCATCAAGGTGGATGATCAGACCGGCCAAACGCTGATCAGCGGGATGGGCGAGCTGCACCTGGAGGTGTTGGTGGATCGGATGCAGCGAGAGTTCGGGGTGCAGGCGCATATCGGTCGGCACCAGGTGGCCTATCGCGAGACGATCACCAAAAAGGTGCAGCAGGAGACGCGCTTTGTCCGGCAGACCGGGGGCCGCGGCCAGTATGCCCACGTGATCGTGGAGCTGGAGGCGCTGCCCAGGGGCAAGGGCTTCGAGTTCGTTGACAAGGTGGTGGGGGGCGCGATTCCCAAACCCTTCATTCCGGCGGTGGAGCAGGGGATGCGCGAGGCGATGGAAAACGGCGTGCTGGGCGGCTATCCGATGATTGACATCCGCGCGACGCTGGTGGGCGGCTCCTTCCACGAAGTAGACAGCTCGGACTTCGCGTTTCGAGTGGCCGGTTCGATGGCGTTGCGCGAGGGCGTCGAAGCAGCCGCTCCAGTCTTGCTGGAGCCGCTGATGCGCCTCGAGGTGGTGGTGCCAGAAAACGCCACTGGCGATGTGATCGGCGATCTGGTTGCCCGGCGGGGGCAGATCAACGGCCTGGACATGCACTCGGTGGGCATGCAGGCCATCAAGGGCCAGGCGCCGCTGGCCGAGATGTTCGGTTATGCGACCTCGTTGCGCTCGGCGACCCAGGGCCGCGGCACATTTACGATGGAATTCGACCATTACGACATCGTGCCGGCCGAGCGTGCGCGCGTCATCCTGGGCATGGTCGGTTCCTCGCGCTAGAGCGTAACACAAGCCTCCGGCGGGCTTACGTGTTGGTTTGCTCAACGTCCACCCGCCAACCGATACCCGCGGCCGGCTGCGCTGAGGAGCAGCGCCGGCTCGGCCGGGTTCGGCTCCAGTTTGGCGCGCAGCCGCTTCACCAGGCTCTCGATCTGGTAGTCGTAAATCTCCTCCTGGTACTCTGGCCAGACCGCGGCCGCGATCTCATCTTTGCTGCACACCTGGTCGCGGCGCGCCCAGAGAAGCGCAAAGAGCGCGCATCGCACATGAATGAACGCGAACCCCTTGACAAACAGGGGGGAGAGGCGTGGTATACTGTCGCAGGGGTCAGGGATCAGGCGTCAGGGGACAGGGGTCAGGGGCTGGGAGCCAGGAGGTGGAGCCATGAACCGCACAGCTCGGTGGTTACGCAATGGGTTGGGGTTGCTCTTGCTGTTGGCGCTGGCGGCCGGCGCCGCGTGGCTGATCGTCCAGAGTCGGCCGCGGCCGCCGCAAACGGCCGGCTCGCCACTGCCCA
>VGOD01000162.1 GCA_016876015.1 Chloroflexota bacterium
TATCTTGCCGCCGGTTGGAGTGCTAACTTGAGTATACGCACCACCGCCGCGCGCCCCATGGCGCCCAAGCAGTCCGATCATTGCCAGAGCGTCAACTATTCATCTTATGTTAATGGAAAAGTCCTATCACCACGGACGATTCGATTTGACACGGTCGCAGCCCTGTGCTACACTCCGCCTCAGTTTGAGGGAGCAATTCCAGCATGTCACGTTCGATCTCTCGCCGCCATCATCATACCGAACAGGGCGGGCGCCTGGCATAGCCGGCGTCGGAATGGCGCTTGCCCTGGGGACTGGTTAGCAGCTAACCAGTCTTTTTTTGTTAACCTGAATCAGGCTTATGACCACTGAAATGCGTTCGACCGACCGGCCCCTTCCCGAAGGCGTGCGCGATCTGCTCTTCGCAGACGCGGCAGCCTGGCGCAGCATGACGACCGCCTTGCACGAGACCTGGCGGGGGTGGGGCTATCGCGAGATCATCCTGCCTACCTTCGAGTACGCCGAAACGCTGGCCACCGATGTGGGCAGCCAGATTGACGCGGAGATGTATCGCTTCTTCGACCGGCATGGCCGCACCCTGGCGCTGCGGCCTGACCTGACCATTCCCACTGCGCGCGTGGTTGGCACGCGGCTGTTCGATCAGCCGCTGCCGCTGCGCATCAGCTACGTTGGCAATGTCTTCCGCCACGAGCCGCCGCGCGCGGGTCGCCAGCACGAGTTCACGCAGGCGGGCGTCGAGTTGATTGGCGCACGCGGCGCGGCGGCCGACGCCGAGGTGATCGCGCTGGCTGTGGCCGCACTGCGCGGGGTCGGCCTGCCGCGCTTCCGCATCACCATCGGCCACGTCGGCTTCTTCCGCGGGCTGCTGGCCGCGCTGAACCTGCCGGAACAGTTGACCGGCCAGCTCCGATCGGCGGTCAGCCGCAAAGCCGAGGCGGAGCTGGCGGACCTGCTGGCCGAGGCGCCCCGGCTGGCCAGCGACGTATGCGCGGCCAGTCGCGCGCTCCTGCACTTCACCGGCGGCCCCCAGATGCTGCACACAGCCGACGCCTTCTGCCTGAACCTCATGATGGCCGACGCCCTGGCCGATCTCGCGGCGCTGTCCGGGCTGCTGGCAGCCTACGGCGTAGATGACGCGGTCAACTACGACCTGGCCGAGGTGCGCGACCTGGACTACTACACGGGAGTCACCTTCGAGGGCTTTGCCCCCGGTTTGGGGTTCAGCCTGATCACCGGCGGCCGCTACGATGGGCTGTTGGGCCATTTCGGGCCGCCCCAGCCCGCGGTGGGCTGGGCGCTCACGCTGGACCGGGTGCTGGAGGCGCGCGAGGTGCAGGGTGTGCTCGGCGCGCAGCCGGCCGCGGACGTGCTGCTCTCGGCGCTGGGTTGTCCCGCCTGTCTGACCTGGGCCGCCAGCGCGCGCGCGTTGGGGGTGCGGGTGGAGGTGGATCCGCTCGGCCTCGCGCCAGATGAGCTGTGGCGCGCCGCACAGGCGCGCGGCATCCCACGAACCATCGCGCACAGCCAGCCCGCCGGGCCGCTTGCCGCGTCGCGGCTGCTGACGCTGCGCGACGCGGCCGGCGAGCGGCCGCTCGCGGCAGACGATTGGATCGAGGTGAGGCAATGGCTGAGCCGCTGACGATTGCGATCCCCAAGGGACGTTTGACGGATGATGCCTTCGCTTTTCTGGCTCGCGGCGGCTACGCTGTGCCCAACAACGGCGAAAACGGCCGGAGGCTGGTGCTGGACGGCGCCGATGGCCGGCTGCGCTTCATCATGGTCAAGCCCGCGGACGCGCCGGTCTTCGTCGAATACGGCGCGGCCGACCTGGGCATCGCGGGGCTAGACGTGGTCCGCGAGGCAGAGCGAGACGTGTATGAGCCGCTGCAACTGCCGTTCGGCTACTGCCGGCTGGTGGTGGCGGGCAAGACTGATCGACCGGAGATGGCCTTGCGGGTGGAGCGCAGCCCACGCGTGGCCACGAGATTCCCACGGCTGACTGAAGCATTCTTTCGCAAGCGAGGCTTGACGCCGGAGGTCATCGTCATGGCCGGCTCGGTCGAGCTCGCGCCGCTGATCGGCCTGGCCGACCTGATCGTAGACCTGGTGCAGACCGGCGTCACCCTGCGCGAAAACGGGCTGACCGAACTCTCGACGATCCTGGAGAGCCAGGCGGTGCTGCTCGCCAACCGGGCCAGCTATCGCCTGCGGTCTGACGAGGTGCGGGAGTTGATTGATAGGTTGGCGGCGGTGGCGCGGGAAACGTGAAACGTCAAACGTGAAGCGTGAAACGTGAGGCGGAGTGAGCATCCTCAGATGCGAACTCCGATGCGCACAGCATGGAGTCGCAAGGAGCAGCGAACTGTGTCTGTCATCAGGATTTTCGATTCGGGCGAAGCACGCGTCGCCATCCTGGCGCGCAAGGCATGGGAAGACCAGGAGATGCCCAGCCGGCTGCTGGATGGCATCGAGCGCATCTTCGGCGAGCGGCTGGCGCCGGCCGAGGCGGTGACGCGCATCCTGGCGGATGTGCGCAGCCGTGGGGACGCGGCGCTGCGCGAATGGTCGGCGCGCATTGACGGGCCGACGGCCGGCGGTCTCGAAATCGCCGCCGAGGTGTGGCGGCTGGCCTACGACGGCCTGCCCGACGATCTGCGCGGCGCGCTCGACCTGGCGGCCGGCCGGATCGAGGCTTTTCATCGCCAACAGCCGACGCACTCCTGGCTGGATGCCGGGCCAGACGGCGCGCTGGGCCAACTGGTCCGGCCACTCGACCGGGTGGGCGTTTACGTCCCTGGCGGCACGGCGCCGCTGCCCTCATCGCTGCTGATGGCCGTCATCCCGGCGCGCGTGGCAGGGGTGGGCGAGGTGGTCGTCTGCACGCCGCCCGATCGCGCTGGCGCCGTGCCTGACCTGACCCTGGCCGCGGCCCACCGCGCGGGCGTGGATCGCCTGTTCGTGCTGGGCGGCGCGCAAGCGGTTGCCGCACTGGCGTATGGCACCGAGAGCGTGCCCGCGGTGGACAAGATCGTCGGCGCGGGCGGGTTGTTCGTCACGCTGGCCAAACGCCAGGTATTCGGCCACGTGGGCATTGACGGCTTCTATGGTCCCACCGAGACCCTCTTGATCGCCGACGACACGGCCGACCCGGTGTGGGTCGCGGCCGATCTGCTGGCGCAAGCCGAGCACGACGTGCTTGCATCCCCCATCCTGCTCACCCCGTCGCGGGGCCTGGCCGAGGTGGTCGCCGACCAGGTGCAACGACAACTGGCGGGGTTGAGCCGGGCCGAGATCGCGGCCGCGTCGCTGGCGCAGCGGGGCGGCATCGTGCTCACGGCCGATCTGGTCGAGGCGGTCGAGTTGGCCAATGCCTTTGCGTCGGAACACCTGTGCTTGCTCGTGCGTGATCCGTGGGCGCTGGTCGGCGCGGTCCGTCATGCCGGCGGCGTCTTCGTCGGCGAGCACTCGTGCGAGGTGTTGGGCGATTATGTCGCCGGACCGAGCCACATCATGCCGACAGAGGGCAGCGCACGCTATGCTGGCCCGCTCAGTGTGGCCGACTTCGTCAAGCGCATTAGCCTGGTGGCGCTCACGGCTGCCGCCAGCGCGCGACTATCGCCCGCGGCCGCGGTCCTGGCCAGCGGCGAGGGGCTGACCGCACACGCGAGAGCAGCGATGATGCGGGGGTAGACAAGGCGCAAGTAGACAAGTAGACAAGGCTTGTTTCCCCTTGTTTCCTTGTTTCCTTGTTTCCCCTTGTTTCCTTGTTTCCTTGTTTCCTTGTTTCCTTGTTTCCTTGTTTCCTTGTTTCCCTATCTGCTTCCCAAAGGCGGCATCCATTGACCAACTCTCCTTTCGCCGACTTGCTCCTGCCGCACATCGCGGAGATGGAGCCGTACACGCCGATCGTGCCGTTCGAAGTGCTGAGCCGGCAGTTGGGCCGGCCGGCCGAACAGATCGTCAAGCTGGATGCCAACGAGAATCCCTATGGTCCCGCGGCGGCTGTGCGCTCCGCGCTGGCGACCTATCCATTCCTGCACATCTACCCCGACCCTGAACAGCGCGAGCTGCGCGATGCGCTGGCCGCCTACATCGGCGCGCCAGCCGAACAGATTCTGCCGGGCAGCGGCGCTGACGAGCTGATTGACCTGCTGTGCCGCATCACGGTGGGACCTGGCGACGCGATCATTGACTGCCCGCCGACCTTCGGCATGTACAGCTTCGACGCAGGGCTGACAGGCGCGCGGGCGCTTCAGGCCTGGCGCCGGCCCGACTTCAGCGTGGATGTGGAGCGAATCGGCGAATTGGCGAATGGGCAGACTGCAAATTGCAGATTGGCAAATGAGCAAATTGCAAATTGCAAATGGGCAAATTGGCAAATCGTAGATCGCAGATCAGCAAGTCAGAATGATCCCAATCTACCAATCTACCAGCCTACCAAACTGCTCTTCCTCACCTCGCCCAACAACCCGGACGGCAGCCTGCTCGATCGGGCCGATCTGGAGCGGTTGTTGCGGCTGCCGTTGCTGGTGATCGTGGATGAGGCGTACATCGAGTTCGCGGGGCTTGAAAACTCGGCGGCGGGATGGGTGACAGCCCATGACAATTTGATCGTGCTGCGCACCTTCAGCAAGTGGGCGGGGCTGGCCGGGCTGCGCCTGGGCTATGGCATTTTTCCGGCCTGGCTGATGCCGTTCTTGTGGAAGGCCAAGCAGCCCTACAACGTCAATGTGGCCGCGTCTGTGGCCGGCCTGGCGTCGCTGACGCACCGCGCTGAAATCCAGCCGACGTTGGACGCGCTGATTCGCGAGCGGGAACGCCTGCAACGCGAGCTGGGCCGCGTGCCTTTCCTCGAGCCTTTCCCCAGCCGCGCCAACTTTGTGCTCTGCCGCGTGATCGGCCGCGATGCAGCGCAGCTAAAAGCTGCCCTCGCCGCCCGCGGAATTCTGGTGCGTCATTACGCCAGGCCTGGACTGGAGAACTGCATCCGCGTGAGCGCGGGCAGACCCGAACATACGGACGCGCTGTTAGAAGCGTTACGGCTGCTCGACTACCAGAGTCCCAGCAACTCGTCGGGGTGATCCAACACCATGTCCGCGCCGAGGCTGAGGTAGTATGCGCGTTGGGCCGGTGTATTGGCCAGGGCGATGGCCTGCCAGGGCCGCACGCCATCGGCGCGCCGCGCCGCAATCACATCATCGGGCGCGTCGCCCACATAGGCCGCCGGTCGCCGGCCGCCGGGATCCAGAGCGTCCGCGGCCCGGTGCAACAGATAGGGATGCGGCTTCAGCAGCGTTTCGCCGCCGGCCGCCTGCGCGTCCAGCGCGTCGTTCATGGTCATGACGACCGAAAGGAAGCGGCCCAGCCCGAGCTGAGCCAGCGGCGCGGCGACTTCGATCCGCGTGCGGCCGGTGGCGACGCCGAGCCGGAAACGTTGGCCGAGCGCCGACAAGACGTCGGGGTTGATGAGCAATCGCTCGCGCTCGATCAGCCCCGGCCCGCGGTGATAGGCCACGGGGTAGCCGTAGCCGGCTGCGAAGACCTGTTCGCCCAGGTAGAGCTCTGAGAAGACGCGCTGCACCAGATCGGTAGTCGCCGCATCGCCGCTGCGCCGGACCAGGTGCGCGTTGTTCGGCGAGATGACCCGATCCAGCCCCGCCAGCCCGCCGCCGGCCGCCCGCACCTGGGCGATCAGCGGCTCCCAGTCGGGCAGCGGCAGGGTGAGCCCGGCAAGCGGCCTGGCTGCGGCTCGCAACGCGGCAACGAGAGCCTCCTGGTCATGCCAGGGGCCCGCAGGCAGCGGCAGCGCGGCCGGCAGGGGCGCCAGGAGCACGCGCAACAGGCCGGCTGTCAGGTCCCAATCGTCGTTGAAGCCGCTCATGCGCTTGAACTCATCGTAGACCTGGCCGGTGAGCGCAGGCGGCGTCAGCCCCAAGAGTTGAAGATAACGGCCGGCCGCGATGGCCGCGGCCTCGCGATACGATTCGCTGACGTCCACCAACGTGCCGTCCATGTCGAAGACGATGAGATCAGGGCGGGAAAGGGTGTTGGGAGATGGGTGCATTGGTTGGTAGATTGGGAGTTGGTAGATTGGTAGATTGGGAGGGCATTGTCTGTGAGAAGGGGCTGTTTGTCAAGAACGGGGGTCTAATATGCGTTCTGCAACCATTGATCGGATCACCAACGAGACAGAGGTCCATTTGACTTTGGATCTCGATGGCCGCGGCCGTGGTAGGTTGAGCACCGGCGTAGGCTTCCTGGATCACATGCTGACGCTCTTCGCGCATCACGGGCTGTTCAACCTGGAGGTTCAGGCCCAGGGCGACCTGCACGTGGATCCTCACCACACGGTCGAGGATGTCGCCATCTGCCTGGGACAGGCGCTCGATCGCGCGTTGGGCGAGCGCGCCGCGATCGTGCGCACAGCTCACGCCTATGTGCCGATGGACGAGGCGCTGGCGCTCGTGGCCGTAGATCTCGGCGGCCGGCCCTATGCGCAGATTGACGTGACCTGGCGCTCGCCCGCGCTGGGCGGCATGGATGCAGATTTGGTGCGCCACTTTCTGGAGACGGTCGCCTTTCACGGCCGCCTCAATCTGCACGCGCGCGTGCTGTATGGTCGGAACGATCACCACCAGGCCGAAGCTCTCTTCAAGGCGCTGGGCCGGGCGCTGGATGCCGCGACCCAGGTTGACCCGCGGCGCGAGGGACCGCCTTCCACGAAAGGGATGATCGTATGATACACGGAGAAGCAGTTGGCGCGCGGGCGCCCATCGTCATCGTGGACTACGGGGTCGGCAATCTGCGCAGCGTCCACAAAGCACTGGAGGCGGCCGGCGCGCCCGCGCAGGTGATCACATCGCCCCATGGACTGGCGGACGCAGCCGGCATCGTGCTGCCGGGGGTGGGGGCCTTCGGCGACGCCGCGGCCAATCTGGTCGCGACCGGTTTCGAGAGGCCGCTGCGCCAGGCCGTGGCTGCGGGCACGGCGTTGTTGGGCATCTGCGTGGGCATGCAGTTACTATTCGACGAGAGCGAAGAGATGGGCCGGCATCCTGGTCTGGGCGTCATCCCCGGCCGCGTCCTGCGCTTTCCGGCCGAGATGGCCGGCGCAGATGGCCGGCCGCTCAAGGTGCCGCAAATCGGCTGGAATCAGTTGCATCACGATGAGACGGACCCGCTGCTGGCCGGCGTCGCCCATGGCGACTACGCGTACTTCGTGCATTCCTACTACTGCGCGGCTTCCGACCCGTCGCACGTCGTCGCCGCCACCGACTTCGGCATCACGTATGCCTCGGTGGTGCGCCGCGGCAAGGTCTGGGGCATCCAATGTCACCCCGAGAAGAGCCAGGCGGTCGGGCTGCGCATCTTGCGCAACTTTGTAGCGATTGTTGGAGTATCTCCGTGAGCTTCACCATCTTCCCTGCGATTGATCTGCGCGCTGGCCAGGTCGTGCGCCTGCGTCACGGCGACCCCGCGCAACAGACCACCTTCTCGGACGATCCGGCAGTCGTGGCCCGGCATTGGGAAAGCCTGGGCGCCCAGTGGCTGCACGTGGTCAACCTGGACGGTGCTCTCGCTGGCCCGGATCGAGGTCAAGGCCGAGGTCAAGGTCAAGGTCAAGGCCGAGGTGAAGATCTCAACCTTAACCTCAGCCTCAACCTCCGTCGCCTGGCAGAAATTCGCGCGGCCACGCAAATTCCGATCCAATTCGGCGGCGGTCTGCGGGAGATAGACGACATCGCGTTGGCGTTGGCGCTCGGCGCGACTCGCGTCGTGCTCGGCACGGTCGCAGTGCGCCAGCCCCAGGTTGTGGCCCAGGCGGTCGCCCGTTTCGGCGCCGAGCGCATCGTCGTTGGCATTGACGCCCGCGCAGGTCGAGCGGCGATCGCGGGCTGGCAGGAAACCTCGGCCGTGGACGCGATCACCGTCGGCCGGCTCATGCGCGATCTGGGCGTGACCCGCAGCGTCTATACCGACATCAGCCGCGACGGGGCCCTGACCGGCGTCAACGTGACGGCCACCGCACAGCTCGCCGCGGCGACCGGCCTCAAGATCATCGCAAGCGGCGGCGTGGCGGGCCTGGATGACATTATCAGCCTGGTCGGTTACGTCCAGGACGGCATCGAAGGCGTGATCGTGGGACAGGCGTTGTACACAGGCCATCTGGATTTGCGAGAGGCGCTTGCGCGTGCCTGAAGGAGAGAAGAAGAGATGCTCGCCAAACGCATCATCCCTTGCCTGGATGTGAAGGACGGTCGGGTCGTCAAAGGGGTCAGGTTCCTCGCACTGCGAGACGCCGGCGATCCCGTGGAACAGGCGCAGGTCTACGATCGCGAAGGCGCAGACGAGCTGGTGTTCCTGGACATCACGGCCAGCCACGAGCACCGCGAGATCGTCATTGACATGGTGCGCCGGGTGGCCGACTGCGTCTTCATCCCGTTCACGGTCGGCGGCGGCGTCCGCACGGCAGAAGACATGCGCAGTCTGTTGCTGGCCGGCGCAGATAAGGTCTCCATCAACTCGCCGGCTGTGCGCACGCCAGAGCTGGTCACGGCCGGCGCAAAGCGGTTTGGGAGCCAGTGCATCGTCGTGGCCATTGATGGCAAATGGACCGGCCAACAGTGGGAAGTGTTCATTGATGGCGGCCGCGTCCCAACCGGTCGGGAGGTGGTCGCCTGGGCGCAGGAGGCCGAGCGGCTGGGCGCGGGCGAAATCCTGCTCACCAGCATGGACGCCGACGGCGCGCGCCGCGGCTATGACCTGCCCATGCTGGCGGCCGTGACCGCGGCTGTTGCGATCCCGGTCATCGCGTCTGGCGGCGCGGGAGAGCTGGCGCACTTCTACGAGGCGCTCACCCGTGGAGGCGCGGACGCCGCGCTGGCCGCCTCACTGTTCCACTATCGAGAGATCTCAGTCAGCCAGGTGAAGGACTATCTGGCCAGCCGCGATGTGCCGGTGAGACCGGCTCGAGCCTCATGATGTCGCCCGCGACCTTTGCCGATCTGCGCTGGGATGAGCGCGGGCTGATTCCAGCCGTGATCCAGGACGCACGGAGCGCCGCGGTCCTGATGGTGGCCTGGATGAACGAAGCGGCTCTGCGTCTGACGTTGGCCACCGGCGAGGTGCACTTCTGGAGCCGCAGCCGGGGAGAGCTGTGGCACAAGGGCGCGACTTCGGGCAACGTCCAGCGCGTGATCGGCATTCGGGTGGATTGCGACGGCGATACGCTGCTGGTGCAGGTCGAGCCGGCCGGCCCCGCGTGTCACAGGGGCACGGTGAGCTGCTTCTATCGGGAACTCGAGGGGTAGATCATGTCCGATGTTTTGGCGACTCTGTGGGATACGGTCGAAGACCGCAAGCGCAACGCGCCGGCCGGGTCATACACGGCAGGCTTGTTCGCGCAAGGGCTGCCGCGCATCGCGCAGAAGGTGGGTGAGGAGGCGGTGGAGACAGCCGTGGCCGCGCTCAGCGAGGGGAATGAGCGCCTGGTCTCGGAAATGGCCGATCTGATCTACCACTGCCTGGTGCTGATAGCGGCCAGGGGGCTGCGCTGGACAGACGTGGAAACCGAGCTGGCGCGGCGATTCAGATAGGCTTCACCACTGGAAGCCGCCGCGCAACGGGACGACGCGCACGCCGATATTGCGTGCGTATTTCTCCAGGCCCTTCATCACGTTGCGCCATGCCTGGCTTTCGCGGGCCGTTCGCACTGTGGCCAGCTCATCCACGACAAAGCCGATCAGGCGGTCGGGATACTTGCCATAGGCCGTGTGCCAGATATCGGTGGGGGCCAGGCCGAGCTCCTGTGCGGTTGGCAGCAGCTCCTCCAGCACGAAGCGCTGGTAGGCATTCTCGTAGCCGGGCCGGATGTCGAAAGACAGCAATACTTTGATTTGCTCGCTCATCTCAGATCAATGTTTTCATCCGCAACATGCGATCGGTCAAGTTGCGCAGCGCGTGGCTCGCGTCGGCCCTACCGTCGCGCTCCAATTGACTGGCGGCTGCGGCCGCAACCCTGAAAAACTCGGCGTCAATGACCGGCAAACTCGCGCTGACAAGCCGCATGAGGGCCTCTTCATCGGCCGCTCTCAGCAGCTTCTTGACCAGTTCCAGGGCTTCTTTCTCTGTCATCCGCTCCTCGGCATCTCCCGCGACCGCTGTTCGAGCATCATAACGGGGAACGACGCGGGTGTCAAGTCGGCGTTTCACTTTGCCTCGAAGTTGCAAACCAGGGCCGGTCTTTTTGACACAGCCCGGTTTGTGGGTATAATGAGTACTTGGCGGCACTTGGCCGCCAAGTGTGACATCTCAAGGAGCAAGCAGTCGTGGGGCAGGAAGAAGGTACTCTCAACATTCCACCGCGCAAGGTGGTCAAGACGCTTTCTGTGGGACAGGAGGTGGAGGGAACCGTCAAGCGGGTTACCGATTTTGGCGCTTTCGTGGACATCGGAGTCGGCCGCGATGGCCTGGTGCACGTCTCTGAGATGGGCGCCGGCCGCGTTCCCAAGCCCTCAGATGTGGTCAGAGAAGGCGACAGAATCACGGTGTGGATCAAAGAGCTGGATCGGGACAAAAACCGCATCAGCTTGAGCATGATCACACCGGGCACGATGACCATGCGCGACCTGGAGGAAGGCATGGTGATCAGCGGTAAGGTCACCCGCCTGGAGCGCTACGGCGCTTTTGTTGACATTGGCGTGGGCCGTGACGGCATGTTGCACGTCAAAGAGATGGGCCACGGCTACGTCGAGAAGCCCGAGGATGTCGTGCAGATCGGGCAAGCCATCCAGGTTCAGATCGTGGGGGTAGACCGCAGGCGTGGTCGGATAGACCTCAGCATCAAGGAGCTCTTGCCTCCCCCGCCGCCGCAGCACGAGATGGCGCCAGCCACAGCGCCCCAAACGGCCAAGGCGGAAGAAAACGTCGTCGCCATCGCCCTGGGCGACGAAGGCGACTTCGTCTCCCCCTTCGAGATGGCTTTCAAGGAAGCTAACCGTGGGGACCGGGGCGCCCGGCGCGAGCGTCGCAAGAAGACGCGCGTCTGGGAATACGAAGAAGAAGACGAAGAAGACCTCATCCAGCGCACTCTGGCCCATCATCGCAAGAGCAAGGGCCAGTAGTCTGTTCTCATCGAAGAACGGGTATGATACCGCGCCGGGCGCGGTATCATACCCGTTCTTCGTCGCGCCGCGGTGGCGGCCTATGCGCCTTCAGCAGCCTCGGCCGACCACTGAACCACTGCATCTTGGGCCAGCCGTGACGCGTCCCTGCGCCGTCTCGTCGCGATCTCAGCCGTCAGTGTCTCCTCGAAACAGGTTGGCGAGCCGGTGCGACACACCGGACCGGCCGACTGTACCCGCAGCAAGATCGCGCGACCATCGCACGCCAGCCGTACTGCGGTGATCATCTGAAGGGTATGGCCCGCGCAGCCCGCTGTGTGTTCTCCCTCCGCCTTCCAGTAGGCTGGCCGGCCCGTGGCCAGGGTAACCGCTAACCCCGGCCGATCCATCTTCGCCAACGCCAGCACTGCGCCGCTGCCGGCGTCTTGCACGATCACCGGCGCCAATCCCGCGGGATCCCAGACCACGTCGTTGATGCTCTTCATCCAGTCAACCTCACGCCTGTCGCAACGGCAAGGTGAATGTAAAGGTCGAACCGACTCCCACCTGGCTCTCCACCCAGATACGGCCGCGATGCGCTTCTAGAATCCGCTTGATGATCGCCAGTCCCAACCCCGTGCTCTTCTCGCCGGCCGTGGGCCGCACACTGGTCTTGCCGAACTCCACGAACATCTTCGGCAACTCATCGGCTGGGATGCCCTGACCCTGATCCTGCACGGAGACGACAACCCATTCGCCGTCTGGGTCCGCCCGGCCGTCAGCGTCTGCCACAGCCGCGCGCAACGTGACCTCGGCGCCGCTATGCGAGAACTTGATCGCGTTGCTGATGAGGTTGTCCACGACCTGGGCAATGCGGCGAGGATCCATCTCGACGACGGGCAGGCGCGGGGGCAGGTCAAGCGTTAGCCCGATCGCTTTGGACCTGGCCAACATCACATCTCCCTCGTAACACTCGCGCAGATACCCGGCCAAATCCACCGGCTGGAACTTCACATCCAGCCGGCCAGACTGAATGGCGTTCACATCCAACAGGTCATTGATTAGATCCAACATGCCCTCGCACGCGGCATCCATGCGCAACATCAGGTCTTGCTGCTCCCCTGAAAGGCGCCCTGCGTCGCCGTCCAGCATCAGCTCCAGATAGCCCTTGATGACGGTGATCGGGTTGCGCAGATCGTGGGCGGCCATGCCGAGGAATCTGTCCTTCAATTGATTGAGCTCGACCAACTCCTGATAGAGTCGGCTCTTCTCCACGATCGTGGCCAACTGGCCGGCGATCTGCAGGAACAGCTCGACGTGCGCGTTGCGATAGGTGTTGGGCTGCACGCTGGAGAAGAACATGAAGCCGATCGGCTTACCCAAGGCGATCAGAGGACAGGTGAGGCTGGAGCGCATCCCTTCCTCGACGATGAGTTGCGTGGACTCGGAGTTCGGATGCTCCTGCAGATAGGCGACCAGGTCGTTGAGGATGCGCGGCCGGCCCGTGTGGATGATCTGCTGCAGGCTGCTGCCGGCGATGGGCTGAGAATAGCCGGCCGTGATCTTCAGCTCTGGCGCGTCGGAACGCGCCCAGCGCGCCCGCGCGATCTGCCCTCGCTCTTCGAGCAGCGAGAAACCGATGCGCTCATAGGGAATCAGGGGCCGGAACGACTCGAAGACGTAGCTCAGCACCTCATCGAGGATCAATCCGGCGTTGACGCGCTCGGTGATCCGGGCCAGCGCCTGAATCTGCTCGAACTGAGCCTCCAACACCCGGCCCAACTCGCCCAGCGCCTTGCCCAGTTGGCCCACTTCGTCTTCCTGGCCAACAGGCACATCCACGACGAAGCGGCCCTGTTTCATGGCCAGCGCCACATCGCGATATCTGGTAATTCGAGGATCAATCATGCCGTCTCACTTCCCGGGTATCCTCTCAATAATCCGGGGAAACGGCGGTCACAGACCGCCTACGAGCCTGCTTTCAGGGGGTCTGCGACCCCCGTCGGCCCCCACTTCTTGAAAAGATACCTTC
>VGOD01000163.1 GCA_016876015.1 Chloroflexota bacterium
TCGCTCGTCCAGCCGGACAGATGTCACACCTCGCCTGCGGGATACGTTTCAACCCGCCAACGCGCGCTCGAACTCGGTCACGTCGGCCGCGTGGAGGGCAGCCAGCCGCAGCTCCCGCGGCCGGGCGAGGTCGTGGGTCGCGACCAGCCGGCAATAGACCAGCGCGGCCTATCCCGCCGCTGTCCGCTCGAACTCACACGATGACGCCGGTCTGGAAAGATCGTAGCATCGAGGACCGGGCGCGTCAAGCGGTCAAAGTCGGCGCACCACACGGGACAACCTGCCCCGACGGAACTTCAGCGCATGGAACGCCGTTCTGCCACAGCTCATACTCGCTGAGATCCACTTCATCATTCCACGAGACGCCGTAGCCCCCTGCATCCACGGTTACGGTCCTGAAAAAGGCCTCGTTGCGCAAAGGGTAAAACCGGTCGAGTGCCATGATGCTGGCGCAGTCGTAGATCTTTTGGATGCCGCTGACGAACACCACGTGCAACCGATGTTCTGCCAAGGGTTTGATAGCTCGAATCCTCGGCGCGGTCATGTGATTACTCCAATCCTGGCAACTTCACAAACTCGTTGCTGCGCCACATCCGCAGCAACTCCTCCTGGTATTGCCTTGCTCATTCTTTGACGAGCCTTTGACCGCGCAAAGGCAGGTCCCCTTCGATCATTTCCAGCGTCTCAGCATCGAAGACCGCGTTGTA
Source organism: Chloroflexota bacterium (assembly GCA_016876015.1). Taxonomy (GTDB): domain Bacteria; phylum Chloroflexota; class Anaerolineae; order CG2-30-64-16; family CG2-30-64-16; genus VGOD01. The sequence continues at coordinate 708 of VGOD01000163.1, forward strand.
CTCACCGTAAATGGCGTGGAAATGAGGCACACCATGTTCACTCTGGCTGAAGTACATCTTGATGAGGATCCCGTAGAAACACGCAACGACTGGCATCGAAACTTTCCTTCCTCACAGTCCACCTGTCGTTCGACCCGGTGGCGCTGCTCAGTTACAGATGATAGCGCAAAGGAAGCAGGTTGTCAATCCTGTCAGGACGCGCCGATTGTCGGGGTGGGGCGCAAGCGTTCAAGTGACCGGCGCTTCTAAAAGCGCCGGTCACTTGGGCAGTGTCATCTATCCCGCCAACGTCTGCTCGAACTCGGCTGTGTTGGCGGCTAACAGCAGTCCCCGCTGTCCTATGTGCGTGGTCGGAGGAGCAGCTCCGCACGCCCGATGCCGCATGTTGCTGTTCCGGCTCTCTTGCGATACAATGGTTGTGGTGCGCGACATGATATAGTATTACCCCGCGACATTCGCGTTGATCGCGAGAATCTTTGGCGGCGTCATTGCGAGCGCAGTTTGCGAAGCAATCTCCTCCATGCGCGGGGGATTGCTTCGTCGCAAAGGACGCTCCTCGCAATGACTCCCGTGTTTGGTTGCGGCAGGAGGCCGCGCTATGTTAACCCGGAAGGGCCGAACGGCAATCCCGACCCGGTCGCGTCCGGCCGTGACGTCCGCGAGACCTTTGCGCGCATGGCGATGAACGACGAAGAGGCGGTCGCGCTCGTCGCCGGAGGACACACCTTCGGCAAGTGCCACGGCGCCGGCCCTGCATCGCATGTGGGCCCCGAGCCCGAAGCCGCCCCCATCGAAGAACAGGGTCTCGGCTGGAAGCTACGGATGTGACGACTCGCAGGAAAAGTTTGTGCGCGACTTCGTGGCGGCGTGGAACAAGGTGATGAACCTGGACCGCTTCGACCTCGCCTGATCGCAGCATAAACCCCTGGTGAACGGTATAGAGGATATAGCGATGCCGGATTTCGACGTTCTCATCATCGGCGGCGGCGCCACGGGCGGCGGAACCGCGCTCGACCTGGCGCTGCGCGGACTGCGCGTCGCGCTGGTCGAGCGCGCCGATCTGACCGACGGCACCTCGGGCCGCTATCATGGCCTGCTGCATTCGGGCGGCCGCTACGCGGTGCGCGACCCCGAATCCGCGCGCGAGTGCATCGAAGAGAACCGCCTCCTGCGCAAGATCGTCCCGCACGGCATCGAGGACACGGGCGGCCTCTTCATCCAGACCCCCGACGACGACGCCGAATATGCCGAAAAATGGATCATTGCTTGTCGTGAGTGCGGCATCGCAACCGAAGAAATCAGCCCGGCGCAGGCCCTCAAGGAGGAGCCGACGCTCAACCCGCACATCCGCCGCGCCTTTCGCGTGCCCGACGCCGCGTGCGACTCGTTCGACATCCTGACCGCGCTCGGCGCGGCGGTGCAGGCGCATGGCGGCCAGGTGATGACCTATCACCAGGTCGTCGGCCTGCGCGTCGAGGGCGACCGGGTGATCGGCGCCCGGCTGCGCCACCGGCGCACGGCCGAGGAGCGGTTCATCGCCGCGGCCATGGTCGTCAACGCGGCCGGCGCGTGGGCCGGCCAGATCGCGGCGATGGCCGGCTGCCCGCTCACCGTGCGGCCCAGCAAGGGCACGATGGTCGCGATGGCCTATCGCTTCGTCAACACCATCATCAACCGCCTGCACCCGCCCGGCGACGGCGACATCCTGGTTCCGGTGGGCACGGTGGCGGTCATCGGCACTACGTCGGTCAACGTGGCCGACCCGAACGATACCAGCGTGCAGCCGTGGGAAGTCCGGTTGATGCTCGAAGAAGGGGAGAAGCTGATCCCCGGCTTCAGCCAGGCGCGGGCGCTGCGCGCCTGGGCGGGCGTGCGGCCGCTCTACGAGGAAGGCGCCAGCGCGGAGGGCCGCGAAGCCAAACGCACCTTCGCCGTCCTGGATCACGCTCAGCGCGACGGCGTCGGCGGGCTGATCACGGTGGTCGGCGGCAAGTTCACCACCTATCGCCTGATGGCGGAACGCGCGGCCGATGTCGTCTGTACGCACCTGGGCGTGACCGGGCCCTGCCAAACCAGCGAATACCTCCTGCCTGATGCGCGCTTTCCCCTCACCGGCCCCAAACCCCACTGGCTGGGCCATCGGCTGGCGCATTTAGAAAAGGCGCGGGCGAAGGATCAGTTGATCTGCGAGTGCGAGATCGTCACCCGTCAAGACGTGGAGGCGGCCGCCCGCGCGCATCCCGACGTCGCGGCGCCGTGGGTGCTCGACGATCTGCGCCGCGACCTGCGCCTCGGCATGGGGCCATGTCAGGGCGGGTTTTGCGGCTATCGCGCCGCGGGCATCCTGCACGAGAGCGGCTGCCAGGATGCCAGTCAGGCGACCGCGGCGCTGGCCGACTTCGCACAGCGGCGGTGGAAGGGCCAACAGCCTCTGATGTGGGGACAAGGGTTGCGCCAGGCGCTGCTCGACGAGCAGATCTACCGTGCGACACTTGGCCTTGAGCGGCTGACGACGTGTTGACTTGCCAGCCGATGTATGGTATAAGAGACCGGCTTTTGGAAAGGCCATCCCGGAATCCATGAAGCTCACGACACACAACTACGCCAGGCACTGAGGAGTAAGGGCATGCCGACACGAGACCATCTCGTTAGCCGGGAGCGCCGCAAGCTGCTCGACGAACGAAATCGCATCCATGGAGCGCTCGAGCGACTGCGCGAGGCGCTGAAAGTCGAAGTTGACGTTGATCTTGAGGAAGGGGACCCTGACCTGATCGAGCGCGAAAAGAACGTCGCGCTGGTCGCCCAGCTCGAACACAAACTGGAAGGGGTCGAAGCCGCGTTGCGCGCCATCGAAAAAGGCAAGTACGGCACGTGCGAGCGGTGCGGCAAGGAGATCGCGCCCGAACGCCTGGAGGTTCGGCCTGATGCCATCCTCTGCGTCCAGTGCCAGGTTGAAGTAGAAAAGCTGATCAAGCGTGGTTTGCTCGCGCGCGCTGTCGAGGAGCGGCAGTAGACCATTGCCAGCCTTTCGCAGATCAGGAGTGTCTGAAACGGGTCAAATCAGCTCTCAGCCGGGCGACTTGACCCGTTTTTCATGTCGAAAACCCGTCAGGAGGTAAGCCCACTTATGTCCTCGAAAAAAGTCTTCGTTTCCAACCACCCGCTGATTCAGCACAAACTGGCCATCTTGCGCGATGTGAATACCGGGCCCAAGAAGTTTCGCGCGCTCATCCGGGAACTCTCGATCCTGCTCGCCTATGAGGCTACGGCCGACCTGGGGCTGGCGCCCCATAGTGTGCAGACGCCGATGGGCACGGCCGACTGCGCCAGGCTGACCGAAACCATCGGCCTGGTGCCGGTGCTGCGTGCGGGCCTGGGCATGGTCGAAGGCATTTGGGAGATGATGCCGGGGGCTGAGGTGTGGCACATCGGCCTGTTCCGCGATGAGCGCACCCTGCGGCCGGTCCAGTATTACAACAAGCTGCCCGTCGCGCCCACCGTGCAGGTCTGCCTGATCCTCGATCCCATGCTGGCCACCGGCGGCACGGCCGTGGCGACCGTAGACATCCTGAAGAGATGGGGCGCACAGCGCATCAAATACGTCGGCATCATCGGCGCGCCCGAAGGGATCGACCGCTTGCACGACGCACACCCTGATGTCTCCATTCACCTGGCGGCTGTAGACGCGCGGCTGAACGACTACGGCTATATCGTGCCGGGGTTGGGGGATGCGGGAGACCGGCAGTTCGGCACGGGCTGACATGCCTCACACCGCTTCCCGCCCGTCGTGGGACGACTACTTCATGGGCATCACGTTCCAGGTGGCTGGTCGCAGCACGTGCGACCGGGCGCGCGTGGGCGCGATCATCGTCAAGGACCGCCGCATTCTAACGACCGGCTACAATGGCGCGCCGGCCGGCCTGGCCCATTGCGATGACATCGGCCATCTGATCGTCGGCGGCCATTGCGTGCGCACGCTGCACGCGGAACAGAACGCCATCATCCAGGCGGCGCTGCACGGCGTCAGCGTCGCTGGCGGCGCGATCTACGTCACGCACCAGCCCTGTCTCACCTGCGCCAAGATGATCATCAACGCCGGCATCCGCCGCGTGATCTACGCCGGCCACTACCCGGATCAAAACGCGGTCGCCTTCTTGCAGGCAGCCAGGGTCGAACTGGTCGCGCATCCGGCCCCTGGCAAGCTTGAACCGGCCGATGAAGCGCCGATGAACAACGTATGACCGCCGAAGTCTACATCTCCGTTGACGTCGAGACCGCTGGGCCGTGTCCCAGCCTCTATTCGTTGCTCTCCATCGGCGCGTGCCTGGTCACGGACCCCCAGCGCGCGTTCTACCCGGAATTTGACTCATCATGCGCTCAGCGATGCCCAGGATCAGGCTGAACTGTTGCGTCGAATGCTGGCCGAGGCCTCGGCGCACGGTTGGAGTTGGGTGTAGACACAGGAGGCGACACATGAGTGCAGATAGAACCACAGTTCCAGCAGCCGATCTGGACCGCATCATCGAATCGGCCCAGCGCATGGGCGTGGAATTGGACGAGGCCGATGCGCTCCAATGGCTGACCGCGATGGCTGCGTGGCAGACCAGCGGCGACATCGCCCTGGACACGCGCAGCGGCGTTTTCGGCCACAAGGTCGTCATGCTTGACTTCAGTGACCAGGACCTGGCCTACTTCCGGGAGATCGGCCGGCTGGTGGAATTCCACGATCAGCCGGGCGTCGTAGAAACCGCGCTCGCGCTCTCGGGTTCGGCCGCACAGTCGAAGATTCAGACCTACCCCGGCGACTGCGACTACTTCGAGCGCGTGAACATCAAAGCGCCGACGCGCGCGGAGGCGTGTCGCATCCTGGCGGACCTGATGCGCGAGAAGGCGCTGAGCGTCGAAAAGGGCCCCACCTACCAACTGATCGAGGTCAAGTTCGGCGCCTATCCCGCCGACATCGTCCGCGGCGATCGCGTCTGCAAAGCCGGCGCGCCGATCGCCTGGATGCCCGAGGAGATCAGGGCAGGCAAGATCGCGGCCGCCACGCCATCGGCCGCGGAGATCGCCATCGGCTGGGACGATGCGGCGGCCGAACCAGGCTGGTGCAAGCTGGACTGGGTGGTGGCAGACCCGGTGCGCGGTCGCCTGGCCAACGCCAGCAACATGCTCGACGTGACCTGGGAAGCCCCTGATGGCAGCATCACGCCGCTGGACGGCTACCTCGATCCCTACTTCCAGGAGGTCTACCTGGACGCGGATTCCATCCCCATCTTCTCCAAGCTGGCGCGCCATGTTTCATCTGATGCGCTGGACGACTACGTGACAGCTTTGGAGCGCGAGACCAGGAAGTACGTGACGAAGGACATCAACTACGGCAAGGCGGCCAAGCGGATGTACAACGTCTTCCGGCTCACCGGCCGCTACACTGAGGCGGCCTTCATCCGCGAGCTATTCGACGAGCCGGCGACGATGCTCTACCAGGTGTGGTCGCTGATTCGCACCCTGGATGACTGCTGCCGGCCAGACACCGAAATCTCCATCGAGAACCTGTTGGCCCAGGCCGATCACCTGATCGTGGCCGTCATCGAGGCGCTGGAAGGGGAACAAGAGGTCGAGATCGTCCGCCAGTTGTTGCGGCTGCGAGACGTCATCAGCCGCAAGCGGAGCGGCGAGGCGCTGACGGCCGAGGCCGAAGCTGCCCGGCAGCGCGTCATCAATATCGTCAACAACTTTTTCTACGAGCGGCTGACCGCGCTGCCGGAGATCAAGAGCTACATCGAGGAGCTGCAGGGATAGCCCGCCGACAGCTCAGTGCAAAGGAGCATCCATCATGGCGACCAAGATCGAGGCAATCGGCGTCTTCCGTCCCAAACTCGCGCTCAATCCCACCGCCAGGCTGGATCAGGTGGTGGATTTCAGCCTCACTCACTCACTCACTCACTCGGCTCGCGGCCGGCGCGCGGTGAGACCTGAGACTTCAGCAGTCTTCTCCCCAGCCAGGAGGGTGAGACCATGAAACGTTTCTTGTCCAGTGTCCGCGTCCGCCTGCTTCTGCTCGTTCTGCTCGCCGTCCTCCCTGCCCTGGGACTGACCCTTTACACCGGCTGGGAAGAGCGGCAGGTCGCGGCTGACCACGTGCAACACGATGCGCTGCAATTGGCGATCCTCGCCTCCGCCGATCAGGATCTGCAGATCGAGAGCACGCGCCAACTTTTGATCGGCCTGGCGCGCCTTCCCCCAGTGCGTCAGGGTGACCCGGCAACCTGCTCTGCGCTCTTCGCGGATTTGATCAAGCAGTATCCGCTCTACGCCAACCTCATCGTGGTCAAGCCCAACGGCGATCTCTGGTGCAGCGCAACGCCTTTCAGCGGCACGGTCAACTATGCCGACCGCGCCTGGTTTCCGGAGGTGCTGCACCTGGCCTCATGGCTGACGGAAGTGGTGGCGCCGTGGCAGGTGCGCACCGCGCAGGCCGGCATTCAGTTGGCGGTCGAAGTCGAAGCAGGGCTGCCCCCCATCGCGGCCGACGCCGACTTCCTGGGCCAGGTGCTGGAAAACCTGCTGGATAACGCGGTCAAATTCAGTCCTGGGGGCGGCACGGTGACGGTGCGCGCGTATGTCGAAGACGAACGCCGAATGACGAACGACGAACGGCCAGGCCCCACGGATGGCGGTCGTTGGTCGTTGGTCGTTGGTCGTTCGTCCCAAGGGGCGATTGCGCGCCCGGTTGTGATCGCGGTCAGCGACCAGGGCGTGGGGATTCCGCGGGACAAGCTCCAACAGATATTCAGGCGCTTCTACCAGGTGAACGGCGGCACGACGCGCCAGTTCGGTGGGGTGGGCATTGGCCTGGCGTTGTGCCAGACGATCGTCGCCGCGCACGGCGGTCGGATTTGGGCCGAGAGCGCGGGCGAAGGGCAGGGCAGCACCTTCTACGTCGCGCTGCCGGTCGGCGGTGATGGGGCCGCGGGGTGAAGCGCCGTGGGTCGAAATCCCGAATCCGGTTGAATTTCCTGCGGTTACGTGCTACAATAGCGCCGAGTACTTCAATGGGACAGACGATGTCGTTAAGTTAGCGTCCTGAAGTCGAGGCTTTAGCCGGTTTTCAGCCCTGCTAAATGACAGGAGTTACGTAGTCCTGGCTCTCAGGGGGTCTGCGACCCCCGTCTTGTCACCAGCAGCGGCCCATTTGAGCCGACGACGCCGGTCGCAGACCGGCTGGGAGCGTCCACTACGTAAGTCCTGTAAATGATATTTACGGCACAGGAGGGCCGCCATGCGCAAGTTTTCCTCGTATGGGCCGGTGGACACCCGGCAGCACTACTATGCCCCGCGGCAGGCATTGATCGAGCGCGCCTACATCCAAATGGTCGGCGAAGACCCCGAACTGGGGGGTCACTACATCACCGTCTGGGGGCCGCGGCAGACCGGCAAGACGTGGATCATGCAGCAGGTGTTGTGGCGGCTACAGGCCGACGACCACTTCGACGTGCTCAAGATCAACCTGGAGCATCTGAAGTTCGAGACTGAAGTGGATAGCGTGGTGCAAGAGTTCGCGCGGATGATCGCCCGCGACCTGGGGTTGGATAACGGCGCGGTCACGCGGCTCAAGGACGTCTACGATGTCTTCCGCCGCGGGGTGCTGCGCAAGCCGCTGATCCTGATCCTGGACGAGTTCGATGCGCTGCCTGAGGCGGCGATTACGGGGCTGGCGAGCGTGTTTCGCAACGTCTACATCCGCCGGCAAGACCAGGCCAACCTCCCCAGCGCGGCGCGGGACTACCTGCTGCACGGGGTGGCGCTGATCGGGGTGCGGGCGGTGTTGGGGGTCGAGAACCCACGCGGATCCCCCTTCAACGTGCAGCGCAGCCTGCACATCCCCAATCTGACCGCCGCCGAGGTGGCGGGGATGTTCCGCTGGTACGAGCAGGAGAGCGGTCAGACAGTCGCCCCCGAGGTGGTGGCGCGGCTGTTCTACGAGACGCAGGGGCAGCCGGGTCTCACTTGCTGGCTCGGCGAGGTGTTGACTGAAATCTACAACAAGCATCAGCCGACGATTACCCCGCGCGACTTCGAGATCGCCTATGCCGCGGCGACCCAAGAGCTGCCCAACAACAACATTCTGAACATCATCAGCAAGGCGCGCCAGGAACCCTACAAGTCGTTCATCCTGGAGTTGTTCCAGACGCGGGAGAAGATCGAGTTTCGTTACGAGGATCCCGTCATCAACTTCCTCTACATGAACGGCGTGGTGGACTACGAAGTGGTCGAAGAGGCCAACCGGTACGTGAAGTTCCCCTGCCCATTCGTCCACAAGCGGCTTTTCGACTACTTTGCGCGCGAGCTGTTTCGGCATCTGGGGCAGCTCTACCCGCCCTTTGCGGACTTGAGCGACACGATCACCGACGACGCGCTGGACGTCAGGAACCTGTTGCGACGCTACGAGACTTACCTGCGCGAGAATCGCGACTGGCTGCTGAAGGAGGCGCCGCGACGCAGCGACCTGCGGATCTACGAGGCGGTCTACCACTTCAACCTGTTCGTCTATCTGCGCCGGTTTCTCGACGGCTATGGCGGGTCGGCCTATCCCGAGTTTCCGACCGGCAACGGCAAGGTGGATATCCTGATGCGCTACGCAGGGCGGACCTACGGTCTGGAGGTAAAGAGCTACCGGACGTCCAGACAGTACCGGGAGGCGCTGCAACAGGCCGCGCGCTATGCCCGGCAGTTGGGGCTGAGCGAGATCACGCTGGCGCTGTTCGTGGAGGAGGTGGATGACGCCAGCCGCGCCCGCTACGAGGCGGTCTACACCGACGCGGCGACCGGCGTGACGGTGATTCCGGCCTTCGTGGCGACCGGCTGAGCTTGAGACTTCCGATCAGTTGTCCATGCCGGGCGCAGCGCCACGGCGGGTGAAAACGGAACGCGGATGGACGCGGAGGCCGCGGACGACGCGGGTATTTTTCCGATTTTGTCCGCGTTCTCCGCGTCGTCCGCGTAGTCCGCGTCCCGTTTTCAGGACGGGATGCAGTCACCCCGTCGCCCCGTCACCCCCAACCGGCAGCCACACCGTAAACGTGCTACCCTTCCCCACTTCGCTCTCCACCGTGATCCGGCCGTTGTGGCGCTGCACGATCTCCTGGCAGATAGTCAGCCCCAGACCGGTGCCGGGCACATTGCGCTGTTGCGCCGCGGTGCCGCGATAGAACCGCTCGAAGACGTGAGGCAAATCCGCCGCCGCAATCCCCAGGCCGGTATCGCTGACCGCCACGGTGACCCAGGAGCGGCCTTCGGCTTGCTGCAAGGCCGTGCGCAACGTGAGCGTGCCGCCCTGGGGCGTGTAGTTGATCGCGTTGGTCAGCAGATTGATCAACACCTGCATCAGCCGATCCGCGTCAGCCAGCGCGGGGGGCAATGCGGGCTGGGGCAAGACCTCCAATGTCAGGCCGGCCTGCCTGACCAGAAGCGCTCGCGCATCCACCAGCATGGCGATGACCCGGTTGACGTCCAGCGCCGCAAGCTGGATGCGGATCTTCCCCTGATCCAGCCAGGAGAGGTCCAGCAGATCCTTGATGAGGTGTTCCAGGTGGGCCGTTTCGCTGTGCAGCGTGGTCATGTACTGCGCATGTTTCTCCGGCTTGCCGTGCTCCAGCAGATACAGATAGGCCTTGATGTTGGTCAGGGGCGTGCGCAGTTCGTGCGAGACGTTGGCGACAAACTGGCTTTTGAGTTGATCGAGCTCTTTGAGCCGCTCGTTGGCGACCTGGAGCCTGGCCGCTGTCTCCGCGAGCTCGGCCGTGCGCTCGGTCACGCGCTGCTCCAGCTCGGCGGTGTGACGCTGCACCTGTTCGCGCAGGCGGGTCTGTTGGATGGCGACCGCCAGTTGATCGGCCATCCTGCGGGCGATGGCCTCCTGGTCGGTGGTGAAGGCCCCCGGCCGATCGGCCGCCAGGCTAAGCATGCCGATCAGTTCGCCCTCGGCCAGCAGTGGCACGTTGACGAGGGAGCGCACTCCCTCGGCCTGCAGGGTTTGCAGTGTCGGTGACAGGTGAGGGATGGCAAGCAGATCCCCGATCACGCGCACGACACCCCCGCGGAGATCCTCGATCTGGATGTCTTCCAACGGGATGCGATCGCCGGCCGCCAGCTTCGTTTGGCCCTCAGTCAAGACAGCGAGCACCGTAGCTTCAGCCTGGGCAGGATCGAAGAGAGCAACACTGGCGCGCCGGCAGGGCACCAACCGGCGGAGGCCCCGCAGAGCAGTCTCGGCAATCGCCTCGACCGGCTGCGCCGCCAGGGTCGCCTGGTCAATCTCGTGCATGGCTTCCAGGCGTGCAGCATAGTGTTGCTGCGCCTCGCGCGCGCACACCAGTTCGGTGATGTCGCGGCCGATGCCGACGATGCCGGTAATGCGTCCCTCATCGTCTCGCAGCGGCAGCTTGGAGGTGAGCAGCCAGCGACTTTGACCGCTGACATTGACCAGCAGTTCTTCGCGGGCGATCACCGCCTGCCCACTCTGCAGCACGGCCCGGTCATCAGCATAGAAGTGAGCTGCCACCTCTGCCGGAAACACATCCCAGTCGGTCTTGCCCAGGACTTCAGCTTCCGGCCTGCCGATGTTCTCCAGATCAGCGCGGTTCGCCAGGACTTTGCGCGTGGCGGCGTCCTTGACGTAAATGGCATCGGGCAGGTTGTCAATGACGGTGCGCAACAGGATGCGTTCTTGCGCCAGCGCCTCCTGCGCCCGCTTGCGCTCCGCCAGCTCCCGCTGAACCGCCTCATAAAGCCGCGTGCTCTCGATGGCGACCGCAACCGCATCGGCGATGGTGGCAAGCAACTCTTGCTCCGCCTCGCCATAGGCGTTGGGGCGGTACGCCTGCACCGAGATCACACCGACCACGTCAGCGCCGAGCAGCATGGGCACGCCCAACCACGACGGTGGGGCTTCCATCGTGCCCCATACCTGCACTGGCGGCAGATGCTCCTTCTCTTGTTCGTAATCGCGGATGAGGAGAGGGCGCTTGTTGGTAACAACAGAGGAGGTGAGGCCGGGGTTCAGAGGTCGCCGTTGCTGAGGCTTGCGTACACCTTTGTCCACGCGAATGCGGAAGTCCAACTCATCGGCGGCGCGATCATAGAGGCAGATAAAGAACGCCTCGGCCTCCAGCGTCGCCGTGATCTCGCGGTAGACGATTTCCAGCAGTTCATCCAGATGCAGGGTGGAGCTGAGCGCGCGCACAATACGGTTGAGGAGAGCCAGCCGGTCGGCGCGCTGCCTGGTCTCTGCCAGCAGGCGAGCGTTGATGATGGCCTGGGCGGCCTGATCGGCCAGGCCTTGCAGCAGGGCCAGTTCATCTTCGCCGAAGTGGCGCACTTCGCCGAAGGTAAAGACGTTCAGGCCACCGACCAGTTGCCCATTGCGCAGCATGGTCGCGCCAACAACGGTGCGGGTGTTATGACGCGCATAGAGATCGGCGTTGAGCAGGCCGGGGATGGCTTGCACGTCCGGGACGACGATGATCGGCCCCATCCGCCGGGCAAGCTCGTCGTAGGTGGCGCGGGGCATAGGCTGCGCACGTTCGCGGTACTCCAGTGGACAGCCAAAGGTGGCGACGTGGCAAAACACCTGGTGCTCGTCGTCGTACAACGTGACGCTGGCGGCGGGGACGTTCAGGGCATGGACAGTCTCTTCGCATACGGCATCCAGCACCGTTTCCAGATCAAGTTGGGCATTAAGGCGCGCGGCGACCTGTAACAACGCCTGGGTGCGCGCTCCCTCGCGGCGGGTGCGGTCTTCAGCCCGCTTGCGCATCAGCGCTTCCACAATCGCCACCGAGAGGGTCTCTACGTCCTCCCGCTGTGTGTGATTGTACCCGCTCTTGCGGTTCGCCAGGCCGATCATCCCAATCGTCTTTCCCGCTTGCTTCAAGGGCGCACCCAGGAAACAAGTAAGCGGCGGATGACTTTCGGGAGCGCCGACCCGATCGGGATGGGCGGTGAGGTCGTTGGCAATGACCGATCGTTCGTCCCTGATCGCGCTTCCCCAGATGCCACGAATCTCCATATTCTTGAGCAGCAACACGGCATTGGTCTTTGGCATCCTACAGACATCCCAGCTGGGGTCGCTCAACGCAATCGTGTCAAACCGACCAGCCGGATTGACTTCTCCAATGAATCCGAACTTGCTGCCGGTCAATTGCTCCGCCACTGCCAGGCACTTGCGCGCCAGCGCTTCTTCGGTTTCACACGTCAGCGCTTCTTGAAACACCTGGTTGATGGCATCCAAGACGCGGCTTTG
>VGOD01000164.1 GCA_016876015.1 Chloroflexota bacterium
TGGCCGGCTTCCATGTCAGCCCTGACGTGGGCCAAATCCGGGATGTCAACGGCGACGGCGTCAACGATGTCATTCTCAACGCCTCCGATCGTTATGTCTTCTGCTATGCGTGCGGCGTCACGCAGATCGCATTTGGGGTCTTCAGGTGGGATCAGGGAAACCGTCGCATGATGGAGCAGCCGATCCAGGAGATGCTGATGGGCCAGTCGGGCCATCCGGGTCGCGGTCTGACCAACGAGGCTGTGATGCTGGCCCGCGCTGGATTGTGGAAAGACGCCATGGCCAGGATCACGGCGGCCAAACAGGCATCCCGCGGCGTCCAGCCGCCCTTCAGCAATGAGTTGGTGGACTGGAACTACGGCATCATCAAGCTGCACCATGACGCGATGGCGGTAGACCTGACCCAGAGCGCCTACCCGCTCCTCAGCTATGTCTTCTTCGGCGACTACGCGTCGGCCGTGAACCTGATGCGGCCCTACAGCGCGGCCCAGCTCTTCAGCGTCGCCTCGCCGCTGATCAAGGGGACTGTGGCCGAGAACTGGCTGCCGGAGACCACGGGACACATCTCCACAAGCGCGTCCGCGGCCATCCAGGTGCAAGGCGACCCTTCGGCAAGCTCAGGGCAGGCGCTGGCGCCGGCCTTCTTCTTGCGCGGGTGGTCGAGCTACCTGGCGAATCCCGGCAATCCGGCCCAGGCGCGCGCCGATGTCCAGAAAGCCGCATCGTTGGCGCCGCAAGACGCGCTCTACAAACAGGCGGCAGCTCTGCTGGCCGGCCAGCCGCCGACCCCTGTCCCGACGCCCCAGGCGACCGCCGCCCAGCCCAGGCGCATCCAATTTGCGGCCGGCGCGACATCGGCCGCGGTGCAAGGGAGAGTGACCGGCGAAAACATTGACGACTACGTGCTGCGCGCCCTGGGCGGCCAGTGGATGATGGTGCAGGTCTCGTCGGCTGGCAATAGCGTGGTGCTGGAGATCGCGGGACTCAGCGACGGCCGGCCGCTGGTGCGCAGCCACATGCGCCAGACCTTCTGGCAGGGCGCGCTGCCCGCGACGCAAGACTACAGCATCAAGGCCGTGGGGACCGGGGCCGCAGCCAACTATTCCCTCAGCGTGATCATCCCGGAGCGGGTGCAGTTCCAGCCAGGCGCCATCTCGGCGACGCGCGAGGGCAACCTGGCCGGACGCCAGACCCACGAGTACCTGCTGCGCGCGCTCAAGGGCCAGACGATGACCGTCGCCATCCAGTCGCCGGGCAACCGGGTGCTGCTGGAGATCTACGGCATCAGCGACGGCCAGCCGCTGGTGCGCGTCCCGATGGGCGTCACGACGTGGACCGGGGTGCTCCCCAACACGCAAGATTACGACATCAAGGCCGTGTCGGCCACCGACGCGGCCACGAGCTACAAGATCGAGTTTGTCGTCAAGTGACCGTATTGACCCATCTGGATGCGCAGGGCCGCGCGCACATGGTTGACGTGGGCGCGAAGGCCGAGACAGAACGCGAGGCTATCGCTGCGGGTCGCGTGCGGATGAGGCCCGAGACGCTGGCCCTGGTGCGCGGGACCCTCCTGAAGGATGCTGGCGCAATCCTGAAGGATGCTGGCGCACTGCCGAAAGGGGATGCGTTGAGCGCGGCCCGCATTGCGGGCATCATGGCCGCCAAGCGCACCGCGGAGCTGATCCCGCTCTGCCATCCCCTATTGCTGACCTACGTGGCCGTGGACTTCGCCTTCGACGAGGCGACGCCGGCCGTGGAGATCACCGCGGTCGTGCGGTGTCGGGGTCAGACGGGCGTCGAAATGGAGGCGCTGACGGCTGTCAGCGTCGCGGCGCTGACCATCTACGACATGGCGAAGGCCGTCGAGCGCGGCATGGTCATCGAAAATATCCGCCTGTTAGAAAAGCGTGGGGGCAAGAGCGGCGAGTGGCGCGGCGAGACTGACCCAGGATGAACAGAGGCATGACAGACAACATCACCGTGCGCCTCCGCGTGTTTGCGGGTTTGCGCGAGGCTCTGGGCTTCTCGGACCTGGCGCTGCAGGTCGCACCAGGCAGCGATGTGGCGAGCGTGCTGGCGCAGCTCGCCCGCCGCGATGTGGCGAGCGTGCTGGCGCAGCTCGCCCGCCGCGGCCCCGAGGGTGCGCTGGGCCGGTTTCGCTATGGGATCGCCGTCAATCGCGCCTATGCGCCGCTCACGACGATCGTCAAGCATGGCGACGAGATCGCGCTGCTCCCTCCGGTGAGCGGCGGCGCAGCCAGGCTCTTCGAGATCAGCGAAAAACCCATCTCGATGGACGAGGTCGCCGGCCGGGTCAGCGGGCCAGATCGCGGTGCGATCGCCTGCTTCGCCGGCGTGGTGCGCGGGATCACCCGCGCCCGCGATCCTGAAGGATGCTGGCGCAATCAGCACGCGGCTGAACTGACGACCGACTACCTGGAGTACGAAGCCTTTCCCGAGATGGCCGAGGCGGCTTTCGCCGAGATCGCGGCCGAGGTGCAGGCCCGCTGGCCGGCCGTGAGCGCCCTGAGCATCGTCCACCGCGTCGGCCGGCTGGAAGTGGGCGACCTGGCCGTGGTCATCGTGGCGGCCGCCGCTCACCGCCGGGATACTTTCGACGCCTGTCGCCACGCGATTGACCGCATCAAACAGATCGCGCCCATCTGGAAAAAAGAGGTCGGGTCGGATGGCGCGATCTGGGTCGAGGGGCCCGAATCGGAAGTGGAGCGAGAGGCATAGGCCGGCTATGCCCGAACTCATGCTGCCGCCGGTCTCGATCATCGTCCTGGTCGCGTGTTCGCTCCTCTACAGCTTTCTGAATGGCCTGCACGACGGCGCGAACACCGTGGCGACAGTCATCACCTCCCGTGCGTTGCCGCCGCGTTTTGCGCTGTGGATGGTCGCCGCAGCAGAGCTGAGCGGCCCGTTCGTCTTCGGTGTGGCGGTCGCCAAGACCATCGGCGCGGGCGTGGTTGATCCCCAGGCGATCACCGTCATGACGGTAGTGGCGGCGCTGGTGGGCGCGAGCGCCTGGAACGTCCTGACCTGGCGGCTGGGCATCCCGGCCAGCTCATCGCACGCGCTCATAGGCGGGTTGCTCGGCTCGGTGATCACGCGCAGCGCGTTCCGACTCGATCTGCTGCACGCGCCTGGGCTGATCAAGGTGGGCAGCGGGTTGTTTCTGGCGCCAGTGGTCAGTCTGGCCGCCGCCTATGTAGTCATGGAGGTTACCCGATTCCTCTTACGCAGCGCCACCCCGCGCGTAAACTGGTTCTTCGGCCGTGCCCAACTGGTGACGACGATCGGGCTGGCGCTGAGCCACGGCGCTAACGACGCCCCCAAGACCATGGGCATCATCACCATGGGGTTGGTCTCGGCCGGCTTGCTGCCAGAGTTCGGCGTGCCGGGCTGGGTGATTGCGGCGACGGCAGTCGCGCTGGCCGCGGGCACGCTGTTGGGCGGTTGGCAACTGATTCGCACGCTCGGCACGCGCTTCTATCGGGTGCGCCCCATCCATGCCTTCACCAGCCAGATCACTTCGGGGCTGGTCGTGTTCAGCGCATCCGTGACCGGCCTGCCGGTCAGCACCAGCCAGGTGGTCAGCTCGGCGATCGCCGGCGTGGGCGCGGCCGAACGGTTCAACAAAGTCCGCTGGCGCGTCATGCGTGAGATCGTCGTCGGCTGGCTGCTGACGATCCCGGCAACCGCGGTCGCAGGGGGCCTTGTGTTCCTGGCGCTGAACGGGCTTTTTGGGAGTTGAGCCATATGGGGCTGAGAGACCTCTTCCGTTCGCGGGGCGAGATGTTCCTCCCCCTCCTGATCGAGCAATCTGCCAAGACGTTGGAGGCGACCGAAGAGCTGCAGCGCTTCGTGGATACCGGCAGCAAGGAATCGGCCAGGCGGGTGAGGCAATTAGAAAAAGAAGCAGATGAGCTGCGGCGCATCGTCTCACACGAGCTCGACCGCACCTTCATCACGCCGATGGACCCCGAAGACATCTACGCGCTGTCGCGCGCCATTGACGACATCCTGGGACATCTACGCGCTGTCGCGCGCCATTGACGACATCCTGGACTATGCCGACTCGACCGTCGAAGAGATGGAGCTCTTCGGGATTCGGGGCAATGACTATCTCAAGCAGATCCTGGCGCTGGTGCTAGAGGGCGCCCAGGAGATCCACCTGGCGATGGTGCGCCTCAAAGATCATCCGACCGTGGCCAGCGAGCACGCTTCGCGCGCCCGATCGCTGGAGAACCGCGTCGAGAAGGTCTACCGGCACGCGGTCGCGGCGGTCGTCGAGAAGGTCTACCGGCACGCGGTCGCGGCGGTCTTTGCCAACGCGCAGGACACATCGCGCCTGGTGGATGGGTTGAAGCATCGCGAGGTCTACCGCCACCTCAGCAACGCCGCGGACCGCTGCGTGGAGGCGGCCGATGTGGTGGAGCGGGTGGTCGTGAAGTTCACGTAGCAGGAGTCGCATGTGCGCGCGGTGATCCAACGCGTCAGCCGGGCGTCGGTGACGGAGGATGGCGAGACCGTCGGCCAAATCGGCCGCGGGTTCCTGGTTCTGGTGGGGGTCACGCATGCGGACGGCCAGGCCGAGGCCGATTGGCTGGCGCGCAAGATCGCAGGGCTGCGCCTGTTCGAAGATGCGGCCGGCAAGATGAACCTGGGGCTGGCCGAGGTGGGCGGCGCGGTGCTGGTAGTGTCGCAGTTTACCCTGTATGGCGACGCGCGCAAGGGCCGGCGGCCCGATTTCTTGCAGGCCGCGCGGCCAGAACAGGCTGAACCGCTGGTTGACTACCTGGCGCTGAGACTGAAGGAGGAGGGGCTGCCGGTGGCGACCGGCCGCTTCCGAGCCATGATGGAGGTGGCGCTGGTTAACGATGGGCCGGTGACGCTGTGGCTGGACACGGCGGATTTGCGATCCTGAAGGATGCTGGCGCAATCTCCGCCAGGGCCGCGGCCGTGAGCCGGAGTTGATGGCCTGCGCCGAGACGCGCGAAGTTCCGTTCGGCCGCGCTGAGCGCCTGCTCTGCGCGATCCTGCCACCCGGCGCACGCGGCCGCATCGTCACGCATCCGAACGAGGTAGAGGCGCCCCAACGCCAACAGCGCCAGCCCCTGGCGATATAGATCGCGACGCCCTTCTGCGAGCACGGCCGCCTGGCGCAGGTGCGCTTCGGCCTCTGCAAAAGCGCCGGCGCGGCCCTGCAGGTCCCCCAGCACGCGCAGAGAATCGGTCTCGGCTTCCGCGAGGCCGGCCGCCCGCGCCGTCTGCAGCGCCAGGGCTGCGCTCTCCAGGCCGGCGGCCAGAGCCTGCCCCTTCACTGCGTTCAGGGCAAGCTCTGAGCTTGCTGAAGGGGCGCCCTGTCCTAAAGGATGCTGGCGCAATTCGGCCTGCACCAGCGCCGCGAGCCAGCGCACCTGGGCCGCCTCATCCGCGCCGGCCGAGGCCAGGAGAGCCTGCGCCGCCTCCAGGTGCGTCGCGGCATCGTCCCAACGGGCCGCCAGTACAGCCAGGTGAGCCAAACCGATCTGCGCCAGCACGACGCCAAAGTCGTCCCCCAGCCGTTGGCTGAGCGTCAGACACGCTTCCCAGTCGGCGTGAGCGCGCGCCAGGTCGCCCATCTGCATACGTAACAGCCCCAGGTTGTTGAGGGTGAGCGCCTGTTCGGCCACATAGCCATTGTCGCGGCGCAGGGCATACGCCGTTTCCAGGTTCGCCAGCGCCCGCGGCCACTGCCCACGCACAACATCCAGCACGCCCAGGTTAGTGTGTCCGATGGCCATGCCCCACACGTAGCCCCAGCTCTTGTAAAGCTCGAGGCTGCGCTCTACGTGATGGGTTGCCTGGTCCAGCTCGCCCATCTGCCAGTAGACGCCCCCCAGGGTGTTGTGCAAGCTGGCCAGGAGGAGCGGCTCGTCGGGCTGTGCGAGATCGCACTCAGCCAGAGTCTTTTGGGCCAGCCGCAGCGCCTCGCCCAGATTGCCCTGCCGGAAGCGGACCCAGGCCAGGCGATCGCGCAACGAACGGCCGCCGGTCCGCACATCGCCGGCCTGTTCGGCCATCGCCAGCCCGCGTTCCAGGCAGAGGACCGCGGCGTCGAAATCGCCCTCGCGCTGCCGGACGTCGGCCAGTTCCCGCCAGACCTCAAGCAGGTCGGCCGGCGGTGCGCATGCCGACTGTAGGGCCGACTCAGCCTGCGCCAACACCTGTGCGGCGGCCGTGTATTCGCCCGTAAGCTTGAGCGCGCGTCCGAGACCTGCCTGGATGTGTGCGCGCTCCCTGGCGCTGTCAGGCCCATCTTCCGTCAGACCGAGCGCGCGGCGGTAGTAGCTGATCGCGTTGTCGTTGGCCCCGCGGCGCGCTGCGTTGTCGCCCGCGGCGATCAGATGCGGCAAAGCTTTCGCCGGCGTCGAGCTTTCGGCGTAGTGATAGGCCAACAGCTCGGTGCACTCGTCGGCCGGCCAGAATCTGCTCTGCTCGATGGTCGCGGCGGCCTGCGCATGTAACCGCTGGCGCTGACGCCGCAGCAGCGTGCGATAGACGGTTTCCTGGACCAACACGTGGCGGAAAACGTAGCTCTCCACCGTATCGAACGATCGTGCGGCGAGAAAGCGCCGCGCCTCCAGTTCGCCCAGGCGAACGATCAGCGCCTCGCTGCGCCCCTCATCCAGCATGATCAACAGGGCAGTTGGGAAGGTAGTGCCGAGGAGCGCGGCTCGCTGCAGGGTCGCGCGCAGCTCGTTCGACAGGCAGTCCACGCGCGCCAGGATCAAACCCCGAATGGTGTCTGGCACTTCGTGGAGCAACGCATCGGCCAGGGGTGTGGGGCGCCAGTCGTCGCCCGCCGGGCCAGAGACCAGGCCGCCCTGGTCAATCAACATGCGCACCACTTCTTCGGCGTAGAGAGGATTGCCGGCTGCGCGGGCCGCGATCCGCTGGCATACCCCTTCCGCGTCCTCTGCGGGCCGATTGAGGAGTCGGGCCACGAGAAGCTGGACCTCAGCCTCCGACAGGCCCGCGAGCTCGATGCCGACCAGGCGATCAGGCTGCTTTTCGGCGGCCGCGGCCAGCGACCGCAGTCCGGTCTCTGGGCCAAAGTCGCGCGCGATCAGCACAAGCATCAGGGGCGCGCCGGCCGTCGCCTGCACCAGGCGCTCCAGAAATTCCCGCGATGCGGCATCAATCCATTGCAGGTCTTCCAGGATAACGATGGTTGGCCCCTGCTGCGCCTGGGCCAGAAAGACGTGAAACAGAGCCGCGTGGGTTTGGCGCTGCAACATTGCGGCATCGAGGCCGGCCAGCCGCGCCTCGGCGTCCGCGTCGGCCTGGCCCAGTTTGAGAACGTCGCAGAGGTAGGGGAAATGCTGCTCCAGAGCGACGCCAGTCTGCGTCAGGTACTCATGCAGCAAGGAACGCTGCACATCCGCTGGCGCGGACGCTGGCGCGGCCAGCAGGTCGCGCAGCGCATCGGCCACCAGCCAGTAGGGCGCAGATGGCGTGTAAGCCAGGCACGCAGCCTGGTAGATGCGCACGTCTTCCCCCGCGAGGGTGTTGCGCAGCTCGGCCGCCAGCCGGCTCTTGCCGACTCCGGCTTCTCCCGAAATGAACACGACCGGGCTGCCCCGACCATGCCGGAGCCGATCCACAGCCTCGCGCAGCCGTCCCAACGCATCCGAGCGGCCGACCAGGGGCGTCATCCCGCCGGTCGCGGCGCGGCCGTCTGCGGCATGTTCGTGCACGGCCAGCGGCTGAAACGCCAGCGCCGGTTGCTCCAGGCCCTTGAGTTGGAGCGGAGGCAATGCCTTGAATTCGAAGAAGGCGGGGCAGCGTCTGCAGGTCGTCTGGCTGACGAGAATCGAGCCCGGCTCGGCCGCGCTCTGCAGCCGGGCGGCCAGGTTGACCGTGTCACCGATGACGGTGTACTCGGCGTGCGGGCCGCCGCCGATCTGGCCAGCCACCGCGTCGCCCGTGTTGACGCCGATGCGCATCAGGAAGTCTATCCCATGCTGGCGCAGGACGCGTTCTCGCATCGGCCGCAGCGCATCCTGCATGTCCAGGGCGGCGCGCACCGCGCGCTCGGGGTCGTTCTCGTGGGCGTGGGGCGCGCCGAAAAGCGCCATCAACCCGTCCCCCGTGTATTTGTCAATGACGCCGTCGTATCGGGCGATGACGTCGGCCAGCAAGCGCATCGCCTCGTTGACCAGGAGAAAGACCTCTTCGCTGTCGAGGGTGCGCGCGACCGCAGTGAAGTTGCTCACATCGGCGAAGAGGACCGTCACCTCGCGGCGCTCGCCGATCGGTTCGGCCGGCGCATCGGCGACCGGCCGCTGGCTCGCTGGCGCAGCAACCGGCCGCTCGGCCGCGGGGGGCGGCTGCGGGGGAACGGGCAGTCGCGCCCCGCAGTGGCCGCAGAACTGGCCGCAGAACTTGAACCCGGCCGGCGCGGGTTGGCCGCACGCGGGGCAGACCTGCGGCAGAGCCTGGCCGCACTGACTACATCGCTCGGCGCCGTCGGCAACCGGGCGGCCGCAGTGGGGACAGACGTTCATCGTGGCCCGACCTCCTCGCACCCGTCAGCGCGGTCCCACGTCCTTCATCTCTTCTCGCACCGTCTGCACCAGCGCGTCCGCCTTCAGCTCGGGCAGCGAGTAGCATGGGCCGCCAAGCGCGATGGAGAGCTGCTGGGCCAGGCCGCGGTCGAACGCGGGGTGCTCCATATTGACCACCACGGTGCGCAGGTGGTTGTCGTGGATCATCTGCGCCATGCGGCTGGCTTCTTCCTGGGGCGGCAGGCCGGTAAGGGATACGTTGCCCGCGCCGTCGGTCAGGATGATGATCAGCGGCATGATCTCGGGATTGCGCTTCTGGGCGGTAGTGCAAACACGATAGGCCGCCAGCAAGCCGGCCGAAAGCGGCGTCTTGCCGCCGACCGGAATGTCCTTGAGAGCGTGCTGCGCCAGCTCGACGCTGGAGGTGGGCGGAAGAATAACGCGGGCCTCTTCGCGCTGGAACACCACCAGCCCGACCTGGTCGCGGCGTTGGTAGGCGTCGTGCAGCAGCGAGAGGATCGCGCCCTTGGTGGCCTCCATCCGTTCGGCCGCGGCCATGCTCCACGAAGCGTCCACCACGAAGAGCACCAGGTTGGCCGCCCGGCGCACGCGCACCTTGCGCTGCAAGTCCTGGCGCTCGACCAGGAACGCCACACGGCTGCGCTCGCGCTCGGTCTGGCGGCGGCGCTGAAACGGGGCGGCCGCGCGGATCGTCGCGTCGAACGCGATGTCTTCGGGCTTGCCCTCCACGGGCCGCGCCCGCACATAGCGGCCGCGCTTGCGAGCGGTCAGCGTCACGCTGCGCTTGCCCGCCGTCCGTCGCGTCAGCCGATCGAGCGGCGTATCGAGTCGTTTGGCCTGAAAGTCCTTCCCGATCTTCACCGGCCGGGTGGGTTGCGGCCCGCTGCTCGCAGTCGGCGACTGCGGGGTGTTGTCGTCCGTCGGCGACTGCGGGGTGTTGTCGTCCAGAGGGAGTCCGTTAGCTGCGACTTCTTCGGCGTCAGCTAACGGCTGATCGCTTTTTTTGGGCTGACGACCGTCTGCTCGGATTTCACCTGCTGCTGGGCTGTGGTTTCGGCCGGGGCCTCGACGCGCGACTTGCGCAGCCGCTCCTCCAGTTGGCCCGCATCCATCGCGGCTTCCTCGAACGGCTGGCGTTTGAGGCGATGCGGCAGGGTCAGCTCGGCCGCCAACAGTATGTCCTGATCGTTGATACCGGTCCGACCGGCCCACGCCGCATGCGCCCGCGCCGTCTTCAGGATCACGATATCGGCGCGATGGCCGTCTACTTTGAACGAAGTAGTCAGTTGCGCGATGGTGTAGAGGTCGCGCTGCGAGTGGGTCACCTGCGGCAGGCGGCTGCGCGCCTGTGCGATCTCTTGCGAAAGCTGCTGTTCGCGCGGCAGCCATTCCTGATAGAACCCCTCGGGATCGGTCTCGTAGGCCACGCGGCGCTCCACGATCGCGACGCGCTGCCGGGGATCCACGATGCCGCGCATGTCCACGCAGAGCGCAAACCGATCGAGGAGCTGCGGCCGCAGGTCCCCTTCTTCGGGATTCATCGTACCCACCAGGATGAAGCGCGCCGGGTGGCTGAAGCTGATCCCTTCGCGTTCCACGACGTTGACGCCCATCGCCGCGGAATCGAGCAGCAGGTCAACGACGTGGTCGTCCAGCAGGTTTACCTCGTCCACGTAGAGCAGACCGCGATTGGCGGCCGCCAGCACGCCCGGCTCAAAGTGGCGCTCCCCCTTTTGGATCGCGCGTTCGATGTCCAGCGTGCCCACGACGCGATCCTCGGTGGCGCTCACCGGTAGATCCACAAAGCGCGTCCGCCGCGGCGTGGTGGGCAGCTTCTCGCCCCGCGCCAGCCGGTCCCGGCAGTTGTCGCACAGCCCGTCCACGCCGCCGGAATCGCAAGCGAACGGGCAGTCGGCCACGACTTCGATCTCAGGCAAGAGCGCGGCCAGGGCGCGGGCCGCGGTGGACTTTGCCGTGCCGCGCTCGCCGCGGATCAACACGCCGCCGATGCCGTTGCTGATCGCATTCAGGATCAGAGCGCGTTTCATGCGCTCTTGCCCGACGATGGCGGTGAAGGGATAGGGTCGGATATTAGGCACCAGGAGACTCCCATTGTGAATTGCGGCTGGATTATATCACAACGCGGGCCGGAAGCTAGAAACCGGAAGCCGGGGCTTGCTGAAAGGAGAGGGGATCGGCTATAATCGGAGCCGCCATGCAAGACATTCTTCCGCGTGTCCCACTTCTCGATCTAACCAGGCCCCAACTGGCCTCCCTGTTGGCCGGCTGGGGACAGCCCCGCTATCGCAGCGACCAGGTGTGGGATTGGCTCTATCGCCAGCTCGCCACGGACCCGGCCGAGATGACGAATCTGCCGAAGGAGCTGCGCGCGCGGCTGGCAGCCGAGACGCGACTGGAACTCCTGGCGCTCATCCACGAACAGCGCAGCAACGACGGTCGCACGGTCAAGTGGCTGTTTCAGCTCCACGACGGCCTGACCATCGAAACAGTGCTGATGTCTTATCCGCCCGACGAAGGGCCCGGCCAGGGCGAAACAGTGCTGATGTCTTATCCGTCCGACGAAGGGCCCGGCCAGGGGCGGCGCACGGTCTGCATCAGTACGCAGGCCGGCTGCGCGATGGGTTGCGTGTTCTGCGCCACAGGACAGGCCGGCCTGGCGCGAAACCTGACGGCCGGGGAGATCGTGGCGCAGACGCTGGCGGCCGAACGCTGGCTGGCTGGGGAGGCGCAGAACGACGAGCAAGGTGGAGGAGGCGAAAGTCAGGCGGCGGCCCACGCCCCTCGGCCTGCCCCGGCCGCTCGCCGCCTCACCAACGTCGTCGTCATGGGCATGGGCGAGCCGTTGGCCAACTACGAGCGAACCTGGCAGGCGTTGGCCGCGCTCACGGACCGCGACGGCTTCAACCTGGGCGCGCGGCACATCACCATCTCGACGGTGGGGTTGCCCCACGGCATCCAGCGCATGGCCGCCGAGCCGCTGCAGGTCAACCTGGCGGTCAGCCTACACGCGCCGAACGACGCGCTGCGCGGCCAGCTCGCGCCGATCAACAACCGCTACCCGCTGGCAGAGGTGTTGGCCGCGGTGCGTGACTACATCGCGCGGACCAACCGCCGGGTCACGTTCGAGTATGCGCTGATGGAGGGGATAAACGACACGCCGGCCCTGGCGCGCGAGTTGGCGGTTCTCCTGCGCGGGATGCTCTGCCATGTGAATCTGATCCCGCTGAACCCCGTGGCCGAATCACCCTATCAACCCTCCGGCCCTGAACGCAGCAGCGCGTTCCAGGCCATCCTGGAGCGCAATGGCATTCCGACCACCATGCGCATGCGCCGCGGCGTCGAGATCGACGCGGGGTGCGGCCAGTTGCGACGACGCCATGCCTGATCACGATTGCGGCCCGGCCGGCGCGCTGGCCTGCCAGCCGTCGCCGAGGTCGGCGCGTGGTGGAGCGAACGAAGGGCATTCCCTCACTACCAGCGGCAGATAACCCTTCAGAAGCATCACTACATCCACCGGCGTCGTGCGGTAGGTGATGGTGCCCAGGCCGAGCTGTCCGTAACCATCCCAACCCCAGCACTTGGCCCCGCCGCCACTGGTCAGCGTACAGGTGTGCTCCCCACCCGCGGCGATGGCGACCACCCCGCCCGCCAGCCCGACCACATCCGCTGGCGTGCTGCGAGCGGTCCACGTACCCGTACCGTCGCCCAATTGGCCGGCCCCGTTCGCACCCCAGCACTTGACCCCGCCGCCGCTCGTCAGGGCACAGGTGTGATCAATGCCCGCGGCGATGACGACGATATCCTGTAAGGGAGGTAAGTCCGCCATTGCCAACGACAGGTTGCTGGCGGGTAGGGCTGGGGTGGCCACGGCGGTTGGCGGCCCCAGCCCGAGCAGCAAGGCCAGCACACAAAGCAGCACCAACATGGGTTTCCTTGCCGGGTAGTAGTTCATGTTTCCTCCTCTCCGTTCAGCCCGTTCAGGCAAACCGGCCGATGATTGTGGGCATACAGACTGTGCAAAAAGTCGCCAGACCGACCAGGGGATAGCGGCCGGCGTCGGCTGCGCACGGCCAATCGGCCACGGGGCGCGACATTCCAGGGCGCCCCGAGGACGGGGCTTGGATCCTGAGGAAAGGGGGGCGAGGGCAGCGCGGCAGCGGGCGCGGCTGCGCTGCCGGCGAGCCAGGTCGTGCTCAGGAGCGCGCTCAACGCCAGCGCCAGCGCGCTCAGGAGCCGGAAACGTAAACGAACGGTTGCGGTGAACATGGGATGCCTCCGCTTGTCAATCCGAATTTGCACGAAGTTCACATTTTTGATAACATAGCACCATGCGCACGATAGATTCATCCCCGCTGCCGCTATATGCAGGGGATCTGCAAGACCGATCCACCATTGTGGAGGGAAG
>VGOD01000165.1 GCA_016876015.1 Chloroflexota bacterium
AGCCACCGCCTTCTCTTTGACCGGCAGCCCGCCTGAGCCGTCGTGCCAGACGCGCGCTACCTCTCGGGCCGGCAGGCGAAAGCGCGGCACGTATGCGCCGTAGCCGACGATGCCGACGGGACGATCGGGTTTGAGCATGAAGAGAGACTCCGTGGTGCGTGTTGCGTATTCCGCAGGGCGTTCAGGTTTCGCGGGCGGCGCGCAGCAGGGCCGCGGCGCGGTCGCTGCGGATGGTGCGTTCCGCGACCAGGGCGGCCGCGATGCGATCCACTTCGTCGCCGACAGCGCCGGCCGCAGTGGCTACCTGCCGGGCGTGCAACGCCATGTGGCCGCGCTGAATCCCTTCGGTGGCCAGCGCGCGCAACGCAGCCAGGTTTTGCGCCAGCCCCACCGACACGATGATTTCTGCCAGGTCGCGCGCCGTGGCGACACCCAGGATTTGCAGGGCGACGCGGGCAGCCGGGTGGACGCGCGTCGCGCCCCCCACCACACCCACCGCCAGCGGCAACTCCAGGCGCCCCGCCAGGTCGCCATCCTGGTTCACCGACCAGGTGGAGAGGGAACGATAGCTGCCGTCGCGTGCAGCGTAGGCGTGGGCGCCGGCTTCGATGGCGCGCCAATCGTTGCCTGTGGCGATCGCCACTGCATCAATGCCGTTCATGATGCCCTTGTTGTGGGTGGCCGCACGATACGGATCAACGGCCGCCAGGGCCCAGGCCTCCACCACCCGCTCGACAACCAACTCGCCCGCGAGATCCCCGGTCGTCAGCGCCTTCGCCGGGACCACGCACCAGCCGCGCGCCAGGCGTCGGTCCGCCAGGTTCGAGAGAATTCGCAGGTTGACCCGGCCGCCGGTGATCTCTTCGATCACAGGCGCCAACGCCTCGCACGCCGTGTTGACCATGTTGGCGCCCATGGCATCCCGGCAGTCGTAGATGACGTGAACCACCAGCATCGGCCCCACAGGGCTGTCAAGCAGAGGCCGCGCTTCGACATCGCGCGCGCCGCCGTGTAAGCTGACGATCACAGGATCGGTGCGGTTGGCCAGGTCAATCAGGCGTTGCTTCTGCGCCAGCACCTTGCCGGCTGCCTGCTCTGGCCGATCGAGATCGAGCACCTGGATTTGGCCGATCATCAGCGATGCGGTCGTTTCGGCGTGGAAGCCGCCGCCGGCCCGCGCCAGCCTGGCTGCGTAGCTGGCGCCCGCGACCACCGACGGTTCTTCGACGACCATCGGCGCCAACACATCGCGACCGTTGACGACGAAGTTGGTTGCGATGCCGAACGGCAGGCCATAGACCCCGATCGCATTCTCGATCATCTTGTCGGCCTGCGCCAGCCCCAACGCATTCTCCAGCGCCGACGCCTGTTCGTTCGTGAGTTCAGCCCACTCGACCACGATGCGTTGGCGATCGGCCGGCGATAATTTGTAGAAATCACTGATGCGCGAAGATGGGCTCATAGATCCTCGATCTGAGACAGCGCCTGCGGAAGCCAGGAAGCGCCGCCCATGTATCGGCATGATAGCGGCTTCGGTCTCTCAAAAGCTACCAGGTTGGTTTCATGGCCCCAGGGTGGCGAGCGGCAGGATGACCGCCGCGACCGGCTCGGTGAGAAGCTGCGGGAAAAGCCCCAACAGGACGCTGACAATGACCAGCCCCATGGCCAGCAGCGCCGCGCCGCGCGGCTCGCGCTCCACCGGCGCACCGCTGAGCTTGCCGAAGCAAGCCCGGCCTGCGCGCACCGCGCCGATCGTCACGCCCAACGCGCCGATCAACAGAAAGATGGTCCAGCGCGGGTCATTCTCGGCCAGCAGTTGCAGCAAGGCCCAGCGCGAGGCGAATTGCGCGCTCAGCGGCATCCCGGCCAGCGCGAACCCACCCATGACAAGCGCGATCGTGGCCCAGGGGAGCCGCGACGCCGCGCCGGCGATCCGATCCAGGCGGTCGCTCTCCAGGTGATGGCGAATCAGCGCCACGCCGGTCGCCAGAGTCAACAGCGCCAGCGTGCGGGTGAGCACCAGCCAGATCGCCGTGGGCAGGCCGGCCGTGCCGCGCAGCCCCATCGCGACCAACACCACGCCATAGTCATACAACCCGGCGTAGCCGGCATAGCGGCCAAGCCGATCCTGTACGGCCGCCAGCACACCGCCCAGGAGCGCGGTGAACACGCCCAACCAGAGCAGCCAGCGCGCGCTGTCCACCGCGGAAGCCAGCCAGGGATAGGTCACCAGGAAACGCTGCAACAGAAACAGCGTCGTGGATTGGCCGCCGATCCAGAGGAAGGCGGCGACGACCGGCGGCGCCTGTTTCGCGACGGCCGGAATGGCGACGTGAACCGGCGCCGGCTGTAACAACAAGACGAAACCGGCGATCAGCAGCCAACCCGCTACCCGGTAGGGGGTCGGATCGTCGGGGTTCAGCGGCGCTTGATCAATGTACCACGCTGCGGTCAGGAACAGCGGCGCACCCAGGGTCGGAAAGAGCAATTGCCGCCAGGCGCCCCGCGTCTCGCCCGCCTTCCCGGCCTGGATCAGAAAAACGGCCAGGATCGCGGCCAGCGCCAGAGCCAGGGGCGCGAGCGTCAAAGGCTGGAGCATTGCGGCCACGGCCCACAGCGCGGCCAGGCCTAGCCCGAATGGGTAGAAGGTGTAACCCTGGTAAGTGCGCCAGGCCAGGATGAAGGTCACGGCCGCCACACCGAGCAGAAACACCAGCAGCGCCTGCGTCACCGGCGCAATCTGCAGCGACAGGTCTTCCCAGGCTACCGGCTGGCCCAGCCACACCCCGCGACCTGCCAGCCGCACCGGTGCGGCCAGCGGCAGTCGCCACAGTCCGATGGCCAGCAAGAGCGCCAGCCCGGCGGCTGCCGGCGCGGCCAGCGCCTCAACCCGGCGGAGCAGGTAGAGTCCGCCGGCCATCAGCCCCAGAAGCGCCAGCAAGAGGAGGGGGCCGGGGATGGTATCCGTCATTCGCTGATCTCCCCCGGCTGCTTCGCCTGTTGACCCGCCAGCCCTTGCGATACCACCAGGTATGAGATCGCCAGGCCGAGCAGCACCTGGCCGGCGTCGGCCAGACCGATCAACATCCGCCGCTGGACCAGCGAGAACCAGAGCAGGCTAAACCCACCCAAGACCGTCAGCAGCGAAAGGCCGGCGTGGAACGGTTCATCGTGCAGCGCCAGGCCCAGCAGACCCAGCAGCATCAGCCAGAGGATGGCATCGCGGAACAGAGGGCTGACCCTGGGCAGCGCCACAGACTCGTGTACGCTCAAGAACGCCACGCCGGCCAGCATCACGGCCAGCAAGCGGAAACCGCTTGTCGAAGCCATCTGCGGCCAGCGCGCTTCCCAGCTCAGCCCCGCCTGCCCAGATACGTGTAGCTGCCGCGCCGACAGGTAGAGCATCACCGCGACCAGGCCGCCGGCAATGGCCTGCAACAACGCCCACTCGACCGGCAGCGCCTGCGCGAGCAACATCGCCAGCATGGTCGTCTGCACCGCGTAGGCGAACAAAGCCAGCCGCCAGTCGCGCACGATCACGATGGTCGCAGCCGCGGCGCCTGCCAGCAGCGCAGCGGGCAGGCCGCCCAGATGGCTGAGTTGGCGAAAGAAGTCAAGCAGAGACATCCATTCTCTCAGAAGTCAGTATTTGGCTGGATCAGCGCAGCAGCACCCACAAGATCACGCCGGCCAGGGCCAGCCAGCCCAGGTAACCCGCGCCTTCGCCCAGGGCAGCGAAGTATTGCAGGCCGGCGCCGGCCAGGGCCAATCCGGCCGCCGCGGCCCGGTAGAGCCATTCGAGGCTGACGATGGCCGCGATCCCTTGTTGCCAGCCGCGCATCTGGCCGAAGACGCGGGGGCGCAGGATGCCCAACGCGACCCCGCCCAGCCCAGAGAGGAGCAGGCCGAACCAGACCGATCGGCGGGCGTGCTGCAACGTCCAGATCAGGGCCGGAGACGTGAGGCTGGCAGGCAGCGAGGCCAGGCTTGCCAATTGCTGCGGCGCAATGCCCCACGCGAGGATCGGGGCGGCGACCAGGGCGATGGCGATGGTCAGCCGGCCGAGGGTCGCCCAGCCAGGCCGCGGCCCAGGCATAGCCTGGCGCGTCAAGGCTGCGGAGTCGGTAGATCGCGCCTCGCTGGCCTGCTGCGCAGGGCTTTTGCTCTGTACGGCCTCCCACAGCGCCGCGGCGAACACGGTCTCGGCCGCCAGGACGACCACGAAGAGCGGGATAGCGGTGGCGAGGTCGGTGGGGAAGACCAGCGCGGCGCGCGCGAGGAAGCCGGGCGTGCCGGGGAAGCCCCACAGCGCGAGCGCGGCGAGACCCGCAGGCAGCCGCCAGCCCCAGTGCGCAGCCGTCGCCTGCCCAACGGCCAGCAGCGCGCTGCCGAGGCTAAAGGTCACCAGCGCCCAGACGAGCGCCTGCGGGCCTGACTCCCTGGCAACATAGGCCGCCATGACGACCAGGCTCGCTCGATTGAGGGCGATCCAGCGCCAGCGCAGGCTTTCTTCGTTGACGGTCCAGGCTGCCAACGCGGTTCCGAACAGCGCCAGTGCGCCCAATGCCGCCCATTCGGGCCGGCGCAGCCATTCTGGTCCGGCCACGCCATGGATGCGCGCCAGCAGCCACAGCCCGGTAGTCGGCGCGACCAGGTGCAACGCGACGCGGACCCCGGCGTCGAATCGGCCAGGACCCGTCAACCAGAAGTGGAGTGGATAGACCCCGGCCCGCACCAGCGCGATGACCCAGAGCAGCGCCAGCTCGAGGGGAGTGAATGCGCCGCTGGCCAACATGGTGCGGATGCCGCTTTCGCCCAACAACGCCAGCACGCCCAGCAACAGAACGCCCGTCAGGCTCAACATGGCCCAGGCGCGACCGGCCGGCTCGGCGCCTTCCCCAGGCCGCAGGCGCAGCGCCAGCGCGCCATCGAGCAAGACCCAGCAACTGGCGAGGGTCACGGTGTTGGCGGAAAAAACGAACGCCACGGCCGCCGCGGCCAGCCAGAGGGTGCGTTCGGTGCGTTGGCCGCCGACCTGCTGGGGAGCGGCCAGGTCTTGCAGCAACAAGCTGACCGCGGTCAGCAAGAGCAACAGCAGCGCGGCCAGCCAATTCCAGCCATCCAACCGCCAGTCGAGCGCGCTGCCGGCCACCGTCAAGGGCTGCCAGGTCCAACGCAGATTGGCCTGGATGGGCGGCGCGCGCAGCAGCACCAGCGCGGCCAGCGCGCCAGCGACCGTCAGCAATCCCACGAACGCCCACAGGCCAGGAAGCCGATCGCCGACGGCCGGCCGCAATATGGCCAGCGCGGGGCCCTGGCTGCGCAGCCAGCGAACCATCGCCGAGCCGAGCCAGATCAAGAGCCCGCCGAGCGCCAGGATCAGGGCTGGACCGAGCGGGTGAAGAAAGAACAATCTGAGCATGTTTCCGTTGCATCATTGTACCGCCGGGCATGGCTGGAGGCAAATTGGGGCCGCGTTGGTCCGCGCAGGGCGACTTTGCCCCCTGCGCCGCTTTCGAGTAGAATCGGCGCATGTCAATCATGTCTTGCCGGGCGGTGGTCGCGCTGCGGCTGCTGGCCGCGGCGCTCATCGGGTTGCACCTGGCGATGCCCCACTGGTTCAGCCAGGAGACAGCATGGGGCTTGTGGCCGGCCGTGTTCGTGCCGGCGCCGTGGCTTTGGTCTCTGGCCGCGATCACGCTGGTGTTGATCATCGGCGGAGACAAAGTGCTCGCGCGTTTTGGTCCGTGGGTCGCGCCGCGGTTCCAGCGACTCGCACGACTCCTTTTCGCGCACCCGACCGGCTTCCGCGGCCTTGCCGCATCGTTCGCCGCCATTCCTTTCTATGCCTTCCGCATCCGCCACCTCTATTGGGGCGATGCCAAACTGCTCGTCGAGGCGATCCCGCACCCGGATTTCCGGCTGACTTACGTCTGGCAGGCGCCGCTGGACGTGTTCCTGCACGCCAGGGCGTGGGCGCTCGGCAATCGTCTCTTCGGCTGGCCCGATCCCCAGCCGGTCTACGCGATCCTGAGTACGGCCATCGGCGTCGTCTTCGTTTGGGTGTTGTTGGAGCTGGCGGCCTGGCTGGGCCGCGATCGGATCGAGCGTGTGTTGCTGTGCGGAATCGTCGCTACGTTGGGCACGGTGCAGCTCTTCTTCGGCTACATCGAGAACTATCCGTTCATGACGGCAGGGGTGCTGATCTACATCTGGCTGGCGGTGCGTGCGCTTGCCGGCGAGGTTGCGCTCGTCTGGCCGGCGACTGCGTTGGCGCTCACTCATGCGCTCCATCCTTCGACGATCATCCTGGCGCCGAGTCTGCTCTATCTGGCATTTGGCCTGCGCAGCTTTCGCGGCGAGGAGCGGTCGCGCGATGGCGCGCCGACGGCCGGATCATCCCTGGCGTTGCGCCTCTCTGCACGGCCGGCCAGTCTATGGCTGCGCGATCTGGCCAGTCTGGCTATTCCCTATATCGTGGTCCTGGCGGGCGTGCTCGTGCTGATGACGCTGGGGAGGCACGGCGTGGATGCGCTGCTGGGCGTTGACTTTCCGGGGGGCGGCGACCGGCGGTGGTTCGTGCCGCTGTTTCAGATCACGACCGAATGGGAACACTACACCCTGTTCTCGCCTGGCCATCTGATAGACATCGTCAATCAGCAGTTGCTTGTCGCGCCTGTGGTCTGGCCTGGCCTGATTGTGGCGGGCCTCCTGGCGTGGCCGCGGTTGCCCGGGCGTGACGCCGTGTTCCGGTTGTTGTTGTTCATGGCAGCGTCCTATCTGCTGCTGATTCTGACCTGGAACCCGGACTATGGCGGCCAACGCGATTGGGACCTGTTCTCGCCCGCGGCGATACCTGCGGCGCTGCTGCTTGGCTACACCTTGCCGCGTCTCTTGCCCGAACGGCCGGCGCTGCGCGCCGCGACATGGGCGCTCGTGGCGACGCAGGCGTTCCATGCCGTTCAGTGGATCTATCTGAATGCTACTGTAAGGCTTGCTCTGCCGTGAAAACCGGCCGCCCGCCAGTCATTGCGAGCGCATCCTTCGACAAGCTCAGGACATGGTTTGCGAAGCCGTGGCCTGAGCCAGGTATCTTCTCAATAAGTGGAGGCGACGGGGGTCACAGACCCCCTGAGAGCAGGCTCATAGGCGGTCTGCGACCGCCGTTCCCCGGATTATTGAGAGGATACTGAGCCAGGACGAAGCAATCTCCTGCCCATGGCAGGAGATTGCTTCGTCCTGAAGGATGCTGGCGCAATCGCGCACTACGCTCCTCGCAATGGCTTTTCACGGGCCGTAGCGCCGCGGCCGCGGCATGGGCAACCGTCTGAAAAGGGAACCGGGTGACGACTTCTTCTGCTGCGCTGCCTCTGGTCATCGTCGGCGCGGGCGCGGCCGGGCTGATGGCGGCCATCCACGCCGCCGGCGGTCCGCGGCCCACGCTGCTGCTCGAAGGCGGCGAGCGGCCGGGCCGCAAGATCCTGATCAGCGGCGGCGGTCGCTGCAACGTGCTGCCTGCCCAGGCTTCGGCAGCCGACTTCGTCAGCGATGCTTCTTCGCACACGATCCGCAAGATCATGGCTGCATGGCCGCTGACGCGGGCGCGGCGCTTCTTCGAAGAGGATCTGCGCGTGCCGCTGGCGCTCGAGGCAGAGACCGGCAAGCTCTTTCCAGCGAGCGGCCGGGCGCGCGACGTGCTGGATGCGTTGTTGACCGCGGTCAGCGAGCGGGGCGCGCACATCCGCGCCAACGCGCGCGTGACGGCGCTGGTCTACGAAGATGATGGCTGGTTGGTTCGCCTGGCGTGCGACCAGGTCATCCGGGCTGGCCTGGTGATCCTGGCCACCGGAGGACTGGCGGCGCCCGCTGTGGGCAGCGATGGAGGCGGTTTGCGCATAGCCGAGCAGTTAGGGCACGCGATCATCCCGACCTATCCAGCCCTCGTGCCGCTCATCGGCGGCAACCCTGCCCATCGGGCGTTTGCCGGCCTCTCGCTGGAGGCGACCGTGCGGGTTGAGGAGGCGTGGGGCGAGACCCAGGTCGCGGGACGACCGCGGTCGGCCGTCTCATCTTGCGGCGGCTTTCTCTTCACGCATCGCGGTTACAGCGGGCCGGCTGTGTTGAATGTCTCGCACGTCGTAGCGCGCACGCTGTTGCGCAGGGGGTTGCAGGGGCAGGCCGGCGTCGCGACCGCGCCGGAAGTCGCGGCGCGCTCGTCTTTGCCCTCGTCGCCTCAGGCCGCGGTGGGGCCGCGGCTGACCGTGCAGTGGACGGCCCTCGATGCTGCAACGTGGAATGCACGGCTATGCGCAGAGGGGGGCTCAACGCGCGCGCTATTGCGACAATTCTTGCCGGAGCGCCTGGCGCTTCAGCTCTTGACCGAGACCGGTCTGCTGGACGCCGATCTGGCGCAGCTCCGTCGTGATGCGCGTGGCCGCCTGATCGAGGCGTTGACGCGTTATCACTTGCCAGTGGCCGGGCATGAGGGATACCGGGCCGCGGAAGTGACCGGCGGCGGCGTATCGCTGGCCGAGGTGAACCCTGCGACGCTGGAAAGCCGGCGCGCGACGGGACTCTTCTTCTGCGGCGAGATGCTGGATGCCTTTGGGCCGATCGGCGGGTATAACTTTCTGTGGGCCTGGGCGACGGGAAAAGTGGCCGGCGAGACCGCGCGGCGCGGATGAGAGGGCGACCGCAGAGGATCGCCCCAACAGATCGAGAACACACGGGAGAGCTGATCATGGCAGACATCGCTATCGTCGGCGCCGGCCTCATGGGGACAGCCGTCACCTGGCCGTTGAGCGATAACGGCCACCGCATTCGACTCGTCGGCACGCACCTGGACCGCGAGATCATTCGTTCATGCCTGGAGCGGGGCTATCACCCGAAGCTGCGCCGTTTGCTCCCGCCTGCCGTGCGACCCTACTACGTCGAGCAGGCGGCGGAGGCGTTGGCGGGCGTGGATGTGGTCGTCAGCGGGGTCAACTCGCTAGGCGTTCATTGGATCGGACGCACGCTGGCGCCGCTGCTGCGGCCGGGGATGACGATCATCGCGGTCACGAAGGGGCTGGAAGCGTCCGCGGATGGCCAGATGCGCATCCTGCCGGATGTGCTGGCGAGCGAGTTGCCGGCTGGACTGCGGGACGCGGTTTCGTTGGCTGCGATCGGCGGGCCGTGCATCGCGGGCGAGCTGGCTGGCCGGCGGCCCACGTGCGTCGTCTTCACGTCGCGCGACAAGGCCGCGCTGCACCGTCTGCGCGACCTCTTCCGCACCGACTACTACCACATCTGGCTCTCGACCGACATCATCGGCGTGGAGGTTTGCGCGGCGCTCAAGAACGCGTACACGCTGGCCGTGGGGCTGGCCGGCGGCTTGTTGGAGCGAGCGGGGGGCGAGGATGGAGCCGCCGCGGGCATGCACAACCTGGCCGCGGCGTTGTTCGGCGTCAGCATGCACGAGATGACGCAGATCGTCACTCTGCTGGGCGGCCGGGCCGATCTCGTCCCCAACCTGTCGGGCGCTGGGGATGAGTACGTGACGGCTGTCGGCGGTCGCACGATCCGCATGGGCCGGCTGCTGGGCAAGGGCCTCACCTATTCGCAGGCGGTCCAGGAGTTGGCCGGCGAGACGCTGGAGGGGCCCTTCGTGGTCCAGCAGTTGGCCCGCGCGCTGCCGGGCTGGGAGGCACGCGGACTGATCGGCCCCGATGACCTGCCGGTGTTGCGCATGTTGTGTCAGGTGATCACGCAGGACGCCCCCGTGCAGATTCCCTACGCCGACTTCTTCGGCCGGGGCGCAATCACGCTGTAGGATTTGCCGGAGAACGGCGCCAGCAGGGGTGCGGCTGACAACTCGTCATCGTCGTGATATTATAGTGCAAGATACTACGTCTTGGTGACAGTTGGATGACACAAACTATCACGGGCCTTTCGCAACGAGAAGCCGAGTTCCTTGTAAAAGGCCCGCCGTCTGACATCGTCTCCGCGGCAGGCCTGATGCAGCGCCGCGCGACCTTCGAGGCGGACTGAGAGCGCCGTCTGGTGCACCTGTTGCCGCCCCAGCAACCGGTGACGTTCGCCGCGGCCTGGCAGAGTGTGATTTCCCTGGTCGCCGCACTGCAAGCATCATTCGCACGACCCTCGCGGGCTACCCCACCAACGCCCCCAGGATCACCACGAGCGCCGCGCAGCCGGGGTCAACCTGGCCCTCGGTGCGCTCGCCCACCCAACTGGCGCGGCCGATCTGGCTGCGCAGCGGGGTGACGGCGTCGCGGCCGGCCTCGGCCGCGGCCAGCGCCACGCGGCCGGCAGCCTCGATCGCTTCGCCTGCTTCCACCGCGGCCGCGAACGCCTCGACCGCGGGGTGCAACGCGTCGAGAATCGTCTTCTCGCCGAGCTGCGCCTTGCCGCGTTCCTGAATGCCCTGCTCCGCAGCTCGAAACATGGCGACCAGGTCGGCCGGCGTCAATTCGGCCTTCCCCATCACCGTCTTGCCGGCGCGCATGAGCGCAGTCGCCAGCAGTGTGCCCATCGTCGAGGGGCCAACCTTGTTGGTCAGCAGCCCCGCGCTGCCCAGAAACTTGCCGAGATCGTTCGCCGGCGTCGCCTGGGCATATCCCGCCAAAGCATCGGCGATCTTGCCGAGGGTGTAGCCCATGTCGCCGTCGCCCACCGCCTGGTCGAGCGAAGTCAGATGATCCACCTGCGTCTTCAGCGCCGCGCAGACACGCCCCAGCGCATCCGACACAGATTGCCCGCCATACGTCACGGTCATCTCTCTATCTCCCGTCTCTATCTCTCGTCTCTATCTCTCGTCAAGCCTGCCGGAAGAAGGGCGTGTGCGCCGGGTAATCGAGCAGCGCGGTCAGCTCGTCGTCCAGACGCATGAAGGTGAGGGATGCGCCGGCCATCTCCATCGAGGTAGCGTATTCGCCCACGTAGGCGCGATGGACCTTCAGGCCTTTGCCGGTCAGGATGTCGTGCACCTGACGGTAGATGATGTACAGCTCTTCGGGTGGGGTGGCGCCCAGCCCGTTGACCATGACCGCCAGCGTGTCGCCGGCCGCGGGCTGCAGATCCTCCAGGATCGCCTGGGTCATGCGCGTGGCGATCTGGTCGGCGGTCTGGAGTGTTTCGCGCTTCTTGCCCGGCTCGCCGTGGATGCCCATGCCGATCTCCATCTCGTCTTCACCGATGGTGAAGGTGGGCCGGCCGGCCATCGGCACGGTGCAGGGCGAGAGGGCCACGCCCATGCTGCGGGTGTTGGCCAGCGCCTGCTCGGTCACCCGCACTACATCTTCCAGCAAGCCGCCTTGATCGGCCTTTGCGCCCGCGACCTTGAACGCAAAGACCATGCCCGCCACCCCGCGGCGACGGTGCGCCTGTTCGGCCGGCGCAGACGCCACATCGTCGCGCACCAGCACGGTCCGCACCGTGATCCCTTCCATGTCGGCCATCTCGGTCGCCATGTCGAAGTTCATCACGTCGCCGCTGTAGTTGCCATAGATGTACACGACGCCGCGGCCGCCGTGGATGTGCCTGGTAACCTCGAGCATCTGATCTGCGCTGGGCGAGGCGAACACGTCGCCAACCGCGCAGCCGTCGAGCATGCCTTTGCCCACGTAGCCCAGGAATACCGGCAGATGCCCGGAACCGCCGCCGGTCGCCAGCGCGACTTTGCCCTGGATCGGCGCGCCGGCGCGCACGATGCAATGGATGTCATCGCCGGCGTGACTCAATTGCGTGGGATGGGCCTTCAGCAGGCCGTCCAGCATCTCGACCACGAACTGGTTGGGGTTGTTGAGGATCTTCTTCATCGGGTGCGCTCCTTCGATCGTTGAGATTGTCGCGCGAGATCGTGCCGACGCCCCTATTTTACGCGCGATCGGTCCCAGCACAAAATCGCCGCATGGCAGACCGGCCGGCGATGAAGTCGCCGGGCCTCGTCGCCCGACACATCGCCTGGGCAGCTCACACATGGAAAGGAACACCGAACACGGATGAGTTTGGATGTGTGGATGCGTCATTTGACAAACCCGGCAACTCGCGATATAGTCTTTCGAAATCTAGTAACTTGGAGACTAGTAATCCTTCTTCCGCTTCGAGGCATCAATTGGTCGTCCGCAACGCTGTTCTGGGCCTGCTTGCACAACGTCCGCGCCACGGATACGAGCTGCGCGCGGCGTTCGAGGCGCTGGCCGGCGGAGAAGAGAATTGGGACGTCAAACCCGCCCAGGTCTACACCACCCTGACGCGGCTGGAGCGGGACGGCCTGGTGGTCGAGCAGTCGGTGGAGCAGGATGCGGGGCCAGAGAAACGCATCTATGCTCTGACGGCCGAAGGCCAGGCGGCTCTCCAGGACTGGTTGGCCGAGGGCACGCCGCCGGAGCATCAGCGCGATGAGTTCTACCTCAAACTGATGCTTGCACTGGTTTCCGGAGCCGTTGATCCGTACCGTCTGCTCAACACCCAGCGCACAGTCCTATATCGAGAGCTTCATGCGATCACCAATCAGCGCGCCCGAACAGATCCCAATCGCGAGCTGGCGAAAGTCCTGCTGCTCAATAAGGTCGCGATGCGGTTGGAAGCCGATTTGCGCTGGCTGGATATGACTGAGGCGCGTCTTGACGAAATCAGGCGCCAGCCGCTGCCTGAGCCCGAAGCCAGGCCGCGCGGGCGACCCAGGAAAGGTATTGAATAATCTGTTGCCAGGAGGAAGCCATGCCACTCATTCACACTGAGAACCTGACCAAGATGTATCTTTTCAATAAGTGGGGGCCGACGGGGGTCGCAGACCATAGGCATCAAGCTAAGCTCCGGCTGGCTGGAGTTGATTGGGTGGGACCAGGCGTTCCAACTGACGCAACGTACTCGGCGTTTTGC
>VGOD01000166.1 GCA_016876015.1 Chloroflexota bacterium
CATCCCCGTCAGGGTTTCCTGACCCTCCTTCAGGCAGTTTTTCAGCCGCACCTCCACAGGGTCAAGGCCGAGCTGGTGCGCCATCTGGTCAATGTGCTGCTCGATGCCGAAGTGGATCTCAGCCATTCCAAACCCACGCATCGGACCGCCGATCGGGTGGTTGGTGTAGACGCACAGGCTGTCCACATGGATGTTGGGCACGAAGTAGGGCCCCGTGCCGCTGTAGCCCGCCGCGCGTGTGATGTTGACGCCGTACTCGGTGTAGGCGCCGCCATCCCAATAGAAGCGATTCTGCACCGCGGTGATCTGGCCATCGCGGGTCATGCCCATCTTGACATACGCGACCAGCCCCTGGCGCACGAAAGTGGTGTAGAACTCCTCTTCGCGTGTCATGCGCAGCTTGACGGGCCGGCCACGGCTGTGCAGCGCCAGCGCAACGCATGCGCCCTCGATGCTGACGCCGGCCTTGGAGCCGAACCCGCCGCCTACGTGGGGTGTGATGACGCGCAGTTGGCCATGGCCGATCCCGAGCGCCTTCGCGATCAGATTGCGCTGCGCGAAGGGCGACTGGCTTGATGACCAGAGGGTGATCTTGCCGCGGCCGTCTTGTCCCCTACCGGCCGCCAGCGTCTGCGCGATGCAGACGTGCGTCTCCAGTGGCACGTGTTGGATGTGCGGCACGCGGTATCTGTGCTCGTATACCAGGTCGGCCGCGGCCCACCCGGCCGCCATATCTCCCTTGCGCACCTTGAAGTGGTTGGAGATGTTCGTCCCTGCCTGCGGCAGGATGAACGCCGCGCATTCGTAATCGCCAAGCTCGGGGTGGAGCAGCGGCGCCTCGGCCGACGCGCCTAACTCGGGGTCGAACACGCCCGGCAATTCCTCATACGCTACTTCGATCAGGCCGATGGCCTGTTCGGCGATCTCCGGCGTGTCAGCGGCGACCGCGGCCACCGGCTCGCCCACGAAGCGCACGCGATCCAGCGCGAAGATGCGGCGATCCCTGAGATACAACCCTGTGTAGCCGGGGAAATCCTGCCCGGTGATCACCACACGCACACCCGGCAATGCGCGCGCGCGGCTCACGTCAATGGCCGCGATATGGCCGTGAGGGATGGGGCTGCGTTTGAGCCGGCCGTGGAGCAGGCTCGGCCCGAACTGCAGATCATCCACATATTGCGCTGCGCCCGTGACCTTCTCCCGGCCTTCGATGCGTTGCAGGCTGGCGCCGATGAGGGAGTGTTTGGCGGATTGCCGATTGCCGATTGCGGATTGCGGATTGCGGCCCTCTGTCGCCCGATTCCTGACCCCTGCCTCCTGATTCCTGCCTGCTGCTTCCTGGCTCATCGCGCCGCCTCCTTTCCTGCTTGCGCGGCGATCTTGATCGCATCAATGATGCGGATGTAGCCTGTGCAGCGACAGAGGTTGCCCACCAGCGCCTCCCGGATTTGGGTTTCTGTGGGGTCGGGGTTGCGGTTGAGCAGCGCGCGCGCGTTGATCAGAATGCCCGGCGTGCAAAAGCCGCATTGAGTGGCGCCGGCGGCGATGAAAGCCTCTTGCAGCGGGTCGAGCTGATCATCGTGGGCCAATCCCTCGACCGTGATGATCGCGGCGCCGTCCACCTCGGGCGCCAGCACCAGGCAGGAGTTCACCGGCTCGCCGTCCACCAGCACAACGCACGCGCCGCATTCGCCCGCCTCGCAGCCGTTTTTGACGCCCGTCAGCGTCAACTGCTCGCGCAATACCTGGAGCAGGGTATGGTGGCTTGCGACGGGGATGGTGTACAGCTCGCCGTTGACGGTGAAGGAGATCGTGTTGCTCACGCCGGGCCTCCTGGGAGCGATGGTTGATCGCCCGCTGGCGATCGTGCATCGCTGCCGGCGCGCAGCATCAGCACGGTCTCGATGCCCCGCCGCGTCAGCACGCGCACCATGTCGCGGCGATAGGCGGCGCTGGCGCGATGGTCGTCAATCGGTCGGGCCGCGGCCGCAGCCAGCTCGGCCGCACGTTTGGTTCCGGCGGTCGAGCTATCCGCCGCAAGAGCGTCTTCAGCCTCTCGCGCACGCAGCGGCGTAGGGCCAACAGCGCCGAGGGCGATGCGCCAGCAGACCTGACAGGTCTCTGAAGACCTGTCAGGTCGCTCCATCCAACAGTACACCGCGACGCTGACCAGCGCGATATCGCCCACCTTCGTGCGGCCCAGCTTGTTGAAGACGCCGATCGCTCCGGCCGGGGGCGGGGGTAGATGGATCGCTGTCAGGAACTCCCCCTTCCGCAGGGCTGTCTGGCCTGGTCCGACGAAGAAGTCGGCGATGGGAATCCGCCGGCGGCCGCCAGGGCCATACACCTCGGCCATTGCATCCAGGCAGTAGAGCGCCGGAGCAGTGTCGGCTGCAGGGCTGGCGTTGCAGCAGTTACCGCCGATGGTCGCGCGGTTGCGCAGTTGGTACGAGGCCACCGCGTTGCACGCCTGGACCAACAGACTGTAGTCCCGTCGCACGAGCGGATGGGCCGCGACCTGGTTCATGGTACACGCCGCGCCTATCACCAGCCATGCGACAGGGGCGGCCGGCGGGCTGCTGTCGCTCAGCCGGATTTCTCGCAGGCCGGGCAGCGCTTTCAGATCCACTACCCGTCTGGGCTGGATGAGGCCGCTGCGCAGGCGAATCAACAGGTCGGTGCCGCCCATGAACGCGCGCGCCGCCGCGTCGCCATCCGCCAGCAACGCGCTGGCCTCAGCATGATCCTGGGGTGCGATGTAGTCGAATGGTTGCATGCAATCCCTAGAACTCGATGTTGCTGCGTTCCTTCACGCCGAAGCGGGCCGGCGGCAGGAAGACGAAGATCAGGTTGATCAGGATGCCGACGATAGCCGAGAAGACGATGGCCGGGATGCCGTTCGGGAAGAGCACGGGGATCGGGAACGGATACAGGCCGTCCTTCAGCCCCATGGCGCCGCCGATGCCCAGCACCAGGATCGTCGCGCCGATGGCCAGGTTCTTCGGGTCGAACAGGTTCACGCGCTCGCTCTGGATCAGCGCGACGCCCTGCTTCCCGATGACGCCGAACAGATAGATCGCCAACCCGCCGGTGACAGCCACGGGGATCGTGTTCACCACCGCGGCCAGCTTGCCGACGAAGCCGAGCAGGATCGCAATCACGCCGGCCGCGAAGAGCACCGGCACCGAGTAGCAGCGGGTGATCGCCATCAGCGAGTTGTTCTCGCCATAGTTGGTGCCCGCACAGCCGCCCAAGAGACCCACGATCAGGTCGTCCGCGCCGTCCGCAACCAGGTTCAGGCCGATCAGGTTCTTGATGGAGGTGGGCTTGCGCCCCAGGTCTTTGGCCAGTTGGTCAATGTACAGGCTCATCTGGTAGAGGTGCGCGGTGGATTCAGGGATCGTCGCCACCGCGATCAGCGCGACGCTCACCACCACGGCCCACGCGCGCGGGTCGGTGAAGGCCGGGAAGGTGATGTTGGGGATGCGCAGCCAGGGCGCCGCGCCGATAACGGCCGGGGCATCCTTCAGCAGCCCAAAGGGGACCGCGATGATGTAGCCTGCGATCGCGCCCAACAGGATGGGCAGCATGCCCAGCAGCCCCTTGCCCTGCAGATAGACCGAGAAGGCGATGGTGATGATCAGCGTAATGAACGCGACGAGCCAGTTCGCGCTCGCCATGCCCAGCGCCGCGCCGGCCAGCGCGATGCCGATCACGATGGCCACGCTGCCGGTGACGATGGGCGGCAGCACTTTGTCCAGCGCCGCCTTGCCGACCCGCTGGATCAGCAAGCCGACCAGGATCTCGACGATCGCCGTGCCGATGATGCCCACCTGCGCGATCCGCACGCCTGCGGGACAGTAGACCATCTTGGGGTCCTTGAAGCATTCGGGCGCGTAGAGCGACATGACGGTGATGATGACGGTGATGTAGCTGAAGCTTGATCCGTAGTAGAGTGGGATGCGGCGCTTCGTGACGAGCAGGGCGATGATCGTGCCCAGGCCGCTGGCGAGCAGCGTGACCCCCACGTCGAATTTGGTCAGGATTGCGACCAGCACGGTTGCGGGGAACATGGTCAGCACCTGCTGGAAGCCCAGGCTGATCATTGACCCGATGTCGGGGGTGTCGTCCGGCATGTAGCCGAGGATGGCTTTCTTCGTTTCGACGGCCATCTTGGATCGCTCCTTTGCTTGGGTGACAAAATGATGAGATGAAAAACGGATGGACGGTCGGCAGGGTCGCCGCTCCCTGGCGCGTCAGGCGCGCATCACCTCCTTTCAGTTACTCAAGCCCACCAATGCCTGGCGAGCGAGATTGCTTCGCCCGTCATTCCGCAAACCCATAGCGCGGCCTCCTGCCGCAACCAGACGCGAGCGTCATTGCCCACAGGGGGCCTGCGGCTCCGAGGAGCGTAGTGTGCGATTGCGCCAGCATCCTTCAGGACGAAGCAATCTCCCCCGCGGACCAGGAGATGGCCTTCGTCCTGGCTCAGGCCAGGGCTTCGCAAACCATGTCCTGAGCTTGTCGAAGGATGCGCTCGCAATGACGCCGCTGAAGATTCTCGTGACCCGTGCGAATGCTATCGGGAAATACCATACTTCTCCGCATACGCCGCCAGTGCATCCTCGAATACACTCAGCGGCGCAGAGACCACGCCCGCGCCCACCTGGCCGATACCCGGATCCTTGTGCGCCACGCCGGTGTTCACGCGCGGTGGAATGCCCTTCTCCACCACCTTGCGGATGTCAATGCCGGTCGGCGCGCCGCGGAAGTCGAGCGCCGGCATGGTGAAGAACCGGTGCTCGGCGCAGGTGATCTCGTACATATCGAGTGTGGCGTTGACCGCGTCCTTCGCCTGGCCGCCGACAAAGGTGACAATCGCGGGCGCGGTTGCCATGGCAAAGCCGCCGATGCCCGCGGTCTCGGTGATCGTGCTGTCGCCGATGTCAGGGTTCGCGTCCCGTTCGGTGAAGCCAGGAAAATAGAGCGCCTTGACGCGGCCTGCCGGGGCCGTGAACCACCGGTCGCCCAGGCCCGAGACGCGAATGCCAAAGTCCGTGCCGTTGCGCGCCATGGCCGTCACCAGCGTGCTGCCCTCGATGCCGTGCCCCGCGTCTGCCATCACCTTGCAGGCTGCCATGATCGGGTTGAGCACGGTCAAAGGCGTGTCGCCCATAAAGCGCACGATCTCGGCGGCCGTGGTCGCGGCGCAGGCCGCGATGATCTGTGGGCTTAACACCTTGAGGAACAGCAAAGACGCGGCCTTGTTGCGGTTATGCCCTTCATCGCCCATGTGCAAGGCCTCGGCGATCAGCGCGCGCATGTCCACGCCATCGGACGCGGCTGCGGCCGCAGCCAGGATCGGCCCTGCCGTCTCATTCAGCCAGCGCAGCCGCGCGATCACATCGGGGCCATACGCGCCCATGCGCAGCACCTTGCCGTACCCCTCGTTGAGGTTCGAGTACGCTCGCTGGCCGTGCGTCTTGTCCTCGATGATGTAGACCCACATAGAGGGCGAGATGACGCCGGCCATCGGCCCCACAGCCCGGTGATGATGGCACGGCTCGAACGCGACCTGGCCGGCCGCGATCAACGCCTCGGCCGCGGCCCAGTTCGCGGCCTTGCCCTCGAAGATCAGCGCGCCCACGACCGCGCCGCGCTGCGGCCCGCACATGCGCTCCCAGGCGACCGGCGGGCCGGCGTGCAGCAACATATCCTCGCGCATCCCCGGGATCACATCGCGCGCCCGTCCCAAACCGACCAATACAGGCCGGCTTTCCATCATCCGCTCGACGGCTGTCTTGTTGGCCCGTTCGATGTCAATCGTCTTTCCCGTGAGGGGTTCCTCCAGCAGCATCAGCTCTTCGTTGCCCCTGGCGGGCGGCCGCCAATCCACCTGGATCGCGGGCGCGCCCTGAGCGATCAGGTTCTCCGCGAACGACTCCAGCCCGACGTTGATGGCGGCGAACGGCTCGCGGAGGAGGGATGGTTGGGGGCTGGTAGATTGGGAGCTGGTAGCCTGGGAGTTGGTAAATCGGGAACTGGTAGATAGGAGGCGCCGAGGCCGCGGCTCGAGGGTCGTGAACTGATGGCCGCTCCGCTCGTGCAGCTCGTCCAGGAGGCGGCCGGCATGGCGGACAACTGCTTCGTTGCTGGTGTCAACCCATGCGCCCGCGCGCCTGAGCTGCCGGATCTGGCCCTCCAGGTTCTGCGGGTCCTCATCCGTGCCGACCACGACCGCGACGACTTCCAGGCGGCGGCCCGCGACTTCAGCCGCGGTCTTCGCCTTGGCGATGGCAGGACCCAGCTCGCCAGCAGGATTCGGGTGCGCGCCATACCCCAGCACCACATCGAGCAGGATGACGGCCGTCTCCGGGTCGTCGGCCTCCTGCAGCAGCCGGCGGATGCGCAGTTGGTTATCCATCATCGGGTGCAGCCGGCCGACGGTGAACTCGTCCTCGCCTAGATCAATGATCGTGTGCTCTTGGCTGACCAGCGAATTGGGGATGCGATCGGCCTTGTTCAGCGGCGCATTCGCCCACACGCGCGGCAGATAATCCCGCAGGAGATACTGCGCCTCGTAGGCCAGCGTGCCGCCAGAAAACAACCCGCGCAGATACCGTTGGCCCGGCGCAAAACCTAACCCCCCGCCCCCCTTCCCAGGCAGGGAAGGGGGAGTCAGGCTCTCCTCCCCTGATGGGGGAGGG
Source organism: Chloroflexota bacterium (assembly GCA_016876015.1). GTDB lineage: Bacteria > Chloroflexota > Anaerolineae > CG2-30-64-16 > CG2-30-64-16 > VGOD01. The sequence continues at coordinate 6,708 of VGOD01000166.1, forward strand.
GTTGGGGGAGAGATCGGGCCTGGGCGAGAGGTCAACTCCACCGCCAGCCTTGCCGCATCGTCCAGCCCCTGCGCGAAGTACAGGTTATCCTGTCGCCAGGGCGCGGCCGCCTGGCCGACGAAGCAGACCACCACGGGCTGCGGCGCCTGTCGGGCCGCAGCCAGCACCTTTTCGGCGATGGCCGCGGCAGGCGGCTTGGAGATCATGACCATGACCTGCGTCTCGGCATCGCGGCTCAGCAGGCTGATGCCCTGCAGAGATACGCGGCCGCCGACTTCGGCCGTCAGATCGCGGCCGCCGACGCCGATCCCGTGCGTGAGACCCGAACCGAGCTGGTGGATGCGCGCTGCCACCTGTTGCAGGCCGGTTCCCGCGGCCGCCACAATGCCGATCGGTCCGCGGCGCACCTTGTTGGCGAAACCCAACCCGATCCCGCCGATGAATGCGGTGCCGCAGTCAGGCCCCATCACCAGCAGCCCCTTCTCGCCGGCCGTCTGCTTGAGGCTGATCTCGTCGCTCAGCGGGACGTTGTCGCTGAACAGGAAGACGTGCTTGCCCAGGCGCAGCGCATCGCGCGCGACGCCGGCGGCATGGCGACCCGCGACCGAAACGAGAACCCACCGCGCCGCCGGCAGCATCCTGGCGGCTGTCGCCAGACTGCGAGGCCGGTACGCGTGGTCGAGCGTCGGCCTGCGCCGCGCCAACAGGCCATCCACCTGCGCCAGGGCAGCCTGCGCCGCGGCCCGATCTTTCGCCTGCACCACGATGACCAGGTCATCGGGTTGGGCTTGCTCCACCTCTGGCGTCAGCAAGCCGCCCTGGGCCAGCAGCTCCTTGTTGACTGCGGCGCCCATCACCACGCCGGCCTCCTGCACGCCATCGAGCGCGGCCAGCGCCAACTGCAGTTGCATCAGGAGGACCGAATCGTAGTAGGCCCCGCGGCGGATGTCGGTCAGGGTAACTGTCATTGGTACCTTGCAGATTGGGATCAGGCGGCGGCCATGATCGGCTGCGATTCGACGAAGGTAAGCGGCATCTGTTTCGCCGGTGATGTCTGGAAGTAAGACAGCTTCAAGAACTGACTGATCGGCAATGATGTGATCAGGCGGACGACCAACTCCCGCAGGTCCTTCGGCGCTTCGTTTAGTTTGTTTAGCGGATAGCTGCGCGGGCCGTATTCGGTGCGTTCGGTCAGGATCGAGAAATGAAGCAACATCAAGCTGATCGCTCGTCGTGTCTGCCTGTTGAGGCGCAAGATGATGTGATCGGTCAATTCGATGCCGGTGGCCGGCTCGTTTTCGCCAAAGAAGATTTCCAGGATGTCGGCTTCTTGGTCGTAGACGAAGCGCACCGGCGTGCCGTCGTACGCGATCATCTCTGTTCTATACAAAATGATGTTCCCGTGGCGATCCTGAACCGTCCATTTGTCCATCAGTGTCTCTACCTGTCTTCACTTCAACCTGGAACGAATGCCAGTGGCAGTTCCGCGTATGCTCCCGTCGCTTCGTTCACTACAAGCAGGTTGCGGCCGTTTTCCCGCGCCAACTGCTCATCGGCGTTGAGCAATTCGATGCCGTAGACCGTGTCATCAGGAGCAACGTCTACGACCAACTCATCGCTGATCCGAATGGCTTCCACTTCCGCCGGTTTTTCAGCAAAACGGATGTAGGCGATGCTATATCGGGGATCGTATGCAAACTTCACATCGCTCTCACTTCGTCTTCGGTGGCGCCGCGTTCGGCCATACGAGCTCGGGCATGCGAATGGAAACGAATGTGCACGGCTGCAAACCTCTCGATCAACCGATGCAGATTCCTTTCAGGTCGGCGCTCCGACAAGTCGGGGCGATACGGTCCGTTGAGCGCTTCGTGGCTGAGTTCTTGCCCTGGGCCGAGGAGCCGGTGTGCCATGAAGCATCCCCGTCGCGCTGATGTCCTCATCCACAGCCGGCCAGTGAATGCCATGTCCGTTGCCGATGATCTCGTAGTCCCTGCGCTGCTCGGGTGTAGCATCTGACAATCGCCACGACCATGCCAACGGGACACTGATGGTGCGACCGTCGGCGAGATGCGCGATGATAGATTCATCCGTGACTTGCACAGACACGATGCGCGGTACACTAACTTCCACAGTGCTCATTCCATGCCTCCAGAAGTCTGCCTCGGTTGTCCAGTATCAGCCTGCGAATCCGGTTCAGTTCTGTGGCTGAAAATCCGTCGTTGAAGCTCAGCGCGACGGGCGCCAGCCAGAATTTGCAGAGCATCTTCTCGCGGCGAACGTGAACATGCTTCGGTTCGGCGCAATCGAAGCTATAGAAGAAGAAACGGTAAGGGCCAGATATGCCGCGAACGGTGGGCATTGTGCATCCCAGAAATCACGCTGTTGCTATAAGTCACTACTACGTCCACAAGTGCTGAACCCTGTCAAGACCTGGAATGCAGCGTGGAGCAGGATGGTGTCTCGATCGTACCACTGGCCGGCGTCCAGTGTGTGAATCTTGAGGTATTTCATGTTGACTCCAACCCGTGACGCGCCTTAACTTCGGCCAACGGGATGTTCTTGCCCCCTCGACGGCGTTGAGCGAGAAACTGCATGAGCTCTCGATTCTCGATGGTGCGCTCAACCTCCTTGCCGAAATCCTCATCGTTCCCTACCTCGAAGCCTTGCCAGCCGCCAAGCGCGGCGAGCACGAACCGCCGCCCATCAGCTGCTTGCAGGATCAAACTCGTTTCCTGTGCCTGCCTCAGTAAGGTGTTCAGTGTCCTGGCACGCGTTGGTACAGTAATCGTTCTCATAGTTCTACCCTCACTCCTCGCACAAACAACAGATCCCCAATCTTCACGCCGACTGCTACGATCTCGACCGCCAGCATGTGCTCATCCACATTGTACAGGACACGGAAATCTCCGACGCGAAGCTCCCATCCGGCCACCGGATTGCGACGAAGTTGTTTTCGGTTCCGTGTTTCAACTGTCGGCTCATACTCGAGTTGGGATTTGACCGCGTCGGTGATCTGCTTCTGCTCCCATTTCCTGAGGTAGCTCAAGTCCTCATCGGCTTCGGGAGTGAATTCAAGCTCGTACATCTCTCAACTTCATCCTGGCGCAAGCCGTCCGTATGTTTTCTGCTGACAAGTTGAGTGTAACACTGGCCGTACACGCTGTCAACCGCGCTACGACGTGGGCCGTTCGGTCCTGAGCTTCGGCAGATCCCGACCAAAGAACACGAAGTACAACGTCCCGGCTGCGCCGAACGCGGCCGCCGCCAGGAAGTTGACCTGCGGCGAGATGGTCCACAGCCACGCGCCGCCGAACGCCGCAAACGCCACGATCACATCGCGAATCAGATAGTACAGGCCAAACATCCCCGCCTTCTGGTCCTCAGGCGCCAGATCCATGATGAGCGCCTTGCGCGTTGGCTCGCCGAACTCCTTCAGCCCGCGAATGATGAACGCGACCACCAGGCCGGCGAACGAGCGCGACAGCAGCAGGGCCAGCGGGAAGAGGGTGAAGTTGAGGAATGTGATCGCCACGAACGGCTTCTTGCCGCTCCGATCGGCCAGGTAGGCGACCGGGATGTAGATCAGCATCGCGGTGAGCATCTCGATGGTGGTCAACAGGCCGAACTGCACCGACGACACGCCCACCACCTTCATCGCCCATACCACGGCAAAGGCATAGGGGATCTGTTCGCAGAAGCGCACCAGGATGTCGGACACCAGCAGGTTGCGCAAGTCGGGCGTCATGTGTCGGAAGAGGCGCAGCGGATGCCCTTCGCCCTTGCCCCTGGCGCCCTTCTCCTCGATGAGGGATTGTTGGAGCACGATGGCGACAAAGCCGAGGACCAGGGCCAGCACGAAGGCCAGCCGCACGCCGTCGCGCTCGCCAAACCACGCGATGAAGAGCCCGCCGATCACCGGACCGAGCGCCATCGGGATACGCCGCACGAAGGAGTGTAGCGTGACCCCCATGGTCCGCTTGTCTTTGGGCAGCGCCGCAGCCACCAGGCTCATCGTTGCGGGCAGCGACAGCGCGTCCCACGAGATGAACGCGAAGGCGCCGATGATGACGGCTTGCCAGGTGGGCCACAGGATCACCACCAGGTAGCCGGCCATCGAGACCAGGTTGAACACGAGCAGAGCCCGTTTGTAGCCGATCCGGTCGCTCAAGTAGCCGCCGGGGAACGCGTAGAGCGCGCTGAGCAGGTTGTCCAGGCCGTTCAGCAGACCAATGCTATAGGCGCCGCCGCCCAGGGCCAGAAGATAGATCGGCAAGAAGCGTTCACCGAGCTTCTCGCCCATGCCGACCAGGACGACCATGACGAGCAGCGCCGCGATATTGCGGCGCAAGCCGAGAAAATCAACGATGCGGCGGGTGATGGACATGGTGGCAGTGACCTTTCTGGCGTATTGCGTAGTGCGTAGTGCGTATTCCGTCCCTGCTCAGGCGGTGTTGTGCAATACGCAATACGAAATACGAAATACGCACTACGGACTACGGACTACGCACTCCCCTGCGCCTGCAATCGGCACCACGCATAGAGCGCGTCATACACTTCGAACTGCCGCGCCAGGTTCTCGTGGTCGTCGGGAAAGCGCAGGCTGTAGCCCACCGCGATGGCTTCCAGCCCGGCCGCGAGCGGGTTTTCGGTCAGCGCGTCGGTATCCGCGCAATGGACGATGTGCGCCAACTTGAGCAGCGCCTTGTCTTTCAGGCCGTACTTCTCGATGATCGTCTCGAACGAGCACTTCCCGTCGCGATGGCCCAGTTCGACGCCGGGCGCATCGAAGGGGATCGCGCCTTCGCGCTCGACGATCTCTGGGATGCGGCTGACCGGCGCGAAGCTGAATTCCGCATCGCTATCAACAAAGCGCCGGATCAACCACGGGCAGGCGACGCGATCCACATGGACATGAGAACGAGTGACCCATTTCATGCGAGCCTCCCAGGGGTGGTATCTGGCATGTTGCGTAGGGCGTATTCCGTATTTCGTATTGCGTAGTCCGTGACTCCCTTACGCGCTACGCAATACGCAATACGCAATACGCAATACGCACTACGCGACAGGGCGTTAATCCGCTCTACGTGCGCCGGGTTGAAGGCATCGCCGAACCGGGTGACGGGCAGCGTCGCCTTCAGCTTCATCAGGTCGTTGTATTCGTCGTCCTCCACGAACGCCACGCAGCGGCCGATACAGCTTTCGCCGTCCACGAAGCGCCAGGGGAAGAAGCCCGCGGTGATGCGGCGGTTGAGCAGCAGATCAATCTCGCCGCCGACGCACTCGGCGTGGATGATGTGATCGGGGAACATCTCGATGTGCATGAGCTGATACTTGGAGGGATCGAAGCGTTCCTCCAGGCTGACGCCGTACTTCCTGCGGAAGTGGGCATCCGCCTCGTTGGCCTGCCGTGGCATCCACTGGCGGATGATGGTGTTCATCGGATGGTCTGCGCTGCCGCAATCCACGCCGATCCATTTGATCTTCTTGCGCTTGGCCCAGACCGAGAACTCGCGGTCGGGGCCAGGATGCTGGACCATGTAGCGGATTTCGTCCGCGGTGGGCATATCCCACCCGAAGTGGTGGTAGCCGGTGTGGATGAGCAAGATATCGCCTTCGCGCACCTCCACGCGCTCCTCCACCATCTCAGGCGTGTAGATGTCGTAGTCGCCGCACACGTCCGACAGGTCAACGATGGCCGTCGGGCCGACCAGGAAATTCATCTCCAGGCTGGCGATGTCTTTGCCAGGCGTGAAGAAGTGGATTTCGCCATCCAGGTGCGTGCCCAGATGGTTGGAATGGGTGAGCAGTTGGCCGTTGGCGCCGTTCGGCGCCAGGCGCTTGAAATACTTCACTTGCAGAGGTTCATAGGTCGGCCAGGGCGGCGTGGCAATGCCCAGGGGGATAGTGAGGTCAATGATCTTCATGAGCGATGCGCCTCCGTGCAGTACAGGTTGGGCGCAGTCTACCACAAGGGGCCGTGTTTTGACAAGCGCCTATTGACAGGAGTTACGCAGTGCCGTGCGGAGTAGCCACGAATTGCACGAATTTCACGAATTCAGCCGCCTGGTCAACCCATTTTCGTGTCAATTCGTGTCATTCGTGGCTGGTTTTCGGCGCCACTGCGTA
>VGOD01000167.1 GCA_016876015.1 Chloroflexota bacterium
CCCCGCCCTCCCCCTTCGCCACGCGGCGCCACTTCATCCAGGTCGGCATGGCGGCCGTGGCGGCCGCGTGGGCGGGGACGCTGGTGCAGTCCAGGCTGTTCCCGCAGGAAGGAACGCAGCCGGCGAAACCGGTGAGCTTCCCGCTGGCCGAGCTGCCGGTGGGCGGCGTCAAGACGATCACCTATGCGGCCGCGCCTACACTCGTGATGCGCACGGCCGAGGGCATCCGCGCGTTCTCGCTCATCTGCACGCACCTGGCGTGCACGGTGCGCTGGGAGGATGCGAAAAAAGAATTCTTCTGCCCGTGTCACGATGGCCGCTTCGATCAGTTCGGCGAGGTGCTGGCCGGCCCGCCGCCGGCGCCGCTGGAGCAGGTGGCGGTGCGCGTCGAGGGGGAGCAGGTGGTGGTGGGTGGAGAGGCGTAGGACCGTATTGCGTAGTGCGTATTGCGGGCGGCATAGGAAGATAGCATGAAGCGACTGTTGCTGATTTTGCTCCTGGTGATGACCGCAACGGCCCTGGCTTTGGCGGTTGTGCGGCCGTCCCAGGCGTTGCCAGAATACTCCGCGCAGACGGCCGAGCCGTGCGCCACGTGCCACGTGGGCCCGTCGGGCGGCGGTCTGCGGACGCCACGCGGGCAGGCCTGGGTAGGAAGCGGCCGGCCTGGCGTCGTGCCCGGCCTAACCGACGCGTTGGCGCTGTTGGGCGTGCGGCTGAAGGTGAACGCCAAGGACTATGTGGCCGAAGCCGGCCCGGTCAAACCTGCGGAACCGCTGCGCTTGAGGACCATAGAGGCGCAGAAGATGAGGCAATGGCTGAGGGCCTATGAAGGAAACTAGCCAGGCCCGGCTCTCCCGACGCACTTTTCTCAAGATAGGTGGCGTCACCGCGGCCACGGCTGCGGCTGCGGCCGGGACGCGAGCGCTGTTGGATCAGAGCGGTGCGGTTGGCATCGGCGCCAGCGCAGTGCAGGCCGCTGCGCCCCAGGATGAGAAATGGGTGCGAACCACGTGTGCGCTCTGCCCGTCTGGCTGCGGGCTAGAGGTGCGCGTGGTCAATGGCCACGCGGTCAAAGTGGAAGGCAGCGCCATCCACCCACTTAACCAGGGCGTGTGTTGTCTGCGCGGCCAGGCAGCGCTGGAGATGCTCTACAGCCCCGAACGCATCCGCCATCCCATGGTCAAGACCTTGGAGGTCCTGGAGACCTCAAAGGTCTCGGTCTCGGGAAACTCAAAGCTCCCCACGTTTCGCGAGATCTCCTGGGAAGAAGCGCTGGGGCTGGTCGCCGGCAAGCTGGGCGAATTGCGCCGCGCGGGCCAGGCTCACACGGTCGGCTTCATGCTGGGCGACGCCCGCGGCTCGCTGCGGCCATTGGTGCGGCAGTTCATGACCGCCTACGGCTCGCCCAACGCCATCTCGCTCGAAAGCCCAGACGAGCAGACCGCCCGGCTGGCGATGTTCCTCACTCAGGGCATCAACGGCTATCCGATCTACGATCTGAACAACGCCCGCTATGTGATGACCTTCGGCGGCAACCTGCTGGAATCGAGCCGGCACCTCATCACGGCGCTGTCCGGGCTGGCTTTCATGCGTCGCGGCCGGCCCGAGCGCGGCAAGACGGTCGCCGTGCATCCCCGCCTGGCGCTGACGGGCGTCAAGGCCGATGAGTGGGTTCCCATTCGGCCAGGCGCCTATGCCGCGCTGGCCCTGGGCATGGCCAACGTCATCATCAGCAGCGGCCTGTACGACAAAGACTTCGTCCGGGACTATACTTTCGGATTCGAGGACTTCACCGATGAGTCTGGGGCCAGCCACATGGGCTTCCGGCGCCTGGCGACGGAGCGCTATACCCTCGACCGCGTGGAAATGATCACCGGCGTGCCCGCGGCCGACATCGCGCGCCTGGCCGGCGAGTTCGCCACGCATCGGCCCGCGGTGGCGATCATGCCGACCGAACCCGACGGCGGCCTCGACGTATACGCAGCCATGGCAGTGCACGCGCTCAATGCCCTGATCGGCGCCATAGACGCGGCCGGCGGCGTGCTCGTGCAGCGTTTTCCCAGGCTGGCCGACTGGCCCGCGCTCAACCCGGATGCCGTCGCAAAAGCAGGTCTGGCGCAGGAGCCGATTGATGATGGCAGCCTGCCGTTGCTCACAGTCGGCTCTCGCCTGGCCGACCGCATCCTCGCTGCCGATCCCTATCCGCTCAACGCCCTCTTCATTCTCAACGCCAATCCGGTCTACGAGCAGGGGGACGGCGGTCGGTTCGCCGCGGCGCTGACCAAAGTCCCGTTCGTCGTCAGTTTCGCGTCCACGATGGACGAAACGGCCGCCCACGCCGATCTGATCTTGCCCGCCAGCACCTTTCTGGAGATCTGGGGCGATGATTTCGTGGAGGGCGCAGGCTATGCCGGCGTGTCGCTGCGCCAGCCGGTGGTCGAACCGGTCCACGATACCCGCAACCCCGGCGATGTGCTGCTGGATCTGGCGGCGCGGCTGGGTGGGCCGGTCGCGACCGCGTTGCCGTGGCGCTCCTATCACGAGCTGATGGAGTATCGACTGGCGGCTGTTGACATGGACCGGACCAGGTTCGCGGAGAACGCAGTCTGGTCCGAGATGGTCTACTTCCATGCCCAGCCCGGCAGCGCGGCCTGGCGGGCGGTTGTCGGCCGCGACCGGCTGAGCGCACCGCAAGATGGCCGGTTCGACTTTTTCTCGCGCGAGCTCTACGCGGTGCTCGATCGCCAAGCGGCCCGCTCCACGCTGGCGACCGACCTGGCGTGCCTGCCGCATTTCGAGACGCCCGTCGCCGCTGCGGATGAGCGCAGCTACCCCTTCTTGCTGGTGACACAATCGCTCATCACACATCCCCACGGCTGGTATGGCATTCTGCCTACGCTCCAGGAGTGCTATGGCCTCCAAAGCCACGTGAAGTGGTCGAGCTGGGTGGAGATCAATCCGCGCGCGGGGCGGGCGCTCGGCTTGAAGGACGGCGACCTGGTATGGGTCGAGTCGCCAACAGGCAAGGTGCGGGCTCCGGTGCGCCTCTACCAAGGCATCTGGCCCAACGCGGTCTATCTGCCGCCCGGCCTGGGCCACCAGACACGCGTCAAATGGGGCCGCGACAGCGCCACGAACATCATCATCGGCGCGAACGTCAACCAACTGCGTGCAGGCGATGGGGTGACGCGAGTTAAGGTGTACAAGGAGTCCACATGACCCGTTGGGGAATGGTCATAGACCTTGACAAATGCTTCGCCTGCCAGAGCTGCACCGCAGCCTGCCGCATGGAGAATAACACGCCGCCGGCCGGCCCCGACCAGGCCAGCCGTGATCGGGCGATCCTGTGGAACGAGGTGCTGCCCTTTGTCGAAGGGGAATACCCCAGGGTGAAGGTACTGCTCGTGCCGCGGCCGTGCCAACAGTGCGACAATCCGCCTTGCACTCATGTCTGCCCGGTGCGCGCGACCTACAAGAACGCCGAGGGCCTCGTGATGGTGGACTACGCTCGCTGTATCGGCTGCCGGATGTGCACGGTGGCATGTCCCTATCAGGTGCGCTACTTCAACTGGTATGCGCCGGAATGGCCGGCCGCGCTCAAGGCGCACCTCAACCCGGATCCCGAGGTCGCGCCGCGTCCCAGAGGCGTTGTGGAGAAGTGTACCTTCTGCATCCACCGCCGCCGCCATGCCGAGGAAAAAGCCGCTGCCGAAGGCCGGCCCTTCAGCGCCACCGACTACGCGCCGGCCTGCGTGCAGACGTGCACCGGTCGCGCTCGCTACTTCGGCGACCTGGACGATCCGAACCGCCTGGTCTACCAGCTCTCCCACAGCCCGCGCGCGTTCCGGCTGTTGGAGGAGATGGGGACAGAGCCGAAGGTATATTATTTGAAGCAGGGGTAGATTGGCAGGTTGGTGACTTGGTAGCTTGCCGATTTACCAATCCACCACTCACGGGAGCAAACGAGATGGCTAAGGATCGGGAAACCGACCTGGAACGCACTATGCTCAACCCCCTGCGCCAGACGACGATGCAGTTCTGGCTGGTGATCGCGGCGCTGGCCGCGATCTGCGCGCTGGGGGTGATCGCGTTGGTGCGGCAGTGGGCCCTGGGACTGGGCGTCACCGGCATGAATCGGCCGGTCTACTGGGGCATCTACATCACCAACTTCGTCTTCTTCATCGGCATCAGCCACGCGGGCACGCTGATCTCCGCGATTCTGCGCGTCACCCAGGCTGAATGGCGGCGGCCCATCACCCGCATCGCCGAGGCGATCACCTTCTTCGCGCTGCTACTCGGCGCCATGTCCATCATCATTGACCTGGGCCGGCCAGAGCGCGTTCTCTATCTGCTCATCTGGGGCCGATATCAGTCGGCGCTCTTGTGGGATGTGACGAGCATCAGCGTCTACCTGCTCAGCAGCACCCTCTACCTCTATCTGCCGATGGTTCCCGATCTGGCGCGGCTGCGGGATCGGTGGGCAGGGGGCAGGGGTCAGGGGTCAGAAGTCAGCGGTCAGCCGTCAGCGGTCAGCGACTGGCGCTACCACCTCTACCGCGTCCTTTCTCTCGGCTGGCATGGCAGCCACGAGCAGCATCGCCGTCTGGAGCGCGCCATCGGCATCATGGCGATCCTGATCATCCCCATCGCGGTCTCGGTGCACACTGTCGTCTCATGGATCTTCGGCATGACCATGCAGCCGATGTGGCGCAGCACCATCTTGGGGCCCTATTTCGTCGTCGGCGCGATCTTCTCCGGCATCGCCATGCTCTTCATCTTCATGACGATCGTGCGCAAGGCGTGGCGGCTGGAACCGTGGATCGGCGCGAAGCAATACAACTACCTGGGCATCCTACTGCTCGTCATGAGCGCGTTCTGGGGCTATTTCACGCTGGCCGAATACCTGACCACCGGCTATGGGACCGTCACGCATGAGCAGCACGTCATCCAGGCGAAGCTGACGGGGGAATATGCGCCCTGGTTCTATGCCATGCTGGCCTGTAATCTCATCATCCCGTTCGCCATCTTGTTGCGCCGGCAGGGCCGAACCCCGGCCGGCACGCTCATCGCTGCGGTGGCCATCGCGGTAGGGATGTGGATCGAACGCTTCACCATCATCGCACCCACCCTCACGCGGCCATCGCTGGGCTTTGGATACGCCGTCTACACGCCCACCATCACCGAGATCGCCATCACCGCCGCGTCGCTGTCGCTCTTCGCCATGCTCTTCCTGCTCTTCTTCAAGCTCTTCCCGGCCATCTCGATCTGGGAAGTCGAAGAAGGCGAACACGTGGAAGCCGTGCGGCAGAAAGCGCGGGAGTTGATGGGGGTGGCGTGAGGCGTCAAACGTCAAACGCTAAACGTCAAACGTCAAGCGTCCCTGTTTCCTTGTCTACCAATCTACCAATCTACCAATCACCCAGAGGCCGCCATGTCCATCCACCCCCTCGTCACCCAACTCCGCTTCGCCCGCAGCGAGTTCGCGCGCGGGCTGGCAGGCGTCACCGACGAAGAGGCCCGCCGCCGCTTCTTGCCGATGAACTGCATCAGTTGGCTGGTCGGCCACCTGGCCAACCAGGAGCATCGCTACTGGGTCGAGCTGGCCCAGGGCCAGTCTGTCGTGGCTGGCTTGCACGAGCTGGTCGGCTTCGGCAAGCCCGCCAGCACGCCGCCTCTCGACGAGATGTGGGACGCGTGGCGCGCGACCACCGCCGCGGCTGACCGCTACCTGGAGACCCTCACCGCGGAGCAGTTGCCAACACACTTCCTGCGCAGCGGCCAACCCGTCGCCGAAAACATCGGCGCCATGTTGCTGCGCAACACCTACCACTACTGGTATCACACCGGCGAAGCGGCCGCGGTGCGCCAACTGCTGGGTCACACAGGCCTGCCCGATTTCGTCGGCAACATGGCCGCGGTGCGATTTTAGATTTTGGATTTCCGATTTTGGATTTTGGATTTCGGACTTCCGGTTGCAGATTCCGACAGCACGCACTACGCAATACGCACTACGCAATACGGAGCATCTCCCATGGCCCACTGGATCATTGACACTGCCGGCATCGGTTCGCTCATCGTCTTTGCAGTCGCTGGCCCGGTTCTGATCGCGTACGTGTTGATGGTGCGCTGGATCGCGGCCGCGCCGCGCGATGAGTAGTGGAGATCACGACGAAGGACACCCGCATGTCATCATCCTGCGTAGCGCAACGCGGCCAACCTCCTCCGAGAGGCGGCCAGGCTCTATCGGGCCGGCATTGCGATGCCGGCCGCGCCTGGGCGACCCTGCGTTTCGCACTGCTGTTCACTGTCCTGGCGCCGAGCCTCTGCGCGTGGGCGCAACCGGCGCGCGCCGCCGCACTGCTGCCCGCGGGCGCCGGTAACTACTGCGTCGCCTGCCACACGGCTACGGATGCGCTGCTGGCGCGCACTGATCGCTGGCAAGGCGGCATCGAGCGCGAGGCGATCAACCCCTGCCCGGCCTCTGTGGCCATCCGCGAGGAACGCTACTACACCGAGCGCCTGCTGCTGGCGCTCGAACGCGGCCAGGCCAACGCGCCGAAGACCGCCGAAGCTCAGAAGATCGCAGCGCGCGTGACGGCCTTGCGCGAAAGCTATCATCGCCTGCTGGACACCCCGCTGACCAGCGTGGAAGCCTACGCTGCCGAGGCCGGCGCGCTGCGCTATCAGCTAGGCAAGAGCTATAGCGCGCTGAACCGGCTGGAGGACGCGGGCCGGCAGACCCGCATCTTGATCGTGGCCGCGCTGCTCACGGCCGGGCTGCTCATTTCGCTGGCCTGGGGGCTGCGCACCGCTTCCCGGTTTGCCGGCGGCAGCGTCTTTGCCTTCCGTCCAGGCTGGCGCGCCGTGCTCCTCGTGGGGCTGGTCCTGGCGCTCTTCGCCTTGCCCATCTTCCGCGTCTTCCCGCGCGAGGTCGCCAGCTTCAGCGCAGAGGAAACAGAGCGCCAGGCAGTCCTGGACCAGGCCAAGCGCGTCGCCGACGCAGCCGAACGCGGCCAGGCGCGCGCATGGATGCTGGCGCGCGTCGCCGCAGTCCAGGCCGGCGCCGATCGGCCGGCGGCCGAGCAGACCCTGACCGCTGCCCTGGCCGCCGCCGGCGAAGCGCAGATCGCGGCCCCGGCCCTTTGGGGCGAGGCGCAACGCGTCCAGGAGATCGCCATCGGCTCGGCTGCGGCCACAGAAAAGGCGCTCCTGGCGGCTGATCGGCTAGAAAGCGGCCGTGGCCGCGCCTGGGGCCTGCGGCTGATCGCATCAGAGTGGGCGACAGTGGACAAGCCGCGCAGCGAGCGCATCCTGGCGCAGGCCGCGGCCGTCGCCGAGGAGAACACCGGCATCTACCGCGACCTCGACCTGCGCGGCATCGCGGCCGAGTGGGCCAGGCTGAACGCGGCCACAGCCGTGGAGACCGCCGGTCGCATCCACGATCCCGCGCTGCGCAGTTGGGCCTTCCGCGAAGCGGCGGCCGTCGCGGGCGACAAGGCACTCTACGAGCAGGCGGCCAGCGCCGCCCGCCTGATCGCCGACCCGGTGCAGCGCAGCCGTAGCCTGCGGGAGGCGGCAGCCGCCGCCCGGAACGCGACCTGGTTTGCCGAAGCCGCCGCAGCTCTCAACGATGTTCAGGGTGTCGAGGCGGACTATGCCCTGGCCGAGATCGCGGCCGCCTCGGGGAACGCAGCCCTGGTCGAACGCATCAGCCCACAGCGACCCGAGACGCGGACCGCCGCGCTGCTGGGGATGGCCGCGTTCGAGGATGCCTGGGCCGCATCCCTCTCCATCGCCGACCCGTTCGACCGGAGCCATGCGCAGGCCGCCATCGCCGCGGCCTGGCGCAACCCGGAAGCCGCACGACGAATCGCCGACCGCACCCTGGCCGATCGGGCCCTGGCTGCCATCGCGATCGGCCGGAAGGACGCGACGCTGGCGAGCGGCATCTCATCTCCCTACGCGCGCGTGCAGGCGCTTGCCGGCCTGGGCCAAACCCAGGCTGCGCTCGCCGCGACCGTGGAACTGCACGATCCCCTCCCGCTGCGCGACCTGGCCGTGGCTCTGGCCGGCCGCGATCCGCAGGCCAGCCTGGCCCTGGTCGAGCGTCTGGACCGCGAAGTTGATAAGGCTCGCGTCCTGCGGGCCGTGGCGGCCGGCGGCGATCGGGCCGCATTCGACCGGGCGCTGAACATGGCGCTCGCTGCCCGTGTCCGCGGCGATCCGCTCGCGCCGGCCGAGGCGTCGTTGGCGCTGGCGCGTCAGGTGCAGGACAAGGCTGCCAGCCAGAAAGCCCTGGCCCAGGCGCTCGACGCCGCGCAGAAGATCGCGGTCAAGTACCGATAGTCGGCAGCAACAGGTATATGACGGAGACCACATTCTTCTCTTGGGTAGGCAGGCTGCTGGAGCGCAGACGCGGCCAGGCGCAGACGGCCGGCCGTTGGCCTGTTCTCCAGATAGAGGTCACCAGTCGCTGTGCGCAGGACTGCGCTTTCTGCCCCAACCAGGCGCTGGCCAGCTATTGGCTGCGCGGCGACCTGCCGTGGGAGGTGTACCGCGATCACATCGGTCCACACCTGGCGCGTTTCGAGGTGATCTACCTGCAGGGCTGGGGCGAGCCGTTGCTCCATCCCCATCTCTGGGAGATGATCGGATTAGCCAAGACCGCGGGCTGCCGCGTGGGATTCACCACCTGCGGCGAGCTGCTGGACGAAGAGAACACCGGCCGGCTGACCGATGCCGGGGTGGACATCCTCTCGATTTCCTTCGCGGGCGCGACCCAGGCCGTGCACGAGTCGCTGCGCCGCGGTGGGCATTTCCGCCGGCTCGTGGCCAACGTCGAAAACCTGGCGGTGCGCAAAACGAACGGCTGGGCCAACACGCCGCACCTTGAACTGCATTTCTTGATGATGCGGCCCAATCTGCACGAGCTGCCCGCGTTCGTCCGGCTGGCCGCGGGGTTGGCTGCCGACGAGGTCGTCGCAACCAACCTGACCTATTCGGCCATGCCAGATCTCGACGCGCTGGCCGTTTTCGGGCCGCAGCCAGAGACGGCTCACCTGACGCTGGTGGCCGAGGCCGAAGCCGAAGCGCAACGGCTGGGATTGACCTTCAGAGCGTATCCACTCGTGACCAACGACAATGTTCTGGAGTGCGATGCCCGGCCGACTGAGACCGCCTTCATCAATCAGACGGGCGCAGTGGCGCCGTGCGTCTATCTGGGCATGCCGGTCATGGGCCAGATTCCTCGCTTTGTCGAGGGTCGAATTTGTCCGCTGCGGCCGCTGAGCTTTGGCAACGTGCGCGACGGCCTGTTGGCGGCCTGGCAGGGATCACCGCGGCGGGCGTTCAGCCGGCGCTTCGAGAACCGCAAAGCGGCTGGCCGGTCCGCTTTGTTGCTGGCGGCTGTGGACGGCGATGCGCTGACCCTGCCTGCGTTGCCCGAAGCGTGCCGCTGCTGTCCGAAAAGCCTGGGCGTGTAGGCCCAGGCTTGCATTGAATCGGAATCGCTGTTCGGAGGACTGATGCTTATCGAGCGTCTGCATTTATACTCGCTGGCCTTCATGGCGGCCGTTTACGTCGTGCGCATCGTGTGGATCATGCGTTTTCGCCTGGTGCGTGACCTGGCGCGCCCCAAGGGGGATAGCCTGCGCGGGGCGGCCTTGGCCATGACTACCATGTTTCGGCCCTGGTCCATGGAGACCACGCGCACCGGGTTTATTCAATGGATCGAGTTCGCGGTCTTTCATGTCGGCATCGCGGTGATGATCGCTATGTCGTTCGTGATCTCACTGGCGCCGCAGTGGCTCACGCCGACCGTGATTGCCCTGGTCATCACGTCGCAGGCATTGGCGCTGATCGCCGGCCTCCTGCGGCTGGTCAAGCGCGTGCGCGAGCCGAGGATGCGCGCCATCAGCTCGCCCGATGATTACTTCGCCCTGGTCATGGCCAATTTGCTCTTCATCACGTGCGCTCTGGCGACCCTGCATCTGCCGGCAGCGACGGAACTGTATTTCATCCTGGTGGCGGTCATCATCGCCATCGTACCTTTCACCAAAATTTCGCACTACATCTACTATCCGTTCGCACGCTATTTCTACGGCTCCTACCTGGGACGCCGCGGCGTTGCGCAATAGGGCTGTATACGTCTCTGAGGATTTCATGAGCGACGACAAAGAACTTACCCAACGGGCGATGGAGCTGTTCAGGAAACGCCTCACCCGTCAGGCCGTCACCAGCCTGCAAGTGTGCGTGCACTGCGGGCAGTGCGCCAGCGCCTGCCACTACTACCTGGCGACCGAAGATCCGAAGATGTCGCCGGTATACAAGATGGATCGCGTGCGCAAGGTGTACAAACGCACGGTAGATTGGCTGGGCCGCGTGGCGCCGGGCTGGGTAGGCGCCCAAGACCTGGATGAAGAGCTGTTGCAGGAATGGGTTGATCTGGCTTACGGTGCGTGTACCATGTGCCGCCGCTGTTGGATCAACTGCCCGATGGGCGTAGATCCAGTTCAGATCCTCGGGCTGGCGCGCGGGGTGCTCACCGAGCTGGGAATGACGCCCAAGGGCTTGCAGGCGACCATCAACGTGCATCTGGAGCACGGCAACAACATGGGGGTCAGTGAAGAGGACTTCGTGGAGACCCTTAAATGGATGGAGGAGGAGCTGCAGGCCGAAGTGAATGATCCACGCGCGGTCATCCCCATCAACAAGCCGCACGCCCGCGTGGTCTACACCTTCAACCCGCGCGAGGTCAAGTACTACCCCTATCTGATCCAGGCGGCCGCCAAGATCTTCAGCGCGGCCGGCGAAGACTGGACCGTGAGCACCGAGGGCTGGGATGCGACCAACTACGCGCTCTTCGCCTTCGACCCACAAACCGGCGCGCAACTGGCGAGCCGAGTGGAGCAGGCCGTCAACCACCTCGGCGCGGAGGCGCTGGCGATGGCTGAATGCGGCCACGGCTATCGAGCGCAGCGGTGGGAAGGCGAGAACTGGAGCAGCCATCGCTATCCGTTCCGCGTGGTCAGCTTCGTCGAGTTGATGGCTCAATACATCCGAGAGGGCCGGCTGAAGGTGGACCCAACGGTCAACACGCGCCGCGTGACCTTCCACGACCCGTGCAATCAGGCTCGCAGCGGCGGCATCGTCGAGGAGCCGCGCTTCATCCTGGCGCGTACGGTCATGGATTTCGTGGAGATGGAGCCGCACGGCATCGAGAGCTTCTGCTGCGGCGGCGGAGGCGGGATGCTGGCCATGACCGAATTCGCCAAACAACGCATGGCCGCGGCCAAGACCAAGGCCGAGCAGATCAAAGCGACCGCCGCGGCGATCGTCGCCACCTCGTGCCACAACTGCCTGGATCAGCTCATGGAGATCAACAGACACTACAAGCTGGGCGTCAAAGTGCAAAACCTCAGCGAGCTCGTGGCCGCTGCGATCGTATGGCAGAAAAACTAACCGTCCTACGCCTGACGTTTGACGTTTGACGTTTGACGCCCGACGCTTCACCCTTCACGCGCCGTAATGTGACCGTCGTCATTCTCAGTGCGCGACAAGGCTGTTACACTACACGCGGTTCCGAAGCGAGAACCGGCACCAATACCCAGGAGGATTGATTCCATGTACGTCATCACTGTGGACGTCGCCAAGTGCGAAGGCTGCGGCGATTGCGTTGACACCTGCCCCAACGAGCTGATCGCCATGGCCGAAGAAGGCGACAAGCAATATGCGATGTTCAAGGGCGACCCCGACGACTGCATCGGCTGTTACTCGTGCGAGTCGGGCTGTGAGGAAGGGGCTATCACCATCACGGAGCTGTAAATTGCTCCCCATCGAGCCATCCGAGCTCTCAGAGACCTCGGAGGTCCATTCTCTGTCACGCCTGATCATCGGCGCACCCCAGGGCCGCAGCGGCAAGACCACTGTGGCCCTGGGCCTTTGTGCGGCCCTCGCCGCGCGTGGCCTGATCGTCCAGCCGTTCAAGAAGGGGCCGGACTACATCGACCCCTCATGGCTGAGCGAAGCTGCCGGCCGGCCCTGTCGCAACCTCGATCCGTTCTTCTGCGGCGATGACGCGACGCTGCGCGCCGCATTTGCCCGCGGCGTAGCGGGAGCCGACATCAGCGTGATCGAAGGTAATCACGGATTGTACGATGGGGTCACATTGAGCCGCACGGACGCCAATGCTCGTAGTGACGACTTCAGTCGTCGGGGTTGGTGGGAAGCGACTGAAGTCGCAACTACAAACAGTTCTTTGCTCGACACCGACGATGCCTTCGGCAGTACGGCCTCCGTCGCCCGCGCGCTCGCTGCCCCAATCTTCCTCGTCGTCAACACCGCCCGCATGGGGCGGAGCGTCGCCGCGCTGGTCCACGGCTATCAGACGTTCGAGTCTGACACGCCCATCGCGGGCGTCATCCTCAACAATGTCGCGGGGCGCCGCCACGAAGCCAAACTGCGCGCCGCCATCGAACATCACTGCGGCATTCCGGTTCTCGGCGCGCTGCCCCGTGACGCCAGCCTCGTCATCCCCGATCGTCACCTGGGCCTGGTTCCACGCGAGGAAGACGCGGGCCTGCTCCCCGCCATCGCCGCCTGCCGCGCCGCGGTCGAGCGACACTGCGATCTGGACGCCATCATCGCCATCGCCCGCGCCGCCCCCCTTCTTGCCGAGACCGATCAGGGCACAGCGCGCAAGCCGCAATCCAAGATCGCAAATCCGCAATCGCAAATCCGCATCGCCATCTTCCGCGACCGCGCCTTCACCTTCTACTACCCTGAGAACCTGGAGGCGTTGGAGGCCGCCGGCGCCGAGCTGATCTTCGTGGAC
>VGOD01000168.1 GCA_016876015.1 Chloroflexota bacterium
GACAAGCCCAGCCCCATCAGCATGCGGTCCAGGAGGTCTTCCCAACTCGCAAACTGAAAGTAGCGCATGAGGGTGCGGATGTCGTCAAAGAACGTGATGTGCGCCCCCAGTTCTTGGCGGAGCTGGCGATACTTCTCACTGGTCAAGTCCATGACCGTGTGGAACAGAAAGGCCAACACGTTGAGGACAATCAGGACGGTGGCGAGGTGCTGCTGCCCATGACCGTAGTTGTGTTCCAGATGATAGCCGTGATTCTTGAGGGTGTTGTGATTCTCGTTCTCGGTCTTCCAGCGGGCGCGGCCAGCCTGGATGATCGGTTTGACCGTGTCGGCGGTGATCGTGTGGTTGGTACCGAAGCCATTGTGAGAGAGCACCTCGTTGGTCTGGGGGTGGGTGATGGTCACCTCGCAGAAGTTGATCTGGAGGGCATCGCGGCCTTCGCGCAGCGGCACCTGGTTGACATAGCGACACTGCCACTGCTCATAGAAGCTGCCGTTCCAATGCCGCAGGGTGATGTGGCTGACGCCGCCGATCTTTTCTAACAGCGCGCCCTCTTCATACAGGGTTTTGTGTGAGTCGGGTTTGCAGGTCATGATGAAGTTGAGGTGATGCTCGCGCAACAGGGCACAGAGGGGCTGTTGACAGTGCAAGTCGTCTGCGAGAATTGTCACCTCGCAGGGCTGCAAAGCGGTGGCATGGCGCACGATCCAGCGTTTGATCGCCTGCGGTTCGCAGTCTTGCTTCGCGCTGCCGTCCTGCGGGGTGATGAACTCCGGTTCCAGCGAGATGACCTGCGGATTGCCCGACGCCACCAACACCGGCAGCCGCGCCGCATGGCTGTAGTGCACTTGGTCGCCATGCGTGCTGGGACTCCAGTGCGGACAATGGATGGTGGTCGAAGCGAAGGACTGCACCCCGTCCAACCCCACCAAGAGGTTATTGGCGAAGGCCTGGTACGCCCGCCAGTAGCCTCCCGCCTTGAGCCGCTGCAGGATGATGGCGAACGGCGTATAGAAGCGCTCGGACGCCAGGGGATCGAGCAAGTTGCGGGTCTGCGGGTCGCTCGGCGTCTGGTGGGCGCCCCATAGCGTGGTCGCATTGGCGCGCCCATTCGGCCAGCGGGCATCCCGTCGGCGTGCCAGGAAGGAACGGGCTTGGGTGAAGAAGACGGTGAACGCGGCCCAGGCCGCATCGGCCAGCGTAGAGACACAGTTCTGGCCCCGCCGATGCTCGGGTAACGCCGCAAAGGTGGTGGCGAGCAACGCCGTGAGCTTGGCGTGCGAGAGGTCGGTACTCATCTGCTACTCCTGTTAAGGATGGAGCGACGACAGAAAGCTATTTTACCACGCCGATGCGCCGCCGCCAAACCACATTTGGAATTGCTGTTGGTGGACTACGCAACTTGACATTGTGCGATCTTGTGGTATGATCTACACACTCGAATGACTTCACTGTAGGCCCAAGAGGGAATTGACGACCAGCCGTGTTTGCCAGGAGGCATCTCATGAAGACACAGCCTGCCGTGCCCAAGCCAGACCGCAAGCCTTACCACACACCAGCCATCATCTACGAAGCTCCGCTGGAAGTACGCGCCGGATCCCCATTGGGTAAGCGTTTCCTCATCCCCGACCTGACCGATCCGGCCGGGCTGTGGAAGAAGAAATAGCTTCGATGGGGTGAATTCGGGCCAAACTCCCTATTGACACCGCCCGCGTTATGGGAGTATACTGGCATCACCTCGATTGGGAATGTGTGACGCAAGCCGCAGTAAGGAGGGAGTCCCATGAAGCGGTTTCTAACCACTCTTGTCACATTCGGCCTTCTGATCGGTCTGGGGGTTTTGGCGATGCTGGCGCGACCCCAAGCTAGTTCAAGGGCCGATATCTCTGCGATCGGCCACGATACAATCCTTACGGTAGGTACTCAATCGGCTTCCTCTGTAATCGCGCCAGCAGCGACTAACAAGCTGAACGTCATTGCCATGCCTCTCAACGCGGCTCAGCAGTTCACTGCTGCAGGGAAGAATTTCGATGCTGATGGCTTGGCGAGCATCGTTGGCGCTGGAGTTCAGCAGGTGCTTACCTGGAATGCGGGCTCCAGCGGATATCGTGCATGGTATCCTCAAGATGGTGAAGGGGACAATTTTGGTCTCGTAGTTGGCGGAGTCTATCGCCTGGTGGTAGACAGCACTGCAGCGAGCGTAGTTAGCTTTGTGGGAGATGTGCCAGCTCAGGGAAGTGTTCAGTTCTCACTGGTACGTCCTACTGCTGCAGGCTGCAAGATCAACGACATCTCCATCCCTCTCAATCGCTCTGATATTTCTACAGCGGACCAACTGGCAATCTCCGTCGGCAATGTCTCGCAAGTACTTGAGTGGAATGCGGCTACGCAGAGCTATAAGGCATGGTATCCGCAGGATGGCGAGGGAGACAACTTTGCCACGAAGATAGGCTTTCCTTATCGTCTCTGTTTGCTATCTGGCGGCCTCACCACCTGGCCGACTCCTTGATGCTATCAGACCGGCGATCGCTCGGTCTCACTAATCCTAACCCAACTCGGAGGGAAGGCCATGTCTGCCAGGAAACGTCTTGTAATCGCTTCGCTCGTACTCGGGTTGTTCGCAAGCCTGGGGGGCCTGGTGTTTGCCTTAGCCTCAGGTCTTCCCAGTGAAGATGCATCTGTCTACTCCATGAATCCGGGGTTGACTCAGAACACTGACAAACTGCGCGTGGAAGCGGGAACCCCAAACTGCGCGGCGAGTCGAACCCGCTGGAGTTACCTGAAGTGGAACCTGGCTGATATTCCGGCGGGTCAAGTCATTGGTTCAGCCGCGATGACCTTGACAGTAGATCTCGTCAACCTGGGTGTAGCACCGCCCGGCGGTCCGCAGATGACTCTCTATCAAGTAATCGACGATTCTTGGTCGGAGAGTAGCGTCACTGCTGCCAACGGTTCCGCCATGGGGACTCTCATCCAGAGCATCGCGGTTCCTCCAACCGCTCCAGCCACGATCACGTTTGATGACGCCAGTCTGACGAACTACCTGCAGCAACAGGCTGATGGTGATAATGTGGCTAGTTTTGGTTTGGCGCTGACTGGCAATTGCGGCGAGGGCACTGTATTGGTTCGCATGCATTCAAAAGACCAGACTGTCGTGGGTAACTATGCGTTCAGGCCCTATCTGATGATCACCAACCCCAACGCGGTCACCCTGACCACCTTTCGTTCCTCTGATCCTGCGCTGAACTGGCCATTGGTAGCGGGGGTCATTGCCCTGGTGGGTCTGGTTGCCGCTGGCGCTCTGCTGCTGCGCCGACGCATGGCCTAGCGTCATCATTCGTCGTCCGGCGCCGTGAGCGCCGCTGGACGATTCCGAACCCGTTCACGAGCGGGCCGGCTGTGTTAGCTTCTTCATGCCGGCCCGCTTCTGCGTTAAGTCGTTCGCCGCGGCCCGTCGCTTTGCCAGACTGTTCCCCCTGCGCTACAATGACCCCTATGCGATTATCAATTTGCTGCTTCTTGATCGTGCTCGCGGCGCTCGCGCTCGCACGGCCGGCGGCCGGCCAGACCACAGAAATCCGCCTGCGCATCGGCGTCGTCGCGGACGGCATCGTGCGACTGACCCCGGCCGACCTGACCACGGCAGGGATAGATCCGGCGACCGTTGACCCGCGGCGCTTTGCCATGACCAGCCTGGGCCAGCCGGTCGCCATCCGCGTGACCGGCGAGGCGGACGGCCGTTTCGACCCCGGCGACTACGTCGAGTTCTTCGGCCAGCGTTTTCGCGGACCCGAGATGGAACAGAAGTACACCGATGAGCGGGTCTACTGGCTGGAGGCGGCCGCTGCGCCTGGCCCGCGCATCCCCGACGTGGACGCGACCCCGGCCGGCGATCTCGACCCGCCGGCCAACTTCCCCGCGACCGTCCGCGCTGAGCAATCGCTGCTCTGGTACACGCTGCACTCGCTCAACCTGGATACGCAAGACACCTGGTATTGGGCCAGGCTGACCCCCATCGGCGCGGGCGCGGGGGTCACGCGCACGTTTCCCTTCACCGTGCCGCACCCTGCGAACGGTTACACCGTCACGCTGCGCGTCGAAGAGGTCGGCCGCGCCAGCCAGAACACGATCAACCCGGACCACCGCACCGCGATCGGCCTGAACGGAACATTCCTGCTGGATGAGACCTGGGACGGTCACACGCGATACGTCTTCACCGCGACAGCCCAGTCCAGCTTGTTGGTCAGCGGCGTGAACACGGTCACGGTTGCTGCGCTGAACCCGGCCGGCATCAACGCGGATGATGTTTACGTCAACTTCTGGGAGCTGGATTATCGCCGTCTGTTCCGCGCCTGGGAAGGCCAGTTGGACTTCCGCGTCGAGATCTCCGGCGCGCACGAGTATTCGACGGCCGGCTGGCCTTCGGTGCAGGTTGCGATCTGGGATGTGACCGACCTGGCGTCACCCAGGCGATTGATCGGCGCGGCCAGCGGCGGGGGAGGCGGGGGTTATACGGTTCGCTTTCGCGCGGACGCCGGCGTGGGGACGCGCTTCTGGCTGCAAGCGCAAGAGGCCCCCGGCCGGCCGGCGACGGTGCGTCTGCGGCCGTCCACCGGCCTGCGCCAGCCGGTCGAGGGCGCGGACGCGGTGCTCGTGACCGCCGATTATCTGCGCCCCGCGGCCGAACGACTCGCTGAGTGGCATCGCAGCCGCGGCCGCCGCGCGCTGGTGGCCGACATCCAGGATGTTTTCGACGAGTTCAATGCGGGCGTCTATCATCCCAGGGCGATCACTGCCATGTTGCTCTGGGCGCGGGATCACTGGCCCGGCCCGGCGCCGGCGTATCTGACGCTGGTGGGCGACGGCCACTGGAATTTCAAGGGCTTCAATCCAGCCCTCTATCCGCCGCAGCCCAATCCCATCCCGCCTTTCCTGGCGTGGGTAGATCCCTGGCAGGGTGAGGTGCCGGCCGATCCCCTCTACGGCGATCTGGACGGCGATGGCGCGCCAGACGTGGCTGTGGGCCGGCTGGCGGTCAATACCTTGAGCGAGGCGCAAACGGTCGTGGGCAAGATCGTGGCCTATGACGAAGGCGTCAGGATGGAGCCGTGGCAGCGCCGCGCGCTCTTCGTGGCCGATAACGCGGACAGCGCCGGCGACTTCCCCGCGCTGTCCGATCAGGCGATCCGCGCTTACCTGCCCGGCGACCTGACGGCCGTGCGCGCCTATCTGCCCGCCGGCGCGACGAGCGCCCAGATCGTGGCCACGCGCAACGCGATCTCAGAGGCGATCAACTCCGGCGTCTGGCTGGTGCAGTATGCGGGACACGGCGCGCCGGAACGGTGGACCAATGAAGGCGTGTGGCGACTGGCCGACATCGCCAGCCTGCGCAACGCCGGCCGAACGCCGGTCGTGATGACCTTCAACTGTCTGGATGGCTACTTCGCGCACCCCGATCCGGCGCGTTTCAGCGTCGCGGAGACGATGCAGCGTTTGCCCGGCGGCGGATCTGTCGCAGCCATCTCGCCTTCTGGCCTGGGCGTGACCTATGACCAGATGCAATTCAGGACATTGCTCATGGACACGCTCTTCTCGCAGTCGCCTGATGGGTTGCGGCAACCGACACGCGAACTGGGCCGGGCGTTGCTGCTGACGGCTCAACGCTTCCACGCACAGTACGGCTCACACTACCTGATCCCGACAATGATGTTGTTCGGCGACCCGGCCATGCGGCTGCCCAGGAACATGCCGACCTATCGGCTGCCGCTGCTGATGAAAGGGTCACAGCCATGATGCGACCATCTCCTGCTGCCGATGAAAAGGTCACGCAAAGACGCCAAGCCGCAGAGACGGTCAGAAGAGCTCAACGGTCCTTTGCGCCTTTGCGTGAGGTCAGCGGGGCTATTTTCAAGACAGACGCCCATGCCAGCCGCCGCGCCAGTGCGCAGCCTCCCTGTGGGACGGTGCATGAAAAACAGGTGGGCTGGATTCGAGGCTTTAGCCGGTTTCTGCCGCCGACCACCAAACCGGCTAAAGCCTCGAGACCAGAGCGGCGGCAGGCGATTTTCAGGACAGGCGTCCTCAGCATACTGGTCGTATTGGCATTGGCTCTGACCGCCTACGCGGCGGTGACGCTCAGCGAGTTCAAGGCCACGCCGCAGAGCGATGGTCCGATCGTGGTCTTTTGGGAGACTGCGACCGAGCTGAACACGATCGCGTTCCGTCTCTATCGCACACAGAGCTCGTCTCCGCCGTCAGGAGAGGCCTACATCTACCAGGTCGGGGCGCGAGGCGATGGACCGACCGGCGCGACCTACGTTTATACAGACACCGCGGTGATGATCGGCTTCGCCTACTACTACTGGTTGAAGGAGTTGGCGTCGGACAGCAGCGGCGACATGCACGGCCCGGTCAGCGCGGTGGCAGGCCAGTTGACCACGCCAACCGCCACTGCGAGTGCGACAGCCTCCCCAAGTGCGACAGCCTCCCCAACGGGGACGGGGACCTCCGGCTCGACGGCTACCCCCACCGTGACCCGGACGCCCACGCAGACGCCAACAGCCACTGCCGAGCCGCCCTCAACCGCCACGCGTCAATACACCAACACGCCGCAACCCACCGTGAGCGCGACGGTCTCTCCTGCCGGCGCGATGACCGCCACCCCAACAGGTCCGCGCCCCACGCCCACAGGCAGAGCGTCGGCGGCCGCGGTGCAGGTCACTACGCCGACGGGACAGCCGCAGCCTGGGGTCGCGCCCCCCGCCGCTCCGGCGTCTGCTGTTCCGACGCCTCCGCGCGCAACGCCCGCGCCTTTGGCTGCAGCGGCCACGGCGAACCCCACGCCCCCCTCGGCGCAGACCGCGGGACCGGCCGCTACAACCACAGCCGTTTCTTCGCCCACCAGGCCGCCGCTCGTCTTCGCGCCCAAGGAAACGGGTCAACCGCGCAGCGCAACCACGCGCTCGCAGCCCACGCCGACGCCGACACCTGGAACCTCGGCTGCCAGCCGCCTGATGCTATGGTTGGGCGGCGGTGCGGTGGGCCTGGCGCTGCTGTTGGGCCTCGCCGCGCTCCTGCTCTGGCGGATGGGCCTGCTGCCAATCGGCAGACGGCGCCAGACATGACCCCGCGCCCGCCACATCCTCGTCATCGCCCCCCTGCCCGGCGCGGCTGCGAAGCCACTCATGTCGCGGCCGGCGCCAGCGCGGATGAAACCCACCAAGTGCCAGGCACTTCCGAAGTGCCTGGCACTTGGTGGGCGATTTTGAGGACAGTCACGATGACGGCGTTGCTGCTCCTGGCCTTGCTCGCGATGACCGGTTGCCGGGCCGGCCGCCAACCGGCGTCTCCCGCGAGCGGCATCCCCGCAGTCAAGCTGCTGGTGGATGCGGATGGCGCCTATGACGTGTCCGCGCGCGGCCTGGCCGCGGCCGGCTTCGATCTGGCGACAGCCGAACCACACGATCTAGACCTCAGCGCCGGCGGCCAGCCGATCCCATTCCTGCTGATCGGCCAGAGCAAAGACCGCTCGCTGCGCTTCTACGGCCAGGCGCCCGACTCGCCTGCCGCCGCGCACAACGTCTACTGGCTCACACGACGGTCTACCGCCCAGGACCGGCGGCCCGCGCCCCTGTTCATGGCTGTCCAATCGGCGGCCCCAGAGGACCGCGCCGTACTCTCGGAGGTTGTCTCGGCCACCGTGCGGTTGGAGGAGCAGCGGCAATATGTGGCCACGGTGGGCCCGGGCGACGATCCGTGGCTGTGGGCTTCGATCCTGGCGCCGGCCGAGATCCAGGTCCAAATTCCGATCGTGCAACCAGCGAGCGGAGAGGCCCGCCTGCGGGTGCGCGTGTGGGGCGCTTCCTCCGCGGCAGTCAACCCAGATCACCACCTGACCCTGACGCTGAACGCCGTGCCGATAGCCGATGCGCGTTGGGACGGCCTGGGCGGGCACCTGATCACGGCCATCGCGCCGGCCGGGCTGTTGCGCAGCGGCGACAACCAGCTCGTCCTGGCCGCGGCCGGCGACACCGGCGCTCCTGCCGATGTCGTGCTGCTGGATTGGGTCGAGGTGAACTATCTGCGCAAACTGGTCGCCGATGAAGCGCGGTTGGAGTTCGAGGGCCAGGCGGCCGGGTATGCAGCGCGCATCTCGGCGGATGGCCTGCGGCCACAGGAGCCTGTGGCGGCCCTCTGGGACATCTCGAATCCCCGTCAGCCGATCGCCTTGCGCGATCACCGCGTCGCAAGCGGCCTCGTGCGCTTCTCGGTCCCACAAGACGCCCACGGCCCGCGGAGATTTCTGCTGGCCACCCAGTCCGGCTTGCGCCAACCCAGCGCCATCATCCCGGCCGCCGGCCCATTGACCGCCGACCGCCTGCCGGCCAGCGGACCGGCCGGCGAGTTGCGCGCCTGGCCCGGCGGGGCCGATCTGATCATCGTCACAGCCCCGCAGTTCCGCGAGGCGTTGCAGCCGCTGATAGCCGCGCGCACCGCGGCCGGGCTGCGTGTGGCGCTGGTGGACGTGGGCGATGTGTACGACGCCTTCAGCTACGGCCGCGGGGATCCTGCCGCGATCCAGGCGTTCATGCGGCACGCGCTCGCACAGTGGACGCCGCCCGCGCCCCGCTTTCTGCTGCTGGCCGGAGACGCCAGCTACGACCCGCGCGGCTATCTCAAAGGCCCCGAGGCGGATCTGATACCGACCAGGCTGATCGAGACCGCTCACACGGGCCGCACCGCGTCCGATGTCTGGTTTGCTTTGCCCGATGACGGCCCAGCCAGCCGGCCGGCCCTGGCGGTGGGCCGCTTCCCCGCGCAGACCGTCGAACAGATGAAGACGATGGTCGCCAAGACGCTGAGCCATCCGGCTGCGAGCGCATCCGGAGATAGCGCGTGGCGCGCACGGGCCTTTCTGCTGGCCGACGGCTCCGATCCCGCTTTCCAGACCGAGGCCGGCGCATTTGCGACGGGCTTGCCCGGCTACGAGACCCAGGTGGTCGCTTCGGCCGGCGATGGCGCGCAGGCGCGCGCGGCGTTGCTCCGGGCATTCGCGGATGGCGTCGGGCTGGTAGGCTATTTCGGACACGGCAGTCTGAGCCAGTGGACAAAAGAGAAGGTCTTCGGCTCGGGGGATGCGCTCAAGCTGACCAACCGGGATCGGCTGCCGATCGTCTTCACCCTGACGTGTCTATCCGGCTTCTTCCAGCACCCCTCCACGCTATCGCTGGGCGAAATCCTGTTGCGCACTTCCGGCGGCGGCGCGGTCGCGGCGATCGTGCCCTCCAGCGCGGCCGTGCTGGAAGATCAGCGTCTGCTGGCCCGCGAGCTGGCGCGCGGCCTGTCGGCCAACGACGCGAACGGGCGCACGCTGGGCGAGATCCTGCTGCAGGCGCAGGCCGCCCTCCCCGCGACGCACGCCGGCGTTCGGGAGATCCTCCTCACTTTCAATCTCCTGGGCGACCCATCGTTGCCCGTGTCCAGGTGAAATCGCCACATGGACATCCGGTGACTGCATCCTTGGGACGTCACGCCGACCGAGGCGATGGCCCTCCAAGAGCGCTGGCGCGGGGAGGTCGTGACGTGAAGTCGCCTGGCCGAGCTGGGCGCGGTGGCCGGGGTAGACGTGGGAATCCGTCATGAGATCGCGGCCGCCGCGGTGGTGGTTTTGCGTTACCCAGAATAAACCGGCGACGGTCATAGACACAAATGGCGTCAGAACTGTGCCCGCCAAGGAATCCAGGAGGAAACCTCGCAAATCACGATTCGTTCTCAGCGCGCGCCAGGTCGCGCGGGGAAAACGTTCAGCAGTCAGTTCGGGAGCAATCTGATTGACATAGGCACGCAGCGCGGTCGGCTTGAAGAAGACCCAGTAGAGGAGGCGCAGTCAGTCGGCGAGGAAAGCGCGGAGGGGAGTCCAGAGACGAGCGAGAGGAGCGAGCATCGTCACCGCTCCCGACGGCCGGCCAGTCGCGGCTTGATCTGCTCCCATACGAACGCCAGCAGGCCGGCCAGCAGCGAAGATCGGGTCAGCCAATCGAAGATGGTCCTGAGAAAGGGCACCGGCGCGGCGCGGATAAGCTGGCTTGCCGGCAGAGTTCCGCGCTGACCATCGGTCTCGATGAGCACCTGGAACGGCACGTTTTCCGCGCGGAACCACATAAAGCGTCCCCATGCGATGCTCATTCGCTCTGTCAGCCTGGCTCCGCCTGGCAGCTCCGGCAGAGAGACGGCCGTGATTTTCGGCGATGCAGCCTGCACCGGTAACACGTCAGTGAAGGTCAACACCATTGTTCCAGTAATCATCGCGCTGCCGTTGTTAATCACGGTGACGTCAATCACGCCGGTGTCACCGAACGCCAGGTAGGTTGGGTACGTCAGACTGATGGAAAGTTCGGGAATGCCGCTAACAGCGACCGGATCAACGTAAACTCTTGGCAAGACGAACAACGAGAGGAAGAAGACGAGAACACCCACGAAGATGAGGCCGCCGATCAACCAACCCCGCCACCGGCGCGGACGTGGCGGTTCCTGCGGCGGCGGTAGGAGTTGCACGCTCAACGTGGCGCCCGGCTCCAGGCGCAGCACTGACGGGGCAGGCGCGGGAGGAGCCGTGGCCGACGCTGACTTGCCCATAGGGGGTCTCCGGCTCCGAGCAGTCATCGCGCGCCTCCCCGCAGGCGCAAGGCAGGAATCGTGTCAAGCACGAACAGCACAACCGCGAACAGCCCCAAGGCTCCGGAAACTACCAGTCCGATGGGACTGCCGGCCTGCGTGCTCAGCCAGGTCATCAAGATCGAGAAAAACGCCAGCACACCTGCCCAGATCGTCCCGGCCCACTGGCCCTCCGGCGACGGCTCCTCACGCCGTGGCCGCGGCGCCCGGCCGTCGCTAATTTCGGCTTCGTACTCCCGACGCACCCGCGTGAAGTCCACCGGCCCGGTCAGCTTCGCCTCGTACAGCAGCCCGCACGCTACGTTCAGCCGATAGGGGTACGTGCCGGCCAGGTTGAGGATGAAGTTCACTTCGTCATCGCTGAAGGCGCGACCGACGCGTTCAGCAGGCTGTGCGACAAGCTGACGCGCCTCGGCCTCGGCCAATGACCCCAGGCGCAGGAGCGTGAAGATGTTGAAGAACGGAGAGGTAGGGATCTCGCCGGCCCGGTATAGCTCAGGCAACGTGCGCTGCGTGGCGGTCACCAGGGCCAACTCGCCGGTCTGCGCCAGGCTGCGCAAGACGCCGAAGAAATCGGGGCCGAACGCGCGGTTGCCGGCGACCTGCTCGAACTCGTCCAGGCACAGGACGACCTTCTTACCGGCGATGGCGCGCTCGAAGTCCAGGTGCGTGTCCCCTTCCGCGGCCAACGCTTCGCAGGCCCGCTGGTAGAACTCCGCGGTCGAGAGCACCCGCTGCAGGTCGAGATAGTAACACGTATAACCCGCGCCCAGCCGCTCGTCGCCGAGTTGCGCGATGTGGTAGAGGAGCGAGGATTTGCCGATCCGCCGCTCGCCGACCACTGAGACGCTCCCCATCGTCGCCAGTCGGCCGAAGATTTCGTCCAGCTCGCGGCCCCGGCCGAAAAACTGGAGCGGGTTGCGGATCATCCCCCGTTCAACGTAGGGATTGAATCGCAAAGCTACGGCGTTCATCCATACCTCCTTCTGCCTGGGACCAGTTCGAACCAGGCAGTCCCCAACCAGATTCTACCACACCTACCTGCACGAATTCAACAAATCCGCCTGCGGATAGATCGTGCGCGCATCCACGCCGTGCGCCCAGATGTTGGAGAAGGTGAGGACTTCATCTACGCTGACCCAGAAGTAGATTTTGTTCAGCGGGTCGCGCGCCGCGCTGACATCCACGTCATTGAAATCCCACGCCAGGAAAGCGACCCCATTCGCCGCGGTGATCGCGCGCGGCTCCCCGATCTTGCTGCTGGCAGCCCCCTTGTTCGTGTCGGCGTTGAGCGCCCAGTGCAGCCGCACCACCGGCCGCCAGCCGAGGGTGGGCGGGATGGCGCGCCGCGTCTCTGGCTCGAAGAGATAGGCTGTGATGTTGGCCCTGGCAGCCTGATCCACTGGCAGGTTGCCGTGCGGCCAGACGATCTCGATCTTGGCATCCACGGCCGATAGGCGCGATGTCACCGTGCCGGTCGGCACATCCTGTTGCGGCATCAGGGTGCGGGCATCCATCGCATGCGTCCAGACGTTGTGGAAGGAACGCGCGGTGTCAGCCGTGACGTAGAAACTGATCTTGTTGGCAGGGTCACGCGCCGCGCTGACATCCACATCATTGAAGTCCCACACCGGGAAAGTTCGACCGCTCTCCGAAAACATCCGCTTCTGCCCCAGGGCGAGCGGCCGGGCTGGCGCGCTGTTCAGCGCCGACCACAGGCGCACCACCGGTTCATAATCGCACGCCACCGGGTCATTGCCTAGCTCCGCCAGCAGATAGGCTGTGATGTTGGCTCGGGTGGCGTCGGAGACCGAGGCGCCGCCGTGCGGCCAAACGATCTCGATCTTAGCCCGGATCGCGGTCGGCATCGGGGTGACGGTCGGCGTCCTGGTTGGGGAGGCTGTCCCCGTCGGGGAGGCTGTCGCACTACTCGTTGGCGTGACGGTTGCAGTCGGCGTCGAAGTAGGCGTGTGCGTTGGCGTGACGGTCGCGGTCGGCGTCGCGGTGGGCGCGCTGGTCGGCGTGACGGTCGCAGTCGGCGTCGCGGTGGGCGTCGCGGTCGGCGTGACGGTCGCGGTCGGCGTCGCGGT
>VGOD01000169.1 GCA_016876015.1 Chloroflexota bacterium
TAAGCCCCAACGGCCTGACGCGGCAGTACGTCTACGAGACCAACACCCTGCGCCTGAGCGTGCTCAAGGCCGGCACGGCCAGCCCGTGGGAGAACCTGCAGAAGCTGACCTACGGCTACGACAACGCCGGCAACGTGCGCGCCATCACCGACACGGTCAACAGCGGCCAGGCGCAGAGCTTCGGCTACGACTGGCTCAACCGGCTGACCAGCGCGACGACGACGGCAGCCGGCGTCGGCCAGTATAGTCACACCTACGCGTACAACGCCATCGGGAACATCACCAGCTACAACGGCAATAGTTACACCTACGGCACGCAGCCGCACGCGGTCACCGCCGCGTTCGGCGCCAGCTACAGCTATGACGCGGTGGGCAACCAGACCGGCCGCACGGTCGGTGGGGTTGCGTACGCGCAAACCTTCGACTATGATAATCGCCTGGTGGGTGTGGCCGGCGGCAGCGTGAGCGCGACGTTCCTCTACGATGCGGACGGCAACCGCGTCAAGGGAACGGTGGGCGGCGTCACCACCGTCTACATCACGAGATCGCCAACTTTCTGATAACCGACTGGGGAGTTCAACAGGCCCGCGCTGAATACATCAAGCGGGGCGGTCGAGACATGGTTGGTCCACCACCACCAGGGCGTCGTGATGAAGGGTGGTGGGATTACAAATTCTGGCCACGAGCATTTGTGAAAGAAACGTGGAAAGCCGTGACGAAGGATGATTGGACAGGATCGTTCCTCGGAGGATATCAGGTAGAGATCAAAAACCTCCAACGTTCCTTCCATGCGAGCCTAGTTGAGATGAGGGTGAGGAATGTGACAGACTGGCCCTCGGCCACGCACATCCCATTAACTTCCATTTATATCTGGTCAGGCCGACCACGGTCGGACCCAGGCCCGGGAGGTGATATGACGCAGTGGTATGTTTGGCAAGAGGAGATCTCCCTGCCTTGACAAGGCTCGACGGATATGTTCAAGCGGAGAATGCTATGAAACACAGACGACTGGTGCAAGGTTGCGGCCTGACGGTAGCCGGGTTGGCGTTGGCTTACGTGCTCATATGGGCCTGCTTGCCTATGATCGCTCCCAATGGTCCATGTGCTGTGCCCAGACGCGTGACTGAGGCCGATGTCGTTGGAGAATGGCGGGCCGTATACTCTAACTACTATGTTAAGAATCCTATCACCAACACACTGGTGGTCAGTGAGACAGCGATCTATCGGATGTTACCGGATGGTGCGCTGTTCGATCTGGGCCAGTGCGGGAGCGCCGCTGAACCAGCGGTTGACTACTCTGTGAGGTGTCCTGTTCTCCAAGGTGAAGAAGTCCGGATAACTGGCGAAGAGCAGGTTGTGATCAACCGCGACGGTACCTACCGCCAGACATTCTCGTCTGGTTCATACACTTTTACGGGTCCGCTGAATACGTGGCATCTGATCATCGATCCAGCAGCCGGCCCGATGCTGCAGATGGACGGCATGAAATACTTCGCGGCCGGTATAGTGTTGGCAGACAGTCCAATTCACCTATCTCTTGGAGCGCAGATGGCAGATCAATTACGTGCCCAAGACTATTACCAGAAGCACCCGGTCGAGCAGACTACGACCTCAGGTATCACGCATCGCGATACCGGATTCGTATATCCTGATATCGGATTCGTGTATTTATTCCCTAGACTCTGCACAGGCAAGTTATCGCTGTTGCAGATGGTCTTCGGCGGCGGGGACCCCGACAACCTGACCGTGAGAAATCCGATCTTCACGCGCGTTGCGCGATAAGATCACCATGCGTTTGGTTACCCCGGCCTTTGAGTATGAGAGTCACTTGACCGAAATGAGGCAAGGGGTTGCCTTCCTGGCTTTCTTCGTCTACATGACGTCGATGGCAACCGCGTCAAGAGAATTGTGGGCGGCGTGACGACCGTCTACATCGCCGGTCTCTACGAGTACCAGAACGGCGCGGTGACCAAGTATTACGAAGGCGGCGCGATTCGCCGGACGGGCTATGCTGGTGACAACGGCGTCTTTTACACCTTGAGCGATCACCTGCGTAGTACGAGTGCACTGGTGAACCAGAATGGCACGGTCAACAGCCGCAACTACTACTTCCCGGAGCCTGTCCTGAGCCTGTCGAAGGAGCGGCAACCGCAACGGCGCGTTCTCTGGCCTGACGACGAAACGGTTCACCGGGCAGTATCAGGAGTCAAGCCTGCCGGGCGGCGAGGGGTTGTACTACTACAACGCCAGGTGGTATGACGCCCGCCTGGCCCGTTTCGTCAGCGCGGATACGATTGTGCTGGAGCCGGGCGCTCCGCCCGCCTGAACCAGTACGCATGGTTGTGAGATGATCACAGGGTGGTTTACAGATGTTTGACTTTGGAAACCGCGATTCTAAGAGACGCACCGAAGACGGCGCCAACGAGCTGATCAGCGCCCTGGACGTCGGCACCACCAAGGTCGTCGCACTGATGGCTGAGGTGGACGACCAGAACGAGCTGCGCATCATCGGCGCGGGCCGCGTGCCCGCGCAGGGGCTGCGCCGGGGCGTGGTCGTCAACACGACCGAGGCCACGGCCGGCATCGGCCAGGCCATCGCCGAGGCGGAGCGGGTCGCTGGCCAGACGATGGAGACGGCCTTCGTGGGCATCGCCGGCAGCCACGTCAGCGCGGTCAGCAGCAAGGGCATCGTGGCGGTCGGCCGCAACGGCCGCACCGTCTCCAAAGAGGATACCGGTCGCGCGCTCGACCAGGCGCGCAATATCGCGCTGCCGCACAACCGGGACATCATCCACACCGTGGCGCGCAACTACAGCCTGGACGATCAGAAGGGCATCCAGAACCCGGTCGGCATGTTCGGCTATCGCCTGGAGGTGGATGCCAGCATCATCACCGGCGCGGCATCAGCGATCACGAATCTGGTCAATTGCGTGCAAGCTAACGGCGTCGCGATCCAGGATCTGGTATTACAGCCGTTAGCCTCGGCCGAGGCCGTGCTGACCGAAGATGAACGCCAGCTCGGCGTGGCGCTGGTGGACATGGGCGGCGGCACGACCGACATCGCCATCTATCTCGATGCGGCGCCGTGGTTCACGGTCGTCCTGGAGTTGGGCGGCGACCATTTCGTGCGCGACGTGGCGACCGGCCTGCGCATGCCATATGCCAAGGCCGAGGCGTTGATGAAACAATTCGGCCACGCGCTGCCAGCGCGCGTGGCGCCTGACGCGGAGGTGCGCAGCGGCGCCTTCGGCCAGGAGGGCCAGCAGGTGATCAGTCAGCGTGTCCTGGCGCAGGTCTTGAACGCGCGCGCCGAGGAAGCGATCGAGATCATCCTGCGCGAGGTCAAACGGAGCGGGTACGATGGCCTGTTGCCGGCCGGCATCGTCCTGACCGGCGGCATGGCCCAACTGCCGGGTCTGGCCGAGCTGAGCCGCGAGCGTCTGCAATGGCCCGTCCGCGTGGGGCGGCCGACCGCCGTGGTCGGGTCGGTGCTGGATCTGAGCAGCCCGGAGTATGCCACAGCCGTCGGTCTGCTGCGTTGGGGCGCGCGCTTCGGCGCGGTCGAAGGCCCGCCGCCCCCGCCCACTTCGCCCTTTCTGGAACGTGTGGTAAAATGGCTGAAAGGCTTGTTGCCGATCCCAGGACCGTTGTGACAACCTGACACTCTTTACATCCATAGGACATCAGAGTCACGTAAACACACAAGGAGCGTGAGCATGAATCCGAGAGCGCCACAACCCACTTACGTCGAAAACCCCGCCCAGATCAAGGTCTTGGGCATCGGCGGCGGTGGCTCCAACGCGGTCAACCGCATGATCGAGCAAGGCATCCAGGGCGTCGAATTCGTCGCCATCAACACCGACGCCCAGGCCTTGATGCTCTCCAACGCCCCGCAGCGCCTGCGGATCGGCGACAAGCTGACCAAGGGCCTCGGCTCCGGCGGTCATCCCGAGGTCGGCGAGAAGGCCGCGACAGAGTCAGCCGAAGAGATGAAGGCGCTCCTCAAAGGCGCGGACATGATCTTCGTCACCTGCGGCATGGGCGGCGGCACCGGCACCGGCGCGGCGTCAGTAGTCTGCAGGCTCGCCAAAGAGTCGGGCGCGCTGACGATTGGGGTCGTGACCAAGCCGTTCACCTTCGAGGGCAGCCGCCGGCGCAAGGTGGCCGATGACGGCATCGCCCGGTTGCGGGAGAGCGTAGACACGCTGATCGTCATTCCCAATGACCGCCTGCTGCAGGTGGTGGACAAGAAGGCCAGCATCCAGCAGGCCTTCCGGGTGGCGGATGATGTGCTGCGCCAGGGCATCCAGGGCATCTCGGAGCTGATCACGATCCCCGGCCTGATCAACCTGGACTTCGCCGACGTGCGCACCATCATGAGCGAGGGCGGCTCCGCGTTGATGGCTATCGGTCAGGCCAGCGGCGAGAACCGGGCCCAGAACGCGGCCGAGCAAGCCATCCACAGCGCGCTGCTAGACGTCAGCATTGACGGCGCGCAGGGCATTCTCTTCAACGTCACCGGCGGCCCCGACCTGAGCCTGTACGAGGTCAACGAGGCCGCGGAGATCATCCGCCGCACGGCCGATCCCGATGCCAACATCATCTTCGGCGCGGTCGTAGACCCAGACCTGAAGGATGGCATCCGCATCACAGTCATCGCCACCGGTTTCGACGCTGTCAAAGAGGAACGGAAGCCCACTGCGGCTGAGGCCGCCGGCACGATCCCCTTCCCGCAGCGCACCTACAACCGCGACGACCTGGACATCCCGGCCTTCCTGCGCCGCGCCCGGCAACAGTGAGGCGTCAGGAGTCAGACGTCAGGCGCGAGGCGCGAACTGCACGATCGCGTTCCGCGCCTGGCGCTGGATGCTTGACGTTTCACGTTTGACGTTTCACGTTTCCCGTCTCACACAACTCTAACCTTAAAGTTCCACCCCTTCGATGCCCATCTGCTCCGCGGCCCCTGGGATGTGTGGTATACTCTGCGCACTTCGACGCCACTACAGATAGTAGGCGCAGCAAGCGAATCTACTATATATTGTAGTCCATGACACGAGAGAGGTTGACACTATGCAGTGTCCATATTGTGGACGTGCCGAGTCGCGCGTCGTAGATACCCGCGCGACCGGCGACGGCATCCGTCGGCGTCGCGAATGCCAGACCTGCCGCAAACGTTTTACCACCTCCGAGCAGATCTCCGAGGCGCTGCTGATCGTCAAACGCGATGGTCGCCGCGAGCCATTCGACCGTCACAAGCTGCTGCAGAGCATCCGTCTGGCCTGCGCCAAGCGCCCCATCGCCATGGCCGACATCGAGCGCATTGTGGACCAGATCGAGGAGCACATCTTCAGCCTGGGCAAGGCCGAGCTGCGCAGCGAGGTGATCGGCCAACAGTTGTTGGAGAAGCTGAAGGCGCTCGATCCCCTGGCCTACATACGGTTCGCCATTGTCTACCTGGAACTGGAAGACGTCGAGGCGCTGCGCCGAGAGCTGGATCGTTTGATGACTGACCGGCGATGATGGGCAGTTGCGCCCCGCCGGCATCCCTAGAGGAGTTATGTCGTGTCCGCCAGAAGCCCAAGACCCTTCCGGCCGGCGATTCCCGCCCCGGCCGCGATCGTCTTGTCCGAGAACAGCCGCCAGGTGTTGCAGAAACGCTACCTGCGCAAGGGATTGGATGGCAGCTCGATCGAGACTGTCGAAGGAATGTTCCGCCGTGTGGCCCACACCGTCGCTGAACCGGACGCGGCGCACGGCTATGATGCGGCATCAACCGAAGAAAGCTTCTACGGGCTGCTCGCCAGCTTCCGTTTCTTCCCCAATTCGCCGACCTTCACCGGCGCGGGCACGCCGCTCGGCCAACTGGCCGCCTGTTTCGTCATCCCCATCGCCGACGACCTGGGCAAGGCGTCGGCCGGCATCTTCCAGACCTTGCGCGACGCCGCGCTGATCCAGCAGACGGGCGGCGGCAACGGCTTCTCCTTTTCGCGGCTGCGCCCGCGCACCGATAGCGTGGCATCCAGCGCGGGGGTGGCCAGCGGCCCGGTCGGCTTCCTGCGCGTGTACGACACGGCCTTTGGAGAGGTGGCTCAAGGCGGGACAAGGCGTGGCGCCAACATGGCCGTATTGCGCGTCGACCACCCCGACATCCTCGACTTCATCCGCTGCAAGACGGTCGAAGGGCAGATCAGCAACTTCAACATCTCGGTCGGCATCACGGACGCGTTCATGCAGGCGGTGGGAAATGACGAGGCGTTCCCACTGGTCAACCCGCGCGATGGCCAGGTGTGGCGCACCGTTCCCGCGCGCGAGCTGTTCGACGAGATCGTGAAGCACGCGCACCACAACGGCGAGCCAGGCGCGCTCTTCCTGGATACAGCCAATCGCAGCAACCCCGTGCCCCACCTGTACGTATTGGAGGCGACCAACCCATGTGTAGTGGGTGAGACATTGATCTACACAGAGCATGGTTTGTTCCGCGCGGATGAACTGGCCGCGAAAGGCACGGCGATCACCATCGCTACGGATGCCCGCTTTGGTGCGAGGACCTTCCTCCCTGCCACGCATGTCTTCCAGACCGGGAGAAGGCCCGTTTACCGCTTGAAGACGCGCCAGGGCTACGAAGTGCGCCTGACGGAAGACCACCGCGTGATGACTCCGCACGGCTGGGTGAAAGCACGCGACCTGATCCCAGGCGACCGGATACACATCCTGAACCGCCGAGGTGGGTTTGGAAACACCGGTACGCTGGAACAAGGCCACGTTCTTGGCTGGTTGGTCGGTGATGGAACCACACAAGATCAGAAACATATCGTTCCACCTGCCGTATTCGCGGGTACCGAAAGTATCCAACGCGGATTCATGCAGGCGCTCTTCACAGCCGATGGACAGGTCAACGATGGTGGTGAAAAAGGCTGCTCGGTGCGTTTGAGTTCCTGTCATTTGTCATTGCTGCGAGATGTACAACGTTTGCTCTTGAACTTTGGGATTGCCAGCCGCATCTATGAGAACCGTCGTACAGGAGGCTCTCGACCGATGCCAGACGGAAAAGGTGGAACAAAGGCGTATTCCCACCAACCGCAGCACGACCTGGCAATCAGCAAGAGCAACCTGACGCGTTTCGCCAATGAAATCGGTTTCCTGACCGAAAGAAAGCAGACCAAGTTAGCAGGTTGCCTGAGCCGCATGGTGCGTGGGCCATACAAAGAGCCGTTCCTTGCAACAGTCATGGCCGTTGAACCGGATGGCGTGGAGACAGTCTATGACCTGCACCAGCCTGATACGCACTCCTTTGTTGGCAATGGCTTGGTCGTTCACAATTGCGGTGAACAATGGCTCGGAGATTACGAAAGCTGCTGCCTCGGCTCCATCAACCTGGCCCTCCACGTCACCGAAGACGACCGCGTGGACTGGGAGAAGCTGCGCATCAGCACGATCGTCGCCACGCGCTTCCTGGACAACGTGGTGGATGCCAACAAGTACGTGCCGGCCGTGCCCCAGCTCAAAGAGGCCGCGCTGCGCGGCCGCCGGATCGGGCTGGGAATCATGGGTCTGGGCGACATGATGTATCGGCTGCGGGTGCGCTATGGCGCCGAGGACGGGCAGGAGTTCGCGGCGCAGGTGATGGAGTTCGTGCGCTATCATTGCATGGCAACCAGCATCGAGCTGGCCGCGGAGCGCGGTCCCTTCCCAGCCATCCGCGGCAGCATCTATGATCCGGAAGACCTGAAGTGGCGACCGCCCCAACCCCTCGCCCCCTACACGCGTAATTGGGGCCGCCCCGCGCTCGACTGGGAGGCGATCGTCGCCGGCATCCGCCGGCACGGCATTCGCAACGCCGCGCAGACCACCGTGGCGCCCACCGGCACGATTGGCACCGTGGCCGGCTGTGAAGGCTACGGCTGCGAGCCGGTCTTCGCCCTGGCCTACACGCGCACAGTCAAAGATGGCGAGCGCGACCTCAAGTTGACCTACACCAGCCCCCTGTTCGAGGCCGCGCTGACCGGCGCCGGGCTGGCCAAGGCTGACCGCGACCGCATCAGCGAGCAGGTCAGCAGGACCGGCAGTTGCCAGGATGTGGTCGAGACGCCGGCCGGCATTCGCCGCGTGTTCGTGACAGCGCAGGACATCACCGTGGAAGAGCATGTGTACATGCAGGCGGCTCTGCAGGCATTCGTGGACAACTCCATTTCGAAGACCGTGAACTGCCCTGCGGCTGCGACCGTTGACGACGTGAAACGCGCCTACCAGCTCGCCTGGCGGCTGGGCTGCAAAGGGCTCACGGTCTACGTGACCGGCAGCCGCCAGGATGTGGTGCTGGAGACAAAGGCGACCGCAGATGTGAAGGGTGGAAAGGCGCAGGAGAGCGGGGGAACCGGGCAACAAAGGAGCACGAGGATGGAAGACTTGCGCGAGTCTGAGGCGATCCAGGACAGCGGCGCGGAAGCGCGGCCAGGCGCGGCTCAAGGCCGGCCCTCGGCCCTCCCGACGCCGGCCACCGTCAAACGGCCGCGGCCGGGCGTCTTGCCAGGCGTCACCTATCGCAAAGAGACGCCGCTGGGCGCCGCGTATATCACGGTCAATGTCAACGGCCACCAGCAACCCTTCGAGGTGTTCCTCAACGTCGGCAAGGCCGGCAGCGACGTGCAGGCCGTGTCCGAGGCGTTGGGCCGGTTGATCTCGCTGGTGCTGCGGCTGCCCTCGCCCCTCGATCCGAACGAGCGGCTGGCGCAGGTGATTGACCAATTGGCCGGGATCGGCGGCGGCCGATCGCTCGGCTTCGGCGTCAATCGTGTGCGCTCGCTGCCCGACGCCATCGCCCAGGTCCTGCGAGAGCACGTCAACGGCGCCTTCGCAGCCGACGAGGAGGACGGCCCGGCCGCGCCCGCCCCTGAACAGTTGGCGCTGCCCATCGCCGACCGGCCGATCGGCGATCTGTGCCCCGACTGCGGCCAGGCCGCGTTCATCGCGACCGAAGGGTGTCGCAAGTGCTATGCGTGTGGGTATAGTGAGTGTTGAGTAGGGGACCTCCGCGTCCTCTTTTCTTCCTCCGCCACTCCGGTGTTATAATCATGCCCCGTGAGAGTTGTCTTGCGGGGCATTCTGATTTTCTGCGGCCTGCTGATCGCGACGGCGCTGCTGGGTCTGGCGTATCTCGCCTGGCAGGTGGATCGGCTGGGCGGTCGCGATGAGGCGCGGCCGGCCGATGTGATCGTGGTCATG
Source organism: Chloroflexota bacterium (assembly GCA_016876015.1). GTDB lineage: Bacteria > Chloroflexota > Anaerolineae > CG2-30-64-16 > CG2-30-64-16 > VGOD01. The sequence goes on from VGOD01000169.1 coordinate 9,223, forward strand.
GGCGCGCGCGTCAACGCGGACGGCACACCCGGCTCCGATCTCATCAGCCGCACCTATCATGCGGTAGACCTGTGGCAGGCTGGCCTGGCGCAGCACATCATCTGCGCGGGCGGCTACGAGAACGAGCCGCTGTCGGCCGCGGCAGTCTGCAAGCGGTTTGCGGTGCGGCTGGGCGCGCCGGCCGGCCAGGTCTGGCTTGCCGATGGAACCAGCGATTCACTGGGCGATGCGCGCGCCGCCGCAGCCGTGATGGCCGCGCATGGCTGGCGCAGCGCGATCCTCGTCAGCCATCCGCTGCACGTCTACCGGGCGCGCTGGCTCTTTCGCAGGGTGGGCATCGAGGCGGTGACCAGTCCCACGACGACCGACACCGCAGCCATCTTTTTGCCCGCGCGCATCTATTATGCCGTGCGCGAGGCGGGCGGCGTGGCGCTATCCACGCTGGACAGCCTGGGCGCGCTGCCGCCGAGCGTCAGATCGCGGCTGCGCGCATTGACCTACGCCGCGCCGTGAAGCGACCATACCTATCGCCATGACCACTTCCTGGCAACAGGCCGCCGCCGCGCGAGAGATCCTGTCTCGCGAGACCGGCGCCATCCACAAAGATCACGGCGGCAAGCTCAGAGTCGCGCTCGCCTATCCGAACAGCTACTACGTCGGCATGTCCAGCCTGGCGCTGCAGATCCTCTACCGGATGTTCAACGCCGAGCCAGATGTGGTATGCGAGCGCGTCTTCTGGGACGCTCAGGCGTGGCAGGCCGGGCAGCCGCTCGTCACGCTGGAGTCGCAGACCCCCGTCGCCGAGTTCGACGTGTGGGCGTTCACTGTCTCGTTCGAGCTCGACTACTTCAATGTCGTCGCCATGCTGCGCCAGGCCAGCATCGCAGCCGATCCGCCGGTGTTTTTCCCTGCCCCCCTTCTCGTGCAAGGCGGGCCGGCGCAGGCCGATGGCTCGATGCTCGGAGGATCGACGCGGCCGCTGTTGATCGCCGGCGGTCCGGCAGTGACCATGAATCCCGAACCTTTGGCGCCTTTTTTCGATGCCATGGTGATCGGCGAGGCCGAGGAGCTGTTGCCCAGGCTCATCGAACTGCTCAAGAGCGCGGAGGCCGACCGGCAGCAGCTCTTGGAGGCCCTGGATCGGCTGCCCGGCGTCTACGTGCCCAGCCGCGCTGCGCCTGCCCCGGCCAGCCGGCGCATCGAGCGGCTGTGGGTGGCTGACCTGGATCGGCAGGAGCCTGTCTCGTCGCTCTACACGGCCGACACCGAGTTCGGCGACATGCACCTGATCGAGATCGCGCGCGGGTGCGGCCGTGGCTGTCGTTTCTGCCTGGCAGGTTATGTCTATCGGCCGCCGCGTGAACAGCCGTTGGAGCGCATCGTAGCGTGGGCCAAAGACGCGCTGAAACCCACCAAGCGCCAGGCGACTGGTGGGCGATCTACAGGACAGTCGCCCATGCCGGGTGTCGCGCCGGTGCGAAGCCTCCCTGTGGGACGGCGCATGAAACCCATCAAGTGCCAGGCACTTGATAGCCGATTTTCAGAACAGCCGCCCGGCATCGGCCTGGTCTCCGCGGCCGTCTCGGATCACAGTCGGATTGACGAGTTGGCGACCGAGCTGCACGGCCTGGGCGCGCGGCTGAGCGCCAGCTCGATGCGCGCTGATCCGATCAGCGTCCCGCTTGTGCGGGCGTTGCGCGCAAGCGGCAGCCAGACCCTCACCCTTGCGCCCGAAGCCGGCGCCGAGCGGCTGCGCCGGTTGATCGGCAAGACGCAGACCGAGGATGACCTGCTGGCCGCGGTCGAGCTGGCGCAGACGCTGGACTTCCCACAGCTCAAGCTGTACTTCATGGTGGGGCACCCAACCGAGAGCGATGACGACGTGCAGGCCATCGTGGACCTGACGCTGAAGGCCAGGGCGATCTTCAAGCGCAATCTGGCGATCAACGCCACGCCTTTCGTACCCAAGCCCCACACGCCCTTCCAGTGGCAGGCGCAGGCCCCGGTGAAAACGCTGCAAGCCCGGCAGACCGCGCTGAAACGCCGTCTGGGCAGGCATGGCGTCGCCGTGGACGCAGACTCGCCGCAGTGGGCCGAGGTGCAAGGGGTCCTGGCGCGCGGCGATCGCCGCCTGGCGTGGCCGTTGCTCGACCTGGCCGGCCGGCCCACCGTGCGCGATTTTCACGCCAGCCTGGCGCGCCACGGCCTGACGGCCTCCGAGTTCGTGGCTGCGCGCGATGCCGGCAGCTTCCAGCCGTGGGAGATCGTGGACCCCGGCGTCAGCACGAGCTATCTACTCCGCGAGGATCGGTTGGCCGGCGCAGGACGGCCGGGGCATCGCTGTCCGCCCAACACCACGCCATGTCGCGCGTGCGGGGTGTGCGTTCCGCAAGAGGTGGATCGTTGAATCGTCGCCAACCCGCTAGCGTAGCCTATTTCACCTTCGAGTCGCTGGATGACTTTGGCGAGCTGACCCATGCGATCACCACGCGGCACGGCGGCGTCAGCCAGGGCCGCTACGCCTCCCTGAATCTGACGACCGGCACAGGCGATGAGCCGCAGGCCGTGCGCGAGAACCTCGACCGGGTCTGCGCAACGCTCGGACTGCGCCGTGGCGACGTGGTCAGCCCGAACCAACGCCACACCGCCAACGTCCGCCGCATCGAGGCCATGGACCGCGGCCAGGTGTACACCGGCTACGATGTCTTCATCACCGATCAGCCCGGCGTGCCGCTCTTGCTGCGCTACGCCGATTGCACGCCGATCCTGATCTACGATCCCTGCCGCGGGGCGATCGGCGTGGTTCACAGCGGCTGGCGCGGCACGGTTCAGGCCGCGGCCCGCGCAGCGGTCGAGACGTTGGCGCACGAATACGGCAGCCGGCCGGCCGACATGATCGCGGGGATCGGGCCGTGCATCGGGCCGTGCTGCTACGAAGTGGGCGAAGATGTGATCGCCGCGGTGCGCGCGACCTTCGCGCGACCGGACGACTTGCTGCCTGCCGGATCGAACGGCCGGCGTCGCTTCGATCTCTGGGCCGCCAACCATCGCTGGCTGAGCGAGGCCGGCGTGCGCCGGATCGAGCTGGCCGGGCTGTGCACCGTCTGCCGCAACGACGAATTCTACTCGTATCGCGCGGAGCAAGGCCGCACCGGACACTTCGGCGCGCTAATGATGCTGCGCAAGCAGATGACGGAATCCGGCAAAGAGGACTGACGCATGAATACGGTTCCCGACGCTGTCCTGAAAATCGCCCCTCTCCTTGCTCTTGGCGGGTCCGTGACCCGCCTCTGCTGTGGCCGGTCTGCGACCGAGCCACCTCGTACCATGCCACAGCGGGCACGGTCAGGAGACCGGCCCGAGCAGCGAGGGATGTTTTCATCCGCCGTCCCACAGGGAGACTCCGTGACCCGCCTCTGCTGTGGCCGGTCTGCGACCGAGCCACCTCGTACCATGCCACAGCGGGCACGGTCAGGAGACCGGCCCGAGCAGCGAGGGATGTTTTCATCCGCCGTCCCACAGGGAGACT
>VGOD01000170.1 GCA_016876015.1 Chloroflexota bacterium
CGCGCGGTGAGAAAACAGAGCAGCACCGCGGCGATCAACTTGGCGTACAACTCACACAGCACCCGTTCGCGCCGGTAGCCGGCGACCCGATCCAAGGCGAACTCGCTTTTCCAGAGTTTGAAGACCAGTTCGACTTGCCAGCGCACTGGATACAAGAGCGCCACTTGCTCGGCACTGAGCAGGGTGCGGGGACGTTGGTCATGTAGATGTTCCAGGCCAGCAAGGCCAGATGGCGGGCGCTGGGCGTGCGACCCTTGCGCCGGGCGTTGTCTTTGGCTCGTTGGCGGCGGCGCTCCGCCACCTCTTGGGGCAACCGCACGGCGATGAGGCGACATGGTAGACGGTGCGTCACACCCACGCGCAGGTGACGTTCGCTGATGCTGGCCGTTTCGCTTTACAGCCAGGCGAGCAGATCCACTGGTTCCGCCGTGGTCGCGTCGCGCAAGCCCACCTGCAAGTCCAGCCGCGGCAGGAAGTACGCCTGCTGGGCGGCGATGGTCTGAAAACGATCCAACTTGAAGTACCCCTACTACCGGGATGAGTGGCAAGTCGAACACGGCATGCACCGTTTTAAGCACGGCAGTCTGCCCGCCTTGCCCCTGACGATCCGCTTGCCCGAGCGCATCCGGGGCCTGATGTTGCTGCTCTTCATCGCCTTACAGGCCCTGACCCTCCTGGAATTCGTCGCCCGGCGGTCCTTGACCCGGCAGCAGCAAACCCTGGCTGGCCTGGTGCCGGGCAACCCGAAACGCCAAACCGAGCGGCCGACGGCTGAACGACTACTCGCGGCGTTTGACCTCCTCCACCTCATCGTGGAGGAGCCAGGCACGGCCCTGCATTGCTACCTGAACGAGACCCTGAGTGACTTGCAGCTGAAGATCCTCGAACTACTGGAGCTGTCGCCCGCCATCTATCAGTTTGGTAAGGTGCAGGCCCTACCCAATATTCGAGAGGCTCTCACAATTCGAGCGAAACTTGAGTTCTACAGAGAGGTGGTCTCATGGCCAATCGCAAACGTGCGCTGGATGAGAAAGTCAAGCCGTTCCAGCATATTCTGGAACACGCCAACCTGGCCGAAGTTGCCCGCCAGACTGGGGTGGCCGAAAGCACCCTGCGCTATGATCGCGCCAAGGTGCTGGCGGCGCTGCCCCAGGTGCTCGAGAATCGGCGGCCGGGCCCCAAGCCGGCGGTCGTGGCGGCGGCGCCGGCCGGCGCCGCGAACGGGTGCTGTGTGAGTTGTATGCCAAGTTGATCGGCGCCGTGTGGCTCGCTTTTCTGACGGCGCCACACCGCCTGACCGCAGAGGCCGAATTGAGCCTCATCAAAGCTGCCCATATCTGGCGCCGCCATGTCCACCGCTTGGCTCAGTGTCTGACGGCGGGCGACCCTTCGACCGGCTCAGGGCAGGCTCTGGAAGACGTCTTGCGCCAACTGAGCCGGCGTCTGCAACGCTTCGGCGGCAAGACCAAACGCCGTAAGCGGCCGAGCACGCTGCGCCAGTTGGCACAGCTCATCCCGCCTGCCCAGCTACAGACGGCAACGCCGGCTTAGCTTGATGCCTATGGACCTCACCCCCGTCCTGCGCCCCGTATCCGCGGGTCAATCAGCGGATACGCCAGGTCAATGAGCAAGTTCGCCGAAGCCACCGCTACGATCAGCAGCAGCACGCTGCCCTGGATCACCGGGAAGTCCAATCCGCGGATCGAGTTATAGATCAGCCAGCCCACGCCCGGATACGCGAAGATCACTTCGGTGATCAGCGCGCCGCCGACCACCTGCCCCAGCGAGAGCGCCAGCCCGGTCACCTGCGGCAGCAAGGCGTTGCGAAACGCATAGCCCCACATGATCCGCCGCTCGGTCAATCCCTTCGCCTCCGCCAGCAGGATGTAGTCCTCCCCGCGCAGCCCCGTGATCAGGCTGCGCATACTCAGGAACCACCAGCCGAGCGACACCAGGATGATGCTGAGGGCCGGCAAAACGGCATGGTGCAGCACGTCCACGACGAACGCCGGGGTCAGGCCGGGCCGCAGCCCGACCGAATACGCGCCAGAGAGGGGAAAAAACCGCCACTGGAAGGCAAACAGGAAGACGAGAATGAGCGCCAGGATATAGTAAGGCGTTGTGTAGAGCACCAACGCCACCGGCACGAGCGCCTGGATGAGGCGCGACTTCTTGCCGCGCCAGCCGACGACCGCGCCCACCAGCGACCCCAAGGCCCAACTCAGCACGGTCGTCACGGTCAACAGGCCGATCGTCCAAGGCAACGCGGAGCGCAGAAGATCGAGCACCTCCGACGGGAAGCTGCTGATCGAGTAGCCGAGGTTGCCGCGGGCCAGCTCGCGCAGAAAGCTGACATACTGCTCCCACAGAGGCCGGTCCAGGCCGAAAAGCCGCTTGTACTGCTCGATCATCTCGGCCCCGCCCACGCGTCCTCCCAGGGCCGCCAGCTTGATGAAGATCGCGCTCAGCGGGTCGCCTGGCACCAGCCGCGGCACGAAGAAGACGATCGTGATCGAGACGAAGATCGTGATCGCCCAAAGCGCCAGGCGGCCCGCGAGGTAGCGCAGGTAGGCCAACATGATCCCCTATTCGGAGTGAAAACCATTCAGCCACGAATGGCACGAAGACACAGGCAAACTCACCTGATCCGTGCAATTCATGGCCAAAGCCGTTTGATTACTTCGCGCCAGCCGCCTTGATCCCACCGACCCACTTGCCGGTCGTCGGCGACTGATAGCCGTTGATCACCAGGTTGAAGGTGGCCCACCAGCACACCGGCATGTTCCACGGATTGTCGGCCGAGGGCCAACCGGTCCAATAGGTGCTGTTGGTGGGAACCAACGCGGGCGCCTGCACCACCGGCACGACGGGCAGCTCATCGAACCAGATCGCCATCGCGCGCTTGAACTGGTCCTTGACCTTGTCCACCTCGGTCGGGGGCGTCGCAGCCATCTCGTCCACGATCTTGTCGAACGCGGTGTTCCTGTAGCGGAACGAGTTGCGCTCGTACCACGGCGCAGGCTTGCCCAACTCCACGAAGTACTTGCTGTGGAACAGCTCCAGGTTGTCGAAGACGTAGCCGGGGCAGAAGGAGTGCAGCTTCAGATCGTAGTCGCCCCGCAGGATCGCATCCGAGAGTACGCCGCCGCTCAGCGGCTGCACCTGGACGTCAATGCCGGCTGCCTTGAGCTGGTCGGCGATCACAGCCGAGACTTTCATCTCCTCGGTCGAATCCGCGTTCACCAGGTAGCGCAATTGCAGCTTCTTGCCGTCAGCCGTGGTCCAGGCGCCATCGCCGCCCTTCTTCAGGCCGGCGGTCGTCAGCAGCCCTTCAGCCTTCTTGGCGTCGAATGCGTCAGCCGGATACTTGTCGCGCAGGTCCTTGACCGCGTCGAAGTAGGGCTTCATGCCGTCGTAATAGGGCCAGATACCCCAGGTCGGCACGGTCGTGCCCTCATAGGCCAGGTTGACCACGGCCTTGCGGTCAATCAGATAGGAGATCGCCCAGCGCGCCTCTTTCTTGTCCAGCGGCGCCTTGGCATTCTGCACCATCAGCGCGCGCGGGCAGGGATCGAGCCAGGCATACGGCGCATCCTTGTGCCAGGCGCGCACGTTCGGATTGCGGCGCTGCACTTCCTTGAGCGAGCCAACCGACAGGATGCCGATGAAGGGGAAGTCAATCTCGTTGGCCGCCAGCGCCAGCGCGACCGAGGTTTCGGTGCCGAAGTACTGGAAGGTGGCGGTCTTGGGCGCCGGCGTGATGCCGAACGCCTTGATCCCCCACCAGTCGTCGCGGCGCTCGTACACCAGCGCGGTCTCCGATGCGCTCGCCAGCTTGTACGGCCCTGTGCCGATGGGCGGGTTGTTCTTGAACTTCAGGGGGTCCTGCCCCTCCCAGATGTGCTTGGGCAGAACGTAGATGGCGCCCCAGATGCCCACAGCCGGGAACGCCTCGCGGTTCTGGTGGTAGCGGGGATTGGCCGACTTGAGCTTGAACTTGACGTTGAGGTCGTCAATCTTCTCTACGCCGGTCACCCACTTGCCGACCTCCGAGGCCCAGGCCATGGTCGGGTTCTTGAGCAGGGTGTTGTAGGTGAAGACCACGTCGTCCGCGCCGAAAGGCTTGCCATCGCTCCAGGCGACTCCCTTGCGCAGACTGACGGTGATCTCGGTGAAGTCTTTGTTGTATGCGTACTTCTCGGCCAGCCAGGGGATGTACTCGCCGGTCTGGAGGTTTTCGTAGAAGAAGAATTCGTAGACGACCTGCTGAAGGCCCTGCCACCACGGGCTGGCCCAGGTATACATGTTGAAGTTCGTGGGGTCGGCCACGCGGCCGTCAACCGCCACGACCAGGTTCTGGGCGCGCGCCTGGCGCTCGGGGCTGAGCGGAGCAGGGGCGGGCGTGACGATCTTCTCGACGACCTTTTCGACCGGCTTCTCGACGATCTTCTCGATGACCTCTGGCGTCGGTACAACGCACGAGGTCAACAGCAACGAGACGACTACCAGCAACGTGATGGGAACCCAGAACTTGACTTTCATGACGCATTCCTCCTTAAACCGTGCACTCCGCTTTCGACGCGACGCGGATTCCCGATCCGCCAGTTGCCGGGCTGCTTCGCGCTGGGAAAACCTCACCTCCTTTCATCCAGTTCACGCGCGCCCTGCCCTGAGGACCTCATGCAACGCTGTCAGCCGCGATTCCCGAGGTCAATCTGAGTTCATCTCAGGTCTGAAGTCTACTGCCAGCCAGCCTCCTCTCTGGCATCTGAAGAATATCACACCTGCATTCCAGAGTCAATAGTCCAGCAGCCTCTCCGCCTCGGCCAGCGAGCCACGCCATGGCCCCGGCCGCTCCTGTTTGAGCGTGGTGACCGCGGCCGCCCACCGGCACGCCTCTTCTGGCCCGCGAGTCAGGCGCCTGGCCAGGTAGGTCGCAAAGCACGTGTCCCCGCGACCGGTGCGACCGGCCAGCGAGCGCGGGGTGAACGCGGCCGTGAAGAGCTGCCCATCAGCGAAGACCGTCACGCCCGATGACTGCGTCAGGACGATCTCGGCCGGCCCATAGGCCGCCAACTTCCGGGCAGCGATGGCCAGGTCGTTTTCGCCGGTCAGAAGCTCCGCCTCGGCCCGATCCACTTTCAGGTAGGTGACGCACGCCAGCCCTTCGGCCATATCAACCCAGGGTCGAAAGATCAGCTCATCCCCCACCCGCACGCGCACGAATCCCTGCACATCGAGCGCGATGCCGGGAGGGCAGGCCCTTCCGCAGACCCTTAAGGTCTCGGAGACCCTAAGGGTCTGCGGTATACGCGCGGCCAGCAGCTTCAGCAACGGCAAGTCAACCTCGCCCGCGATGATCGGCGTCACGGCGCAGATGTGCGCGGTCGCATCGGGGAGATCAGCCGGTGTGAAGGGTCCGGCGAACGCCAGCGGCCGGCACACGCGACGTTCCATGTCGGCCGAGCGGTAGGTGTTCTCGATGCCAGAGGTAGCGGCCGCGGCGGTCGCAAAGACCTCGACCCCCGCTTCGCTGAAATCCTCCAATCGGGCAAAATCCTCGCGGCGCAGCCGCGTGACGACCCCCACGGTCGCGGCCAGCCGTCGCGCGGCGATGCCGCCGTAATAGACGCCCCCGCCCGACGCGATCTCCGCCACGCCATCTACGACGTTGCGGTCCACCGCAAAATGGCCGATGAAGAGCAGATCGAAGTCCAGGTTCATGTTCATCCGGTAGATCCAGGCTCAGCGTGGTGGATGCAACCCCAATGCGACCCAATAGCCGCGGAGCTGAACGATGGTCTTTCGATTCATCTGAAGCGCCTCAACCGTAGCGCGAGTCATAGCAGTCAGGCGCCACCTCCCGTTCCGATTCCGACACTCTGCTTCAATCACGCCAAATCCGCAACCTCGGTCCCCGGTCACTTCACACCACATCCGACGGTAGATTCCTACTGGGGCAGCACATACAAGCAGTCCTCCAGCAACCTCAATCCAACCTCTTGGCCCTCCGGATGGATGTCAGCCCGCCGCGGATCGCGTTCGATCAGCGACAGGCGCATCCCGCCAACCTCGACCTCGTACTCGATCACGTTGCCCAGATAGGCCGCGCGGCGAACGACGCCTGGAATGTATTGCGTATTGCGTATTGCGTTGTCCACCAACTCGATCATTTCGGGACGGACGACGAGGGTGACGGCTTCGCCGGGACGAAATGGAACGGTCGGGGCAGGCACGGTGAGGGTTGTGCCCAGCGCGTCAAGCACCACTTGGCCGGCCCGCCGCTCGCGCACCGTCGCCTCTACGAAGTTGGCGCGACCGATGAAGTCGGCAACGAAACGGGTCTGGGGCCGGCGGTAGATCTCGACTGGACTGCCGATCTGCTCGATCTTGCCCTGGTTGATCACGACGATCTGATCCGAGAGGGTCATCGCCTCGATCTGATCGTGGGTGACATACACGCTGGTGATGCCGAGCCGGCGCTGGATGCGGCGGATTTCCCCGCGCATCTGCTCGCGCAGCTTGGCGTCCAGGTTCGAAAGGGGCTCATCCATCAAGAGCACCTTCGGCTCCATGATCAGCGCACGCGCGAGCGCCACCCGTTGCTGTTGGCCGCCGGAGAGCTGGTTCGGCGCGCGCTTCTCCAGGCCGGTCAGCTCGACCAGCTCCAGCACGCGGGCTACCCGGCGCTTGATCTCATCCCTGGGCCGCTTCTGGACGTTGAGGCCATAGGCGACGTTTTCGAAGACGTTCAGATGCGGGAAGATCGCATAGGACTGAAACACCATGCTCATGTCGCGGCGATGCGGCGGCAGATCGTTGACCACCTGGCCATCGAGCAAGATGCGGCCCGCGGTAGGGAACTCGAAGCCGGCGATCAGCCGCAGTGTGGTGGTCTTGCCACACCCCGAGGGTCCCAACAGCGTCACCAGTTGGCCGCGCTCGATGCTCAGCGAGACGCCGTTCACCGCGGTCACTTCACCCACGCCGCCGCGCGCTCCGAACGTCTTGACGATCTCTTCGAGAATCAGATACATGATTGCTTTCCTCGCTGCTACGCGCCGAAGGTCAAATCCACATCGCCGCGGCCCACAAACAACCTGCGGGTGATCAAGTAGAGCACGCCGATGGCGATGAGCACTACGACGATGATCACCGTGGAATAGCCGGCCGCGATGCTCACGCCGCCCTGCTCCCACTCGCTGAGGATCGAGGCGGTGACGATGCGCCAGCGGGCGCTCACCAGAAAGATGATCGCCGAGAGACTGGTCATGTGCCGCGTGAAGCTGAAGATCAGGCCGGCCAGCAGGGCCGGCACGATCAACGGAAGGGTCACTTTGCGGAACGTATACTGCGCATCGCCGCCAAGGATGGCCGACGCCTCCTCGATGCTCGGATCAATCTGTTGGAGAGCCGCCACGCCGGCGCGCACCGATGCGGGCAGGCTGCGCACTGCGAACGCCGCGATGATGATATAGGGCGTGCCCACCAGCGCCAACGGCTGGCCCATGAAGCAGATGGCCGCAATGACGGCCAGCAAGCCAGCGGTCAGCGCGATGGCCGGCCATTCCAAGCGGCCGCGACCCCCAGCCTGACCGGCCGGGTGCGGCGCTCGGCCAGGTAACAGTCGCGGCGATTGCAGATTCAGCACAACCAGCAGCGACAGGAAGGCGTACACGATCGCCGTCAGCGGCGGCGGCGTCTGGAAGAAGACCTTGAGATGATCCGACACCTGGAAAATGGCGTTGCTCCAGAAGCCGCGCTCGATCGAGCGGCTGAAGAAGGCGATTGGCGCGGCGACGTACTCGACCAGGTTGAACATGAAGAGATACAAACCCATGATCATCAACATCCAGCCGACCCCGCGGCGCTTGCACCACGACCACGCAAATAGGCCCAACGCCAGGTAGATCCCGCCCAGGAGGTAGTAGAGGCCCACGCCCGCCAGCGGCGCATGGAGCAGCGACAGCGCAAAGCCGGCCACCGTGCCGGCGATCACCGCGATCCATCGCTCGCGGCGGCCCGCCAGCGCAGTCCACACCAGATAGAACGCCAGCAAGGCGTAGAGAACGCCCACGACGACCACCGGCGGCGTGCTGAAGGCCAGCACGAAGCCGATGCCCAGGATCGTGCCAGGCACTGCGCCGCCGAGGTTCGAGACGAAATCGAGCGCGCTCTTGCCGCTGAACTGCTTGCGCACCACCAGGAACGCGATCACCATGCCGGTCATCCCGGCGATGGGAGTGGCGAAGGCGCTCAAGAAGGTCGTATCCAACACCGATTCGATCCCGCGCGTGGCCAGAAGCTGCCACCACCTCAGAGTCGGCCTGAAGTCCACACCCCAGGCGGCCGCAAAGGAGCCGTAGATGATCGCCGCATAGAGCACAACGATCAACAGGCACATCAGGTAGGTCACGACGATGAACGGCCAGCGAATCCACGCCTCCCTGACAAGGATCTGCCCGCCGGTCGGCTTGCCGGTCACCGACACGTAGGAGCGCCGGGTGACGTAGTAGCGCTGCACCAGGAAGACGACCAGGGTGGGCAACAACAGGACGAATGCCAACGCGGACGCCTTCTGGTAATCGTATTCGCCGGCCACGGCCAGGAAGATCTGCGCGGAAAGCACGACCACGTTGCCGGAGATGAAGAGCGGATTGCCCAAATCAGCCAGCGACTCGACAAAGAGCAGCAAGAACGAGCCCGCGATGCCGGGAATCAACAGCGGCAGCGTGACCGTGCGGAAGATGTGGAGCTTGCCCGCGCCCAGGCTGTGTGCGGCCTCTTCCATGCTTGGATCGAGGCGTTCGAGCATCGCCCGAATGATCAAATAGGCGACCGAGAAGAAGGTGATCACCTGGACGAAGACCAGCCCGTCCATGCCGTAGATGTCGTTGGAGCCGGGCGGGAAGTTCATGCCCAACACCTGGTGCGAGATCAGCCCGTTGCGGCCGAAGAGCAAGATGGTGCTCAGGGCCAGGGCGAAGGGCGGCGAAACAGTGGGCACGAGCGCCAGCAGGTGAATCAGGCGCTTGAAAGGCACACGGCAACGCACCAGGGTATAGGCGAAGATAAAGCCCAGGATCGTGCCGCCCGTCGCGGTCAGCAGGCCCATCCGCAGCGTATCCAGAAAGACCTGCCGCGAATAAGGTCCATAGTAAGAATCGAAGTACCGGGCGAAGTACTTCAGGCTGAGCCGCGTGTACCACGGCCCGACCGCCTGCGGGTCCACAAATCCGTTCGCCGTGCCCCGATAGAGAGGATAGACGACAAACACAAAGAGAAACAGGCCGCAGAACAGCAGGCCGATCATCAGCACAGGATCGCGGCCGATGAGGGCAAACTCCCGATAGCGGCGCTGAAACGAGGCGCCTAGGCCAGATGGGGGGGATGCCTTCGAGTTCATGGGCGCCCTCGCGTGGAAAAGGAGACGGGTAGACAAGGAGACGAGTAGACAAGGAGACAAGGAGACGAGTAGACAAGGAGACAAGGAGACAAGGAGACAAGGAGACGAGTAGACAAGGAGACAAGGAGACAAGGAGACAAGGAGACAAGGAGACAAGGAGACAAGGAGACAAGGAGATAAGGCTCTCGCTTCCTTGTCTCCCTGTCTACTTGTTTCCTTTTTCCCTGTCTACTTGTTTCCTTTTTCCTTGTCTACTTGTTTCCTTTTTCCTTGTCTACTTGTTTCCTCTTTCCTTGTCTACCCAGTTTCTCGTTACTTCAGATTGGCGGCCGCGGCGATCTCGTTGGTAAACTTGTCAACGAAGGCCTTCTTGTTATCGCCAGCCCACTGGAAGTTGTAGTCAATCAGCTTAACCTGGAGCAGCTCGGGGTGCGAGAGCTCGACGCCCTTGACGGTGGGCGCCTGGTATGCCTTGTACTTCGGGCCAAGCGCCTGCACCTCGGGGGTCAGAGCCCAGTCAAACCACAGCTTGGCTGCGTTGGGGTGCTTAGCGCCCTTGATGAGGGCCATGCCGCCGATCTCATAGCCGGTGCCCTCCTTGGGGAAGGTCATCTCTAGCGGCAGCTTGTTGTTGTCAATCTCGTTCACGATGTCGTGCGAGAAGACGATGCACACCGCGGCCTCGCCCTGGCCGACGAACTTGGCCGGCGCCGCGCCGCTCTTGGTGAACTGGTTGACCTGGCCCGCGTACTTCTTCAGGAAGTCCCAGCCGGCCTGATCCCCGCGGATTTGGAGCACGGTCGCCAGCGCGGTATAGGACGTGCCTGACGTAGACGGATGGGCGACCATGATCTGGCCCTTGAACTCGGGCTTCAGCAGATCGTCCCACGAAGTCGGCGCCTTAGCGCCCGGATTCTTGGCCAGCCAGTTCTTGTTGGTACAGAACCCCAGCGTCCCGACATAGATTCCCGCCCAGGTGTTGTCCTTGTCCTTGTACTTGGCCTGATCGAGGAGATTCTTGAAGTTGGGGGAATTGTAAGCTTCGAGCAGGCCATCCTTCTTGGCCGCGATGAAGCTGTCAATCGGACCGCCCCACCAGATGTCGAACTGCGGATTGGCCTTTTCCGCCTGGATGCGGGCCAGCGACTCGCCGCTCGACATGCGCACATAGTTCACGGTGATGTTGTACTTCTTCTCGAACTCCTGCTTCATGCCCTGGCACCACTCCTCCTGGGGCGTACAAAGGACGTTGATCTCGGTGTCCTTCGGCGCGACCGGCGCGCAGCCCACCAGCGCGAATGCCAGGCTCAACAGCACCAAACCGACGAGCACCCACTGCATCTTGCGACTCATGGCCTTCCTCCTTGAAGATGAAAAGAGTGGAACAGCGTATGTGAGCAATGTACCACTTGACACGCGGTTTGTCAAAGCCGCCCCCGCTACGTTACGGCAACCAGAAATCGGGCAGGCACAGGCTGGAAACCGCCGGAAGCCAGCTCCGCTACCCGCGCAGCGCCTGCGGCGTATAGCTGGCCAGCGTCTGGCTGGCGAAGATCGGCTTCAGCCGGGCGAACCGCTGCCGGCCGTCCACCAGCGGGATGCTCGGCCAATCGTCGCCGATCAACGGCCGGGCGTAGCGGACGAAGTCGTCCGTCACGTCGCAACCACTCGCCGCGATCCACTCCTTCGGGAACGTGCGCTCCGAGTTGGCGACCAGCTTCAACGGCACTTTGTCATACCGCACGTTGTAGATAGGACCCGGCTCGCGCAGAATCGTGCTCATCCAGCCAGAGCCGTCCTGGGCGGCCACCAACACCGCCTTCTGACCGACCTTGTACGCCTCCTCGATGTCCACGGTCGAGGCATAGACCATGCTCGTGCGCTGGTCGGTGCCGGGCACATTGCCGCGCGCCGCACCTGCGGCCGCCAGCCCGACGCTGTTGAGGTAGTTGACCACGGTCTGCGCGACCGTCATCTCGCTGGCGCCGAACATCGTGTGGCCGAAGCTGTCCTTGCGCTCACCCAGGCTGCCCACGTCGAAACCCTCGCTGACCACCACGATGCAGCGTCCCGAACGCTTCAGCTCATCGTTGACATTATCCGCCATCTGCGCCAGGCTGACCTTCGATTCGGCCAGGTAGATCTGGAGCGGCAGTGCGCGCTTGGGGTCGGCCAGCCGCGCGGCCGCCGGGATGAAACCGATCTTGCGGCCCATCGCCTGGAGCACCAGCACCGGGTCGGCCGGGGATGAGCCGGCGTTCTCCTCGTTGGCCCCCTGGACGTTGAGCGCCCAGTAACGCGCAGTAGAGCCATAGCCCGGGGTGTGATCCACGAGCCTGAACTCGCTGTCCCCCACGTCGTTGTCAATGGTCTTGGGCACGCCGGTGGCGATCAACTCGAGGCCCATCTCTTGGGCCAGCACTGCGATCTTGTGCGCGGTGTCCATCGAGTCGTTGCCGCCGTTGTAGAAGAAGTAGCCGATGTTGTGCGCCCGAAAGACCTCGATGATGCGCGCAAAGTCTTCCTTCTGCTTGTCCTTCAGCTTATAGCGGCACGTGCCGATGCTGCCGGCCGCCGGGGTGACGCTCAGCAGCGCGATCTCCTCATCAGGCTGCGCCGACAGATTGAGCAACTCCTCCCGCAGTACACCTTCGATGCCGTGATACCCTGCGTACGCCGTGCCAAAAACGTCCGGCATGGCCTTGCACGTCTCCACGACCCCGCGCAGGCTGCTGTTGATGACCGGCGATGGGCCGCCGGATTGGGCTACGATGACGTTTTTGACCATGGGTTACTCCTTGCAAATCGGCAAACTGCAAATAGCAAATCGGCAAATAGCAAATCAGGCACGACGGTGTTTGCTGAGTTCGGTAACGAGTAGCGCAATGACCTCGCTGATAAGGTTGAGACGATGTTCCAATACTTCAGAAGGGAGCAAGCGCCGGTTTCGGTAATACCAACCTCGCGTTTCCCTTGCAGAACCGATACTTATCCGGAGAAAGTAATCGCGATCTTTGCTAAAGCCCCGACCATAACCCTCCTCCTGATTCGCTGAGATGGAACCCGCAGCACCAATCAGTTGCCCAACCAATTCGCGCCCACGAAGATCATGCATCAATCGTTCGCAATCCTCCCAAGCCAGATCGTGCAAGAACAGCGCTTTTCGGTACGCTTCCGTGGACCACAGAGGATCGGCCTTAATCGTCTTCGGTACCTGCTCCATCCACTCCTCATACGTCATGCCATCCTCCCCACCATCTGCAATTTGCTATCTGCAATTTGCTATCTGGTATCTTCTCAATAATCCGGG
>VGOD01000171.1 GCA_016876015.1 Chloroflexota bacterium
GGGGATGAGGATTTCTTCGATTGAGGGTCTGGACCCTTGAGGTTTGCCAAACCTCAAGGGCCTATCGCTCAGGAGATCCGCATGGAATACCGGTTATTGGGTCGCACTGGCCTGCGCGTCTCGGCCCTGGGCTTCGGCTGCGGCGCGGTCGGTGGGTTGCTGGTACGCGGGGACTATGCCGAGATGATCCGCGCGGTCGCCCGCGGCGTGGAGCTGGGCGTCAACTATTTCGACACGGCGGCCATCTATGGGGCCGGGCTGTCGGAGACGAACCTGGGCCGCGTGCTGGCGGAGTTGCGGCCAGATGTCCTGGTCGGCACAAAGGTGATGATCCGCGAGGAAGAGCTTGATGACATCCCGGCCGCGGTGATCCGCTCGGTCGAGCGCAGCCTGAGCCGGTTGCGCCGGCCACAAGTTGATCTCATCCAACTGCACAACCCGCTGGCGGTCGCGCATCAGCCCGGCCGGAGCTGGCTGACCGCCCCCGCACTGGCGGTGGTCGGCGAAGCGTTGGAACGACTGTGCGAACAGGGCAAGGCGCGCTTCTGGGGCATCAACGGGATCGGGGAGACGGCTGCCCTGCACGCGGCGGTCGAACTGGGCCAGGCGCACACCATCCAGTGCTGCTACAATCTGATCAACCCCTCGGCCGGCCAGCCCGTTTCGCCGGGTTTTCCTTTCCAGGACTACGCGGGGCTGATTGATCGTGCAGCCGGACAGGGAATGGGCGTCATCGCGATCCGCGTGTTGGCCGGCGGCGCGCTGAGCGGCTCGACCGACCGGCACGCCCACGCCGCGGCGACCGTGGAACCGATCGCCACAGGCCGCGACTACGCGGAGGATGTGGCGCACGCGCGGCGCTTCGACTTCCTGGTGCAAGAGGGCTTCGTCGGCAGCCTGGTGGAGGCCGCGATCCGGTTTGCCCTGGCCAAGCCGGAGATTTCGACCGTGCTGGTTGGCATCTCGGATCTGGCGCAGCTCGAGCAGGCCGTGGAGTTCGTGGCGCGCGGGCCGCTGCCCCCGGCAGACCGCCCGGCGATGAAGTCGAGCCCGGCGATGAAGTCGCCGGGCTATTGAGCAGCGCCCGATGAATCGGGCTGAGACGCTGGAATTGAGTTATGTCTGAACGGTCAATCTTTACCGCCGCCGTCCATGCGGGCGAGCGGGCCGTGCGCGATCGCGCGGGCTTCACGCCTGTCGTCACGCCGATCTTCCCCAGCGTGGGTTACGTGTATGACGATCTGGAACAGCTCGATGCTGTGTTCGCCGGCGCGGCCGAGGGGCCCGTCTACACGCGTTACGGCACGCCAACCAACACAGCCCTGGAGCAGGCGGTGGCCGTGTTGGAGGGCGGCGCAGCGGCGCTCAGCTACAGCTCGGGCATGGCCGCGATCCACGGCGCGCTCCTCGCCGCGGGCGCGCGCGCCGGCGCGACGGTCGTGGCAGCTCAGGACGTGTACGGCGCGACCTATGCGCTGTTGAGCAGGCTGCTGGCCAGCCAAGGGGGCGCCACGCGCTTCGTAGATGCGTGCGATCTGGCTGCAACGGCCGCCCTTGTGGCCGAATGCCAGCCGGTTGCGCTGTTGGTGGAGACGATCTCCAATCCGCTTCTCAAGGTGGCGGACCTGCCGCGGCTGGCCGAGATCGCCCACGCAGCCGGCGCAGTCTTGATCGTGGACAACACCTTCGCGACGCCGTATCTGTGCCAACCCCTGGCCCTCGGCGCGGACTACGTGGTGCACAGCGCGACGAAGTATCTGGGCGGGCACGGCGACGCGTTGGGCGGCGTGGTCGTGACGAGCGCAGAGCGCCGGCTGGCGCTGAACGAGATCAACAAGCTGGTGGGCAGCAACCTGGGCGTGCACGAGGCATGGCTGATCTTGCGCGGGATCAAGACACTGCCGCTGCGGATGCAGCGGCAGTGCGACAACGCGGGGCACATCGCCCGCTGGTTGGCAGGGCAGCCGGCCGTGAGCCGCGTGAACTATCCGGGGTTTGAGGACTCGCCTCAGCACGCGACAGCCAGCCGCATCCTCGGCCGCGGGGCCTTCGGCGCGATGATCAGCTTCGATCTGCGAGAGGCCGATCGGCAGACCGTCTGGCGCTTCATGGCCGCGCTCAAGCTGATCCTGCCCGCGACGACGCTCGGCGACGTTTACAGTCTGGCGCTCTACCCGGCCATGTCGTCGCATCGCAGCCTCGATCCCGCGACGCGTCGCGGGATCGGCATCGGCGATGGCCTGGTGCGCCTGTCCATCGGCATCGAGGACCCGGCCGACATCATCGCAGATTTAGCGCAGGCGCTCAAGTCGTGTCTAGCTTGACGCGCTGGCGTACCTCCGCAAGCCGGTTCGGAACAGGCGCGATGCGGCGGTCAGCATGAGGCCGGCCAGGCCGACGCCGCCCAATAGAGTCGGGAGCGCCAGGTCGCCCGTCAGCGCCTGGGCTGGCGCGGTGGTTATCAGGCCGACGGGCACGATCCAGGTGAGCGCGGGCCGCAGCCAGCCGGGATAGATCGCAACGGGGTAGCGCGCCATCTGGAAGATGCCGTTGAAGAGCCAGCCGAAGAGGAATCCCGGGCTCCAGAAGACCAGCGCGGTGAACCCCAGCAAGAGCGCGTAGAGGATCGTCAGCCCGGCCGCCAGGCTGACCGCAAAGGCTGCCAGCCGACCCGCGGTGAGCGGGCTGCCCGGCAGGCTCAGCGCGGCCCCCACCACACCCATCCCCAGCAGCAAGTCGGTCAGGCTGAAGAGCCGCCAGTACCGAAAGCTGGCCAGAAACTGGATGTCCACCGGCCGCAGCAGGGTGAAATCCAGACGTCCGCTCCACACTTCGCCATCCATGCCGGCGAGCGCGTCCAGGCTGGGGCCGAGGAACAGCCCGCGCAGAGCAGACACGTTCAGATAGACGCCCAGCAACGCCAGCGTTCCCCGCAGATCCCAGCCGTGGAGCGTCTCGACCTGGCCGAAGAGCACCGTGACGCCGACCACTCCCACGCCCAGGTTCAGAACCGAATGCAGCAGGCTGATGAGGAAGTTGGCCCGATAGGCCAGGTCTTGCTGCGCCGAGGCGCGCACGAAGCGGCCGATCAATCGCAAGTAACGCATCTTCAACCTCCGATGGCTGTGTAGCGCCGTAGACCCACTCGCCAGACCTGGTATGCCAGCGCGACCGCGATGACCAGCCACGCGGATTGCATCGCGAAGCCAACAGCCAGCTCGTCGCCAGTCAGATGCCCGGTGAGGATCTCCACGGGGAAGCCGACCATGTAGCGAAACGGCAGGAACCGGGCAGCTCCTTGTAGATAGGCCGGCAGCAGCGCGACCGGCGCGACCACTCCCGCCAGCACGAAGACCAGCGCGTCTTGCACCGCCAACAGGGCATCGGCGCGCGTGGCCCAGAAGGCCAACAGCGCGATCCAGAGGCCCCACACAAAGCGCAGCGCCCAGGCCAGCGCCACGGACAGGACGAAGAGCGGCGCGGCGGCCAGCCCAGGATCTATCTCGGGGCGCAGGAGCAGCGCCAGCAGGGCGGCGACCGGCGTGACGAAGGTCAAGTAGACGACCTTGCCGGCCAGCTCGGATGACAGGGCATGGAACAGCGGCGGCATGGGCCGCAGGAGCCAGGCGTTCAGCCCTCCGCTGCGAATCACGTCGCCCACGGTCCAGTTGGTCTGCGAGTAGGTGATCTGGTTGACCAAGATCAGGATCAGGTAGTAGCCGACGAACTGGCCGCGGGTGATGCCGCCCACATGATCCTGGCCGGCCGCGGCCGACCAGACGAACAAATAGATCAGCGGCGGGATCATCCACCCAAAGGCGAGCAGGAAGAAGAAGCTGCGATATTGCAGCCACGAGGTCCAGGTGCTCTTGACGAGCGCCCAGCCGCCCCGACTGTTGAGTGGCGCGATGAGATTCATTGTGCGGCCCTCGCGCTTTCGGGCCGGCCGGCCTCGTCAGAAAGGGCATCGGGCTGCTGGTAGATCTGGTCAATCACCGCTTCCAACGGCGGATCCTCCACCGTGAGATCGCTGACCGGTAGTTTCTGAAGGAGGTGCGCGGTGACGGCCGGCGCGTCGCCGCGGCGGACGCGCAACACCAGGCGGCCGTTCTCGCGCTCCAGCACCTCCACGCCGCCAGGCAACCTCTCAATCTCCTCCTCAGCCTTAGCCTTGACCTCAGCCTCAATCTCAACCTCGCCCATCGCCACGCGCAGCAGCTTGAAGGGCGCCAGCCGCTCGGCCAGTTGACCGAGACGGCCATCGTAGAGGATGCGCCCCTGGTGGATGACGATGACCCGCGGGCAGAGAGCCACGACGTCGGCCATGTAGTGGCTGGTGAGGATGACCGTGGCGCCAGAGCGCCGATTGTACTCGGCCACGAAGCGGCGCAGCCGGCTCTGCATCGAGACATCCAGCCCCAGGGTCGGTTCATCCAGGAAGAGGACGGCCGGCCGGTGAAGCAAGCCCGCCACCAACTCGCACTTCATTCGCTCGCCCAGCGAGAAGCTGCGCACGGGCTTGGCCAACAGCTCCTCCATCTCCAACAGCGCGACCAGCTCGTCCAGCGTCGCGCGGTATTCGGCCGGCGGCACAGCGTAAATCTCGGCGAGCACACGGAAGGTGTCCAGCGGCGGAATGTCCCATAGCATCTGGCTTTTGTTGCCGAGCACCATGCTGATGCGCCGCAGGAACGCGGGGTGACGCTCCCACGGCGCATGCCCGGCCACGGTCGCCGCGCCCGCGGTGGGGTGCAGCAGGCCAGACAGCATCTTGAGGGTCGTCGTCTTGCCCGCGCCGTTCGGACCGATCAGCCCGACGATCTCGGCCGGCGCGATCGCAAAGCTCACGTCGTTGACAGCCGTGACATGCTGGTAGGCGCGGCGAAACATGCTGGTCACAGCCGCGGCCAGCCCTTCCCCGCGCTGCGGGACGCGGTAAACTTTGGTCAGATGTTCGACTATGATCTGGGGTTGAGACATATCCCTTCTCATGGGCTCCGGGGCACAGCCGGCAGAAAGCCCCACGCCTCGTAGAGGCGCACGGTGTTCGGGTGAACGCCGATCGCGCGCGCAATCTGAGATGTGCCCAGACGGTTGCCGCTCATGCTTTCACGTGTTGCATTGCTTTCAGGCTTCACTGACAGCCGCGGACGGCGGTCGCAAGTGGTCTATTCGCATCGGCTGTGAGATCACCGATCTCGAACACCACTTTGTAGGCCTCCCTGGCAGCACGGGCAAGCAGGTCAAAGGCTTCCGCATAGCTCTCCAAGGGGAAGCGATGTGTGATCATCGAGCGCACGTCAACGCCGCGTGTTTCGATCAAGCGATGGGCTTCGCGCTCATCCGCATAGAAGGCATTAGATGAAGCGGTGACGCGCCGTTCCGAGCCAAGCGCGGCCAGGTTGAGCGTCGCATCGAGATTCTGCACCGCGAGATTCACATAAGCGCCGGCCGGCGCCAGCAAAGGGAGCGCCGCGTGGAAGGTCTCGACGCTGCCCACCGTATCGAAGATCGCGTGGCACTGGGTCTGGCCAGTGATCCGGCGCAGGCCGTCAGCCAGGCTTTCGCAGCGCGGATCGAAGGCGGTCAGGCCCGCGTGGCGGCCGATGATCTCGCGCGCCAGCGGCGACGGATCAGAGATCAGCGCGTGGGCTGCTCTGCGTGCGCGGGCCACCTGGGCGATGCTCAGCCCTGCCGGCCCGCCGCCGATGCAGAGGACGCTGGCGTCGGCGGGGATCTCGGCCCGGCCCACCGCGTGCACCGCCACACCCAAAATGTCGCGCATCGCCTCTTCCTCGAATGCCACATGGTCGGCCATGGGGTGCAGCAGATCGGCCCAGGCCAGGCAGTATTCGGCGTAGCCGCCGGGGTAGTGATCCATCGCGCCCCAACCCTGAGCATGCCCGATGTGCAGCGTGTTGCGGCACAGGTTCTCGTGTCCGCTCAGACAAAGGCGGCACGCGCCGCACGTCCGAAAGGCTTGCACGCCCACCCGCCGACCGAGCAGATGTGCGTGACGCGGGCTGTTGACCTCGACGACCACGCCCGCCAGCTCGTGGCCCAGGATCATGTCCGGCGGGTTGTCCACGTGGCGTCCCAGGGTGTGGAGCGCCCATGGGTTCTCACCCAGGAAGTAGCGCAGGTCGCTGCCGCAGATGCCGCACGCGCGCACCTGTACTAATACGTGGTTTTCTTCGGTAAGTCGCGGCCGCGGGATTTCGATCAATTCAAGCTGGCGCGGCCTGCGCAAGATGACTGCTTTCATGAGACTCTCCTTGGTGCGACCGCCGATGAGGAACCGGTGTTCGGCGATCGGCGCCTGAAGGGGAACGCTTCAGGATGATGCGCATTATAGCAGGCCCCGCGGGGCGGGGCAATAAGCTGACGTCGAATTCGTGGGCGATCGGCTCTTGACTCTCCCCCTGGAGGAGGGTGTATACTGGCAGTGAAGCTGCCGGCCGGCAGATGAGGTGTGTTGGGAGGGAGATGGGATGCTCAAGATCGGGGAGTTCTCGAAGCTGGCGCAGGTCTCGGTGAAGACGCTGCGCTACTACGCCGAGCTGGGCCTGTTCCGGCCCGAATGGGTAGATCGCTACACGGGCTATCGCTACTACACGCTGCAGCAACTGGCGCGGCTCAATCGCATCCTGGCGCTGAGGGACCTGGGCTTCTCGCTGGAGCAGATCGAGCGCCTGCTGCGGGAAGACTTGCCGTCCAGCGAGCTTCAGCGGCTGATGAGGCTGAGACAGGCCGAGCTGGAGCAACAGGTGCAGGCGGAACAGGCGCGGCTGGCTCGCGTGGCCGCGCGGCTGCGCCAGATCGAGCAGGAGGGTCGCCAGCCGCGCTACGATGTGCTGATCAAGCCGGTGCAGCCGCGGCTGGTCGCGGGCATCCGCGACACCATCGCTGGCTACGCCGACATCGGCGGTCTGGTGGGCGAGTTGCGCGGCTATCTGCAGGGCCGCGGCGTCGCGGCCGATCCACTCTCGCCCTGTCTGGCGGTCTACTATGATGCAGAGTACCTCGACCGCGGGGCCGACGTCGAGGTGGCCGTGCCGCTCGAGCGCCGCGTGCGAGGCAACGCGCGCGTGGCGGTCCATGAGTTGCCGGCGCTGACGACCGCGGCGAGCCTGGTATACCAGGGCAACCATGACCGCATCGCGGGAGCGTACCGCGCCCTGTGGGCATGGATGCAGGCCAACGGCTATCGAACCGGCGGCCCCAACCGCGAGGTTTATCTGCAAGGCTTCGAGTCTGGGTCTGATCCCCGGAACTACGTCACCGAGCTCCTGCTTCCTGTGCAGCAGCTATCCACAGCATCAGTGATCGAGAAAAAGGAGGAACACATCATGGAACCGCGCATTGTCGCCAGGCCAGCGTTCACTGTCGTCGGCCTGCCGTTCGTCGGCTTCATCACCAGCGCGCCGTACGAAAACGGCGTCCAGAACAACGAGATCGGCAAGGTCTGGGAGGAGTTCAACGCCCGGTATGCCGAGATCCAGAACGTCTGCGGCCCGGCGTATGGGCTGTGCTTCGGCATGCCCAACGACCGGGAGCCGTGGTACATCGCGGGCGCCGAAGTCTCGCGGGTCGAGAAGATCCCGGCCGGCATGATGAGCATGACCGTGCCCGCGCAGAAGTACGCGGTGTTCCCGTGCACGCTGGGCGCCCTCGGCGCCACCTATCGGTACATCACCGAGGAATGGCAGTCGCGCGCGGGCTACACGCACGCGGAAGCGCCGGATTTCGAGTTGTATGATGAGGAGTGGGATGCCAGCGACCCGCAGCACGGCAAGCTGTCGGTCTACTGGCCCATCAAGTGAGTCGGGCGGCGCGGCAGCCGACTCTCAACCGCCGCGCCGCTCACCGCCTGGGGCGCATCGGCCGCAACATCGAGATGACCAACCAGATTCCCAATACGGCTGACACGACGAACCCGGCGATGGTCAACACGCGCGCGACGATGTGACCGGTAGTGAGGGGCATGAGCACCGCCATGCTGATGGTCAGCGCGGCGATGATCAGGCTGATCGCCAGGCGCGTGACCAGCCGATCCAGCAGACACAGGAAGTCGTCCATGCCCCGCAGGCGCAGCGAGAACAGCTCCCCGCGCTCGGCCTGGCGCAACAGCCGGGCGCCGGCGCGGGGCAGCACCTGCATCATGTCGCCCCATTCTAAGCCCATCAACATCGCCGCGCGCGGCCACGAGCGGTTGGGCAGCATCAGGCGCAGCATCAGGCGGCGCACGACCGGCTCTGACACGGCGAAGATGTCGAACTCGGGGTCGAGCTTCAGCCCCAACCCTTCGATCATGCTCAGGGTTTTGCCCAACAGCCACAGGTCAGAGGGCAGGCGCAGGCGATGCCGGAAGGTAATGGGCAAGACATCGGCCATCACCTCGGTCGCCCGGATTTCCTTCAGCGGCAGGCCGCGATACTTGCCCAGCAGCCGGCCGATGTCGAGCGCCAGGCCGCGGCGATCTACATCTTCACCGACCGCGCCCATGCGGATCAGTTGGTCCACGACGCCCTGCGGGTCCATCTCCACCGACGCGGCGTAAAGACGGATCAAGTCCACGCGCAGCGCCTCGTCAATGTAACCCACCATGCCGAAGTCCATGGCGCCGAAGATCTGCCCCGGCATCACCACGAAATTGCCGGGGTGCGGGTCGGCGTGGAAGAAACCATCTTCCAGCACCTCTTTGATGATGATCAACGCGCTGTAGAGGGCGATCTTCCTGCGGTCCACACCCGCGGCCGTCAGCGCGCGGATGTCATCTATCTTGATCCCGTGGATGCGCTCCAGCGTCAACACGCGTCGCGTCGTGAACTCCCAATGGACGGCCGGGATGTGGACGTAGGGGACGTCCGCGAAGCTCTCGCGGAAGCGATCGGCGTTGCGGCCCTCGCGAATGTAGTTCAGCTCGTTGCGCAGGGTCGCGGCGAAATCCTCCACGATGGCCGGCAAGTCGTAGATGCGTCCCAGCGGCGTGTGTTGTGCGCCGGCCGCCAGCTCCGAAAGGATGACTAGGTCGGTCTCGATGGTCCTGGTGATGTTCTCGCGTTGCACCTTGACGACCACCGATGAGCCGTCGGGCAGGGTCGCGGCGTGCACCTGGGCCAGCGAAGCTGCAGCCAGCGGTTCGGGATCAATACTGGCGAAGACCGCCTCTGGCGGACGGCCCAGCTCGCGAGTCAACGCGGCGCGCACCTCGTCCCAGGACGCGGGCGGCACGTTGTCTTGCAGACGAGACAACTCGGCGATGTAGGCTGGCGGCAGCACATCGGGCCGCGTGCTGAGCACCTGGCCGAACTTGATGAAAGTGGGGCCGAGCTCCTCCAGCGCCTGGCGGAAGTGCTCAGCCAGGCGCTCGGCCGGCACCTCCACCGGCTTCGGCAGCGGCCGGCGGAAACGTGACCAGATGGCAGGCGCGATCTGCTCCCAGGCAAAGCCAAAGCCGTGCCGCATGAACGTAGTTGCGATCTCGCGCGTGCGCCGCAGTTGGCGCACGGGACTGACGCTGAAGAAGCTCGGCAAGGTGGGTTCCTGTTCTGAAAACACGGAACGAATGGGGAAGGAAATGAACCTCCCTGGCTCGCGCCGGTTCCGTGACCCGCCGCCGGTTCACGGAACCAGCGCGAGCAGCCATATTGTGACCCATGACGCCCGCGAAGTCAAGCGTCAGTTTGCTCTGGAACGTCAGCTTTTGCATAGGCGGCGGAATCAGTTACAATGACAGCAACCCGCTTGCTTGATGCCAAAATCACCCGGCCCGGAGCCATTGCATGCACTGCCGCACACTGATCACACTATTGCTCTGTCTCCAACTGATCGGCTGCGTTCCACTGCCAACGCCTAACCCTTTTCGACCCTCTGCGGCAACGCCCACGCGTGGACTGTCGCCTGAGCCGCGCTCACTCCCGTCGGTCACGCCGACCTGGACGCCCAGCGCGATAGCCTCCCCGCCGGCGACAGCCACGCCCACCGAGACGCCTACGGCTGAACCGACACCCATGCCAGCGCCCACCTGGACCCCCACAGCGACCGCGCAGCCAGCCGCGTCGCTGGACGAGTGGGGCATCTATGCGCTGGGGCTGCGAGCGGCTATGCAGCCTGAGCCGCCGTGGGCAGGCATGACCCAGTATAGCCTGACGCTCACCCTTGCGCCTGATCTACGCCAACTTGACGGCCGGGCTCGCATCCGCTATTCCAACCAGGAGCCGACTGCGCTGAATGAGATCTATCTGCGGCTCTTCCCCAAGGTCTGGAACGTCGGCGTAGCGGTGTGGGATGTGGCTGTGAACGGCCAGGCGATCTCGCCGACCTTCCCAGCGAACGCGACCCTGTTGCGCATTCCGCTGGACAAACCGCTGCCGCCCGCTGCGGCCATTTCCTTCACCATGGCCTTCAGCGCCACGATCCCTGTTGGCCTGGGCGCGGGCAACTTCGGCGAGTTTGCCCTTGATCGCGAGGTGCTTTCGTTGGGCCATGCCTATCCGACCGTCGTCGTATACCAGGGGAGGTGGCGGCTGGAATGGCCGGCGCTGCGCGGCGACGTGCTGCACCACGACGCCAGCCTGTACGACGTGAGGCTTCATGCGCCCGCCGATCTGGTCGTGGCCGCGACCGGGACCATGGTGGACAGGCATGATAACGACGACGGCACAGTTGTGTGGCGCTTTGTCGGCGGCCCGATGCGCGATTTCAACGTGGTCGCCAGCGTCAGATATCGCTCGATCACAGGCCAGGCAGATGACGTCACGGTCACCAGCTACTATTTGCCGGGCGATGAGGTGAATGGCCGGAAGGCGTTGGGCTGGGCGCGCGATGCGCTGCGCTATTTCGAGGGCGTTTTTGGCCCCTACCCCTATCGCAAGCTGGACGTGGTCGCCATGCCCACCCCGGCCGGCGGGTTGGAGTATCCGGGGCTGATCGTCATCAGCACGCGCTACTACCAGGACGCGAACGCCGATGAGAACACCTTCGAATCGGTCGTGGTCCACGAAGTCGCCCATCAGTGGTGGTACAACGTGGTCGGCAATGACCAGGTCAACCATCCCTGGCTGGATGAGGCGCTGACCCAGTACAGCACCTATCTGTACATGCGTGCGAAATACGGCCCAGAGGGCGCGCGTAACTTCGTGGACACTGTGACCAATCTGCGCTGGGGCCGCGTGGATTTCAAGGAGATGCCCATCGGCCTGCCGTCAGGTGCGTACACCGGAGCTGAATACAGCGCCATCGTCTACGGCCGCGGTGCGCTCTTCTTTCTGGCCCTGGCCGATCGCATGGGCGAGGCGCGCATGGTCGAGCTGGTGCGTCGCTACTATGCCGCGTTCGCCTGGCGCATTGCTGCGCCCGAAGACTTCAAGCGGCTGGCCGAAGGGGTGGCGGGAGGGCGCCTGGATGACCTGTTCGAGAAGTGGGTCAATCCCAGGTAGTTCCAGGCGCCGCTCACGCGGGGGCCATCGTGCGATTCGGGGCGCGCTACCGCACCGAATGATGTAGCCACTACTTGCTCACCAGGTTGATCAGCCTCCCGGGGACGTAGACTGCGCGCAGCGGACCGCGGCCAGCCGACGCCTGGGTTGCCGCAGGCGTGGCCATCGCCAGGGCCAGCGCCTCGGCCTGGGTGATGTTGGCGGGCGCGGATAGCCGTTCTCGCACTTTGCCGTCAATCTGGACAACCAGCGTGATCGTGTCGGCTGCCGCCGCTGCGGGGTCCCATGCCGGCCACGGTTGCTGCGATACGCTGTAGGGGCCGCCTAAACGCTCCCACAACTCCTCGGCGATGAAGGGCGCGAAGGGCGCCAACAGCAGGACGAAAGTCCGCGTTGTGTCGGCTAGTGCGGGCGTGACCCCTTTCTCTGCGTGATCAGCAACCAGGCTGTTCAGGAACTCCATCAACCGCGAGATGCAGGTGTTGAAGGCCATGGCCTCGATGTCCTGCGTGACGTCTCGGATGGCGCGGTGCGCCGTGCGTTCCATGCCGCGTCGGGTTGCGGCCGTGGCTGGGGCGTCTCCAGACCCGGCGGCCTGTGCGATCTGATCCACCAGCCGCCACGCGCGCTCCAGGAAGCGCCGCGCCCCCACGATGCCATCTTCTTCCCAAACCGTGTCCTTCTCGAACGGCGCCATGAACAGCAGGTAGATGCGCAAGGCATCGGCGCCATGCTTGCTGGCCATTTCATCGGGCGTCACCACGTTGCCAGCCGATTTCGACATGCGGCGTACTTTGCCGGCGTTGTCATCATGTGCGTGCATCACGCCCTGGCTGCGCAGGCGAGGGAAGGGCTCGCGGAACGGCACGATATGGGCGTCAGCCAGAACCTTCGTCCAGAAGCGCGCGTATAGCAGATGCATCACTGCGTGCTCGGCGCCGCCGACGTACAGGTCGGGATTCCCCCAGGCTGCCAGCCCCATGCTGTCGAAGGGGGCAGACTCGCAGCGTGGGCTCACAAAGCGCAGGAAGTACCAGCTCGAACATGCGAAGCCATCCATCGTATCGGTCTCTCGCCGGGCGGCTGCGCCGCAGCGCGGG
>VGOD01000172.1 GCA_016876015.1 Chloroflexota bacterium
ACTACACTCCGCACAAAACGCTCCGTTCCGCTCAGAGCCTGCCCTGAACGCAGTGAAGGGATGCTCGCGTGGGCGGACAGTTATTTAATTCCCGTTCCTAAGCAACTATGATCTGCTCAATCTACTCTGTATACCGGCCCCGCCTCTCGCGCGCGCACGTAGTTCATGCCGCCGACCTGCCGCGCCAGTCCCTTGAGCTCCATGAGCGTCAAGGTGCTGGAAACGGTCGCAATCGGCAGACCCACGGCGCGGCCGATCTCGTCTACGTGGACAGGTTCTTCGGACAGGCGCTCGAACAGGAGGGCTTCGGTCGCATCGGTCGGCAGCAGCATCTGCGCCTCGATGTGCTGCGCCACGGTTTTCAGATTCAGCGCCTCCAGGATGTCGTTGGCCGACAGCACCGGCTGGGCGCCGTCGCGAATCAGGCGATTGGCGCCCTGACTGCCGCGCTGGAAGATGCTGCCGGGCACGGCGAACACATCACGGCCCTGCTCCGCGGCAAAGTCGGCCGTGATGAGCGCGCCGCTCTGCTCGCCGGCCTCGACCACGATGACGCCGCGGCTCAGCCCACTGATGATCCGGTTGCGCGGGGGGAAATTGTTGGCTTCGGGCGGCGTGCCCAGGGCGTACTCGCTGACCAATGCGCCGTGGCCGACGATCTCTTCCGCCAGGCTGCGATTCTCCCAGGGATAGATGACGTCAACGCCAGAGCCGAGGACGGCGATGGTGCGGCCGCCGGCTTCCATTGCGGCGCGGTGCGCCTGGCCATCAATCCCGCGCGCCAGGCCGCTGATGATCGTCACGCCTGCGCGCGCCAGGTCGGCCGCCAACATGCGGGCCGCCTCGCGGCCGTAGTTCGAGGCGCGCCGCGTGCCCACGACGGCCACCGCCCAGTCATCGGCCGGCCGCAGCTCGCCCCGTACGTAGAGCACCGGCGGAGGATCGTCAATCTGGCGCAGACGCTCCGGGTAGCGACCATCCTCCCAGGTGAGAACCTGGACCCCCGCGCGGTTGACCTTCTCCAGCTCGGCCGTCAGATCGAGCTCGCCGCGCGCCTCGACCAGGTTAGCTATCGAACGGCGATCCAGTCCGACCTCGCGCAAAGCGTCGGCCGGCGCGGCCCAGGCCGCCTCAACCGAGCCGAAAACGTCGAGCAGCGCGGTCAGGCGGGCGGGACCAATCCCGCGCACCTTGTTGAAGCCGATCCAGTAAGCCAACGGGTCCACAGAGACGCCTTCCAGGTGCCGACGGTAGCAGTCATGGCCTCACGGTCGGCTGCCAGCATACTCGATGGCCGATTTTTTGTCAAGCAGTCACACGGTAGGGTCCGCCCCGGCATCCAGGCCAGGAGGCAAGGCGACAGTCATCACGCCGACGTCCAAATCCACGCGCACGATCACATCGCGCAGGGCCGGCAGCAAGAGCTCGCCGGCAGGACGCGCGACCACATAGACATCGTTGGCGCCGGTGAACAGGACCTCGGTCAACCGGCCGAGCGGCTCACCCGCTGTCGTCTGCACATCCAGGCCGATGAGGTCGTGGCAATAGTTCTCGTGCTCGCCCAACGGCATCGCTTGATCTTCGGGAATGAGCAGATACTGATCTCGCAACAGCTCGGCCGCGTTGCGATCGGGCACGCTGCCCAACTTGACCAACATCATGCCCTTGTGGGGTCGCGCGGCTGCGATTTCCACGGCCACAGCATCGTCCTGGGCGCCCAGGTAGACGGCCGCGCCGGGTTGGAAGCGCTCGGCCGGAAAATCGGTCAATGGCCATACCTTGATCTCGCCTCGAATACCGTGCGCGCCGACGATACGGCCGATGGCGATCAGGCTGGCCGGCTGCGCTTTTCTGTCACTCATGGCTCTCTCCCTCAGTTCAGTTCACGACCAAAGTCGGACGAACCCCCACATCCCACAAACGCGCGGCGGGGGCGCTGCCAGGCGCCCCCGCCGTGATATTCTGACTACAAAACCAACGCAATCTCCCAGCAGAGGCTTGCTGACCAGAGCACGACGTCGTTTGCCGAGCGCAGTCGAAGCGTGCTTCCCAGTGCACTGCGTAAGTCTTGTCAGATTGTGATAGCGGAGAGATTACACGCGAGCCGCCGTCCCGCGGTCGCCTGATTTCGCTACCTTGTCGGGCGAAGACGCCGCATCCTGTTTCTGTCTCGTATGCCTCTCCGTGTATGCTCGTAGAAGCAAGAAACTAGCCCCCGCCTACGCGATCTCCAGCACCACGCGCCGGTCTTGCGCCGCCACCCGCAGTAACGTGCGCATCGCGTTCGCTACGCGACCATCCTTGCCGATGACACGGCCCATGTCGTCCCGATCTACGTGCAACTCCAACACCGTGACCGAGGAACCATGGACCTCCTTGACCGCAACCTTGTCTGGGCTTTCAACCAGCGCCTTGGCGATATACTCGACCAGGTCACGCTCTTTCACTGCTCAGCCTCCTTTCAGGGGCCAGAAGCCAGGGGGCAGGAGCCGGGCAACCGCTGATGATCTGATTCCTGCAGCCGCCGGCTGACCGCCTGGCGCAGCCGATCAGCCGGCCGGCGCAGCGTAGGCGCCCGCGGCCTTCAGGAGGCGATCCACCGCCGGGCTGGGTTTCGCCCCCACGCCCAACCAATAGCGCGCCCGCTCCACATCAATGCTGACCGTCTCCGGCTCGGTGCGCGGGTTGAAATGCC
Source organism: Chloroflexota bacterium (assembly GCA_016876015.1). GTDB lineage: Bacteria > Chloroflexota > Anaerolineae > CG2-30-64-16 > CG2-30-64-16 > VGOD01. The sequence continues at coordinate 2,696 of VGOD01000172.1, forward strand.
CGAGATTCTCGATGATCCGGCCATCGCGCGGGGCCTGTTGATCCGCGACGACCACGCGATAGGTCGGCTGCTTCTTGGCGCCTTCACGGCGCAGACGAATGCGTACCATGTGTGCACACTCTCCTTGGTCAATGGGACGTCGAGGGTCCCGAATGCTGGAACCCGCCTGGCTTCGCGCCCTCCTCTCTCAGAGAGGATCGGAGGGACGAGAGACCGCGGGATTATCCACGTAGTAGATCCATCAAGCCGCCGCGCATGCCCCGGCCGCCCGAACCCATCTGCTTCATCAGGCGCTGCATCTGACGGAACTGGCCCAGCAGCTCGTTCACTTCCTGCACGGTGGCGCCCGACCCACGCGCCACGCGGCGCTTGCGGCTGCCGTTGAGCACGCGTGGGTCACGCCGTTCGGACGGCGTCATCGAGTTGATGATCGCCTCGATGCGCCGCATTTGCTTGTCGGTGACCTCCGGCGCGATGTCTTTGGTCATGCGGCCCATGCCGGGAATCATCTCCAGCAATTGCGTCAGCGGCCCCATCTTCTTGAGCTGCTGCAACTGCTTGAGAAAGTCCTCCAGGTTGAACTCGCCCTTGACCAGCTTGCGGCCCATCTGCTCGGCCTCGGCGCGGTCAATGTTCTCGGTCGCCCTCTCGATCAAGCTGAGCATGTCGCCCATGCCCAGGATGCGAGAGGCGAGCCGGTCGGGATGGAACGGCTCCAGCGCGTCCGCCTTCTCGCCGACAGCCAGGTACTTGATCGGCACGCCGGTGACCTCGCGAATCGAGATCGCCGCGCCGCCGCGCGCATCGCCGTCCACCTTGGTCAGGATCAGGCCGGTGAGCGCGACCTTTTCGTGAAAGCCCTTGGCGACGTTGATCGCTTCCTGGCCCGTCATCGCATCGGCCACCAGGAGAATCTCCTGCGGCTTGACCGTCGCCTTGATCTGTGCGAGCTCGTTCATCATCTGCTCGCTGATCTGCAAGCGGCCGGCGGTATCCAGGATCACCACATCATAGGCGCCTTCACGCGCGCGTTTGAGTGCGTGCGCGACGATTTCGGGCGGCGGGACCTTGACGCCCTCGCTGTGCACAGGCACATCCAACTGCTTGCCCAGCACCTCGAGCTGCGTCACCGCGGCCGGCCGATAGGTATCGGCCGCGACCATCAGCACGCGGCGATTGCTCTTGCGCAACGACAACGCCAACTTGGCTGCGGTGGAGGTCTTGCCCGAGCCCTGCAACCCCACCAGCATCACGACGTGCGGCGCGGGGCCAGACAGATCGAGACGGGAGGGCTCGCCCAGGGTCTTCAGCAACTCCTCGTGAACGATCTTGACCACCTGCTGGGCCGGCGTCAGGCTTTTCATGACCTCCGCGCCGATGGCCCGTTCTCTGACCCGGCCGATCAGCTCCTTCACGACCCGGAAGTTGACGTCCGCCTCTAGCAGCGCCAGGCGCACCTCGCGCAACGCGACGTCCACGTCCTGCTCGGTCAGCCTGCCGCGTGAAGCGAGCTTGTCGAAGACAGCATTGAGTTTGCTCTGCAGGTTCTCGAACATGACAATCCTGACCTATCGCGCAAAAAGCCGACCTCGCGGCCGGCCCTTGAATGACTTCCACCCAAGCATCCTGATTTTACGGGGTATTGCGCTTTTCGTCAAGTCCATGCTATAATCGCGTTACATGGGTTGAGTCTATCGTCTTTCGCTTGTCGTGTATCGTCCTTACCATCCTGGTGGTGTCTATGATTCGCAAAGAACCTCTGCCTGACGGCAAGCATGTGCGCGTGACTTTCGAGCTGCCATCCAGCCTCTGGGCCGAGCGGGTCAGCCTGGCTGGCGACTTCAATGACTGGGATACTAGCGCCAACGAAATGCGCCAGGGCCGCAGCGACGGCGCCTGGCGCATCACCCTGGACCTGGAAGCCGGCAAGGAATACCAATTCCGCTATCTGGTCAACGGCCGTGACTGGCACAACGACTGGCACGCCGACAAGTACGTCCCGAATCGGTTCGGGACCGACAACTCCGTGGTGTGCACGTAAGGCCGCGGTCGCGCGCCCTCACAGCTTCACCGACGTGATCTGAATCTCGGCCACTCCTTCAGCCTCGAAATACTCCACCGTGAAGGTGTGATTCCCCGTCGGCAAGGCTACGTCTTGCGTATAGGTTGTCACCGGCTGCACCTGCCAGGCGATGATCACCGGCGTGTTGTTGATGTAGACGCGCACGCCGTCGTCGGTCCGGGCCGTGATCCGATAGACCCCGCCGCTCATGTAGAAGGTGCGCGTCCAGCGGACCGAGAAGTTGTCCGCGTTGATTCCCGCGGCCGGCGCGCCGACGCCCCAGTTGAACGCGATATCCGCGTCGGTGCGCTCCAAGACCGGCGCGCCGATCGGGTCACGCTGGTTGAAGTATTGGCCGCGCCATCCCGTGGGCGGCGGGGGCGGCGGGGGCGGGGGCGCTGCGCCCGAAATCCGCAGCACCTGGCCGACATAGATCACGTTCGGGTTGGCGATGCCGTTCAACTGCATCAACGCCCACACCGTCGTGCCGAAGCGTGCCGCGATGCTGGCCAGCGTATCGCCGGGCCTGACGGTGTAGAAGACGGGCGGAGGCGGTTGTGCACCATCAGGGATGACCAACCGCTGCCCCACATAGATCCAGTTCAGATTGTAGAGCCGGTTGGCGCGCGCCAGCGCCCAGACATCCACGCCGTAGAGTCGGGCGATGCTGAGCAGCGTCTCGCCTGGCCGGACGATGTGGACGCGGGGCGGGGGCGGCGGCAGCGTGGCAGTCGGGATTACCAGTCGCTGGCCCGCGTAGATCGCGTTCAGATTCGTGATGCCGTTGGCGGCGGCGATCGCGTACATGCCGACGCCATAGCGCACGGCGATCTGATAGAGGGTCTCGCCGCGCTGCACGATGTGGATCACCGAGCTCGAGGCCGCGGCGGCCGGAACGAGGATAGCCGACAACAGAATGACGACTGCGAGGATGGCGCCCAGCCGGCGCCAGGCCAAAGTGCACATGACTCCTCCTTTCGTGTGAGCCGGAGTAGTATACCTATATCTGATGACGCAAGAATGCCGCCATAGTTCCGCGGACTATTTCGGCGCGGAGGGTTTTTGACAGGCCCCGCGCCATTGTGTTATGATCCCGGCGTGTTCAGGCCATCTCTGTCTCAGTATCCCCTCTACTCGTACGTGGGGGGCGATTTCGCCCCCACCCTCTAGACGCGCACGCCGATTTCGGCGACGACCAGTTGGCATTTCACGCTTCACGTTTCACGTCTTACGTCTTACGTTTCCCGGAGGATAGCCATGTCCACCTTCCGCCCCGTAGATGAACAGCTCGCCATTCTGATGCGCGGAGTCGAGTTCGGCGATGAGATCATGCGCGTCAACATGGAGGCCGAGCTGCGCGCCCGCCTGGCCGAATCGAGGGCCACGGGCCGGCCGCTCCGCATCTACTGCGGCTTCGACCCGACCGCCAGCGACCTGCATCTCGGCCACACGGTTCCGATGCGCAAGCTGGCGCAATTCCAGGAGCTCGGCCACGAAGTCAGCTTCCTGATCGGCTCCTTCACCGCGCTGATCGGCGACCCCAGTGACAAGACGAGCGCGCGGCGCCAGCAGACCGAAGAGGAAGTGCAGGCCCACGCCCGCACCTTCACGGATCAGGCGTGGAAGGTGCTCGACCCGCAACGCACCAGCGTCGTCTACAACGGCGAGTGGCTCGCCAGGTTGACCTTCAAGGACCTGATCGGTCTGGCGGCCAACTTCACGGTTCAGCAGTTCCTGGTGCGCGAGAACTTCGCGCTGCGCTTCGAGAAGGGTGATCCGATCTGGCTGCACGAGTTCTTCTACGCGCTCATGCAGGGCTACGATGCGGTCGCCACGCGCACCGACCTGCAAATCGGCGGCACCGACCAGCTTTTCAATCTGCTGGCCGGCCGCAAGCTGATGGAAGCCTTCGGCCTGCGTCCGCAGACCATTCTCACTTTCCCCATTCTGGTGGGCACCGACGGCGTCTTGCGCATGAGCAAGACGACCGGCAATCACATCGGCATCAATGAGCCGCCCGAGCAGATGTTCGGTAAGGTGATGAGCATTCCCGACGCCGCGATGCGCAATTTCAGCGACCTGGTGACTCGCTGGACGCCGGATGAGATCGCTGCGAAGTTCACGGCGCTGGCGGCGGGCGAGCTCCACCCCCGCGACCTGAAGATGCAGTTGGCGTGGGAAATCGTGGACATCTTCCACGGGGGCGAGGCAGCGCGGGCCGCGGAGATGCACTTCCGCACTGTGCACCAACAGCGCGAGCTTCCGGCAGATATGCCGGAACTGAGACTGCTGGAACCGACCAGCGTCGTGGATATCTTGACCAACACGGGCGCGGTGGCCAGCCGCAGCGAGGTGCGGCGCCTGGTGCAGCAGGGCGGCGTCAGGCTGGAGGGAGAGCGGGTGGATGACTCCAACCTGATCGTGCGGCCGGCCGGCGAGCAAGTCCTCCAGGTGGGCCGGCGCAAGTTCCTGAAACTCATTTCGGGATAATTGGCCTATTCCCACGCGCTGATGCGCGTGCTATACTCAGCGCAGGATTCAGCGTCTGCGCCCAACGCACTCGCGCGCCCTGGCGACAGGCGCTGAACAGCCATGTGCGGCGACTGATACGCGCCGCACATGGGCCGCTCATGGAGACCAGGCACTGATGCTCAAGAGAATCCTGGCGATCGTCCTGCCGTTACTGGCGCTGGTTGGGGTCATCCTGGCGGGCGCACGTCTGCCCACGGGAAACGCTGCGGCCGCGTCCGATGACCGGCAGTTCGCGCCTCCCGGCGAGTCGCAGCCGGCCTACACCGGCTATAACCCCTATGCCGGCCCGCCGGGCATCTACGTCTTCTACGATTGGCAGAACCTCGATCCGAACCTCTATCCGATCCAGGGCGGCGGCATCATCACGCCGTGGCGCGATGGCAATCCGGCCCAGGGGGTCTACGATTGGTCATACACCGACGGGGAGATACGCCGGCTGGATTCGCGCGGCAAGTTGGCGGTGCTGCGCTTCAATGCCTATGATGGCGAGCATTGGGGCGGCAGCTATACGCCCGCCTGGCTCAAGCAGCAGGCGCCCTCGAGCGTGCTCTATTGTTCTGGGGTCGAAATCCCACGTTGGTGGGACCCCAACTTCCAGCGCGCCTGGCGCGACTTCATCCTGGCGGCGGGCCAACGCTATAACAACGACCCGCGCGTAGCCTGGGTCGAGATCAGCGTGGGCGTCTACGGCGAGACGCTGCCGGCCGAGAACAAATTCCTGGACTGCGTCAAGGCCGCTGGCCTCACCAGCTCGATGTGGGTGGCGTTCACCAAATGGTCGGTAGACGCCTATGTGGAGGCGTTTCCGCAAAAACAGCTCGTGATCCAGTTCGGCCCGATCCTCGAATCGCGCTACGAACGCATCGAAGGCACCAACTACGCGGCCAGCCGCGGAGTCGGCATGAAGAACGACATGCTGATGCCGGACCAGGAAGACGCCGTCATCAACGACCCCAGCAAGTCATATCATGGCGGCGGCATCTTCGATCCCTTCATCAAGTACGGCCCTCAACTGCCGCTGGCCTGGGAGGGCTACGAAGGGCACGCGCTGAGCATGCAGGGCCGCACGCGCACGATGTGGAGCCTGTACCAGGCGCTCGACAAGCATTCCGATTATCTGTTGCTCGACATCCCGTTGATCACCGCACCTGACCGGCAGGACCTGCTCCGCTTCGCCTCGCTCTACCTGGGCCGCACCATCACCGACACGCCGAGCGTCTGGGTCGCGCTGCGCGAGACGGAGTACACCTGGTATCCGCAGTGGGGCAACTACTCGTATTGGCTCTATCAGCGCGATAGCGCGCAGAATGGCAGGACCGTTTCGCTGTGGAATGTGGGCGCCGCGTCCGAAGGTCGCTACACCCGCCGCACCGACCAGGCGACGGGCAACCACAGCATGTACTTCGACATAGATGATCGCTACATGTACGGCGGCCTGAACTGGGCGAGGGTCAGCGTCGTCTACTACGACCAGGGCGTTGATCGCTGGGAGCTGCGCTATGATGCGACGACCGCCGCGGACAAGCTGGCGGGCTCGGTAACGAAGACCAACTCCAGCAGGTGGATCACGGCCACCTTCACCCTCTACGATGCCCGGTTCGCCAACAACATGCCGGGCGGCACTGACCTCCGCATCTGGAGCGCGGGCGATGGGAACGAGACGATCCACTTCGTGGATGTGCAGCGGCTGCCGCAGCCAGGCACGCCGACCGTGACTCCCACGGCCACGCGCACGCGCTCAGCCAGCGTGACCCCTGGCCCTTCCCCCACCGCCACGCTCAGCCCGACCCCGGTCCCGACAGCCACGCCGACGACGCCGCCCCAGCCGCTGCTTAGCCGCTATATCTCCGCGCCGCCGATCATTGACGGCGACCTGAGCGAGTGGAGCCAGCCCGAAAGCGCCCTCGTGAGTTGGAACACGGCCGAGCGTCGCGACGGCGAGGTGAACGCCAGTCCCGATGATGTGTCGGCGCTGGTGCGCAGTTTTTGGGACGCGAACTGGCTCTACTTCGCCGCGCACGTGGAGGACGATGTCCACTGGCGCGATAGCGACAATATCTGGGAAGACGACGGCATCGAGCTCTCGATAGATGGCGCGAACGACGGGGTGAGCTGCTCGACATCGGGCCTACCCAATCCCGATGACCATCAGTTCAACATCGCATCGGATGGGACGCTCAGGCGCTTCAGCACCCAGACCGTGTCAGGCGCGCAGATCGCGGTCCGGCCACGCGCCAGCGGCTATGATGTCGAGTTCGCCGTGCCCGTCTCGCTTCTCGCGGCCGGCGCATGGACCGAGGGCAAGGTCATGGGGTTCACCATCGGCCTGATTGACGATGACGATGGCGGCGGCCGCCGCGGCCCGTTCGACAGCTACCTGGTGTGGAAGGGGACGAATCCGGTGTGCGGCGGCGCGGCTTTCGGCAAGCTGATCCTCGGGCCGATTTTCGACCCCGGCACACCCGACCCGAACACCAGACCGAGCGTCACGCCTTCGCCGAGCCCGAGCGCCACCGCCACTCCGACAGGGACAGCCTCGCCCACGGCGACGCCCAGCCGCACGCCGACCACGTCCCCCACGCCGGCGGCCGCAACGCCGACCCGCACCGCCACGCCTACGGTCAGCCCGACCGCATCCCTCACCGCCATCCCTGCGGCCGGCTGGCGGCTGGTGCACGACGCGCCAGGCGTCAGTTGGCGCAACATCTATTTCGCCAGCGCCACCACCGGCTTCGCGGTCGGCGGGCCAGACTATGGCGCCACCGGCCCAGGGACGGTGCTGCGCACCACCGATGGCGGCGCCACCTGGCATCCTGCGCCGGTCGCGGCGGATGGCTGGATGGCGGGCGTCGGCTGCAAGGACGCCCTTACCTGCTGGGTAGCCGGCCGCTTCGGCCAGGTTTTCCGCACCACCGACGCCGGCGCATCGTGGCAGCAGACCAACACAACCGCCTACAGCGGCTGGCTCTACGCGGTGGAGTATACAGGGTCCGGCAACACGGTCATGGTCGGCGCGACCTGCAACGAGAGCGCCAGCTTTCTGCGGGCCGACGACGGCTGGAACTACAGCATCGTCAACGTGGACGCCTGCTATGTGCAATGGGACATCAGTTGCCCTGCCGCGGGGCTGTGCTACTCCACCGGCAAAGCGGTCTACAAGTCGGCCGACAACGGCCTGAACTGGCCGCGTGTAGCCACAGCTTCGACCTACGGCAGCGCATTCTACAGCATAGACTGCACCTCGACCAACACCTGCTGGACCGCCGGCAAGTCCGGCGTGGTCGTTGTGACACGCGACGGCGGCAAGTCGTGGCAGCCGCAGAGCGGTCTGCCGGCGACCGTCACTTTGATCAAGCTGCGCATGGCCGATGCGACGCACGGGATCGTGGTGGGCGACCAGGGCGCGGTGTTTCGGACCGACGATGGACAGAGCTGGACCGCCTTCGCTTCACCCACAACGGCCGAGATCGACGCGCTGGCTGTGCGCTCGATGGAGGACTTTTTCATCGGGGACTGGAACGGGAAGATCTGGCGCTACACGGGCAGCACGCCCCCGCTCACGCCGACGCGCACGCCAACACCCACCAGCACAGCCGGCGTCACACCTTCTGCCGCAACGCCCACGCGCACAGCCACGCCCACGACCGGGAGCGCGCCCACCTGGCGCCTGGCGCACAGCCAGGCAGGCGTGATGTGGCGCGATGTGACGTTCGTTGATCGCTACGTCGGCTATGCAGTCGGCGGCCCGGATTGGGGGCAGACCGGGCCCTCGACGCTGCTCAAGACGACCGATGGCGGGCAGAGCTGGCGAGCGTCAACCCTCAACACACAAAGCTGGATACGCGGCATCGCCTGTAAAGACGCCAATAACTGTTGGATCGCGGGCCGCTATGGAACCGTGCAGCGCACCACCGACGGCGGCGTCACCTGGCAGGCGGTCAACAATCTGGCGGGCTATGGCGGGTATCTCTACTCGGTCGCTGTGACAGGCGTCGGCGACACCGTGCTGGCGGGCGCCACCTGCAATGAGACGGCCAACTTCCTGCGCGCCGAGGATGGGCAGAACTTCTCGGCCATCACGGTGGATTCTTGCCTGGTGCAGTGGGACATCAGTTGCCCTGTCCCTGGCCGGTGCTTCGCGGCCGCCAGCGCGCAAAGCCTCTATCGGTCGAACGACAACGGACTGACCTGGGTGCGCACGGTCTTCGGTTATGGCAAGTACTTCGGAATCTCTTGCATTGACAGGTATACCTGCTGGGCTGCGGGCGAGAACGGCCAGATTTCGTTCACCAGCGATGGCGGCGTCACGTGGCAGCAGCAGCTCTACACCGGGACCGACACCTTCATGCGCATTCGGGTGCTCAGCGACCGCAAGGGCTACGCGGTCGGCGAGTATGGCGTCATCTATCGCACGGACGACGGCAGCAACTGGCGGCGTTTCACCTCGCCCGCCAGTCAGGAGATCCAAAGCCTGTTCGTCTTCGGCGCCGATGACATCATCATCGTGGACTGGGGCGGCAACGTCTGGGCCTACAGCTCCAGCGCAGCGATTCCGACGGCGACCCCGACGGTCACGCCGACGGCGAGCCGCACCGCCACGCCTTCGTCCACGCCGACGGTCACGAGGACGCCCACGCCTACGTCAACGAATACGGCCACCAGCACAGCCACGCGCACGCCCACCGCGACCAGGACGCCGACGCCGACGGCGACCGCGAGCGCGAGTGCGACAGCCTCCCCGACGGGGACGGCTTCGCCGAGCGTGCAGCCGCCCACCGGAACGGCGACCGCCACGCCGAGCGCGACCGTAATGCACACCGCCACGAGCACGCGCACGCCGACCGCTACGCACACCGCGACAGTCACGCCGACAAACACACGCACGCCGACCGCGACTCTCGCGCCAAGCGCGACTGCGAGTGCGACGGCCTCCCCGACGGGGACAGCCGCGCCAACCAGCACGCACACACCCACGGCCACGCCGACGAACACCTACACGCCCACCAGCACGCACACACCCACGGCCACGCCGACGAGCACCTACACGCCGACCAGCACGCACACACCCACGGCCACGCCGACGAACACCTACACGCCAACCAGCACGCACACGCCCACGGCCACGCCGACCGCTACGCACACGCCCACGGCCACGCCGACGAGCACCTACACGCCCACCAACACCCCGACGCCCACGCCGACGAAGACGTACACGCCCACGATC
>VGOD01000173.1 GCA_016876015.1 Chloroflexota bacterium
CAATGAGATGTAGCGGTTGGCGATGAAGTTGGGCGTGTCCTTGCAGATCACCACTCCCTTGCCCAGCGTTCGCCCGCCGAAGGCCGCCATGAAGGCCACGACCTCGGGGCTGGTGCCCGCGTGCGGGATCACCTCCAGCAACTTGAGGTAGCGCGGCGGGTTGAAGAAGTGCGTGCCGAGGAAGTGCGCCTGGAAGTCGGCCGAGCGACCGGCCGCGATGTCTTTGATCGGGATGCCGGAGGTGTTGGTGCTGACGATGCTGCCTGGCTTGCGCACGGCATCAATGCGGGCCATGAGCTGCTGCTTGATGTCCAGCCGCTCGACGACCGCCTCGACCACCCAATCGGCCTGGGCCACGCACGCGAAATCGTCCTCCAGGTTGCCCAGCGTGACGCGATCCGCGGCGTCGGCGGTGAAGAGGTTGGCGGGCCGGGCCTTGACGCACCGCTGCCACCCCTCGTTGACGATGCGGTTGCGCACCTCGCGGTCTTCGAGGGACAGCCCCTTCGCGACTTCATCTTTAGTGAGCTCGCGCGGCGCGATGTCCAGCAGGGTGGACGGGATGCCGACGTTCGCCAGGTGTGCGGCGATGGCGGCCCCCATGGCCCCCGCGCCGATGACGACGACTCGGTTGATGGCGTATGACATGAGACTCCTCCAAAGGTGAACTTAACCTGTAGCGGAGCATCCTGAGCGGAGTGGCGGTGTAGTTCCCGCCACGGAGTCGAAGGAGGCGGAGCGGTCATCGCGCAAGGCCGCACGCAAAGCGTTCGACTTCACTCCCGCTTCGACTCCGTTGCACTCCGCTCAGCGTCCGTTCCGCTCAGGATGCTTGCCAATTTTCAAGACAGGATGCTCGCGCTGTGATGGTTACGGTCAAATCACCAAATGCGGCGCGACCTCCGCTGCGTGCGGCTTGAGAAGCTGGAGCGTGCCCGCTACGGCTTCCGCGGCCTGGTCAATCTCGGCCTCCGTCATCGGCGTGGAGACGCTGAACAGGCCGCGCGTGGCGCAGAAGACGCCGCGGTTCATCAGCTCCAGGTGCAGCAGCCGCGGCAGGTCTTTGGCCCGCCCCATCGCCAGGAGCGCCTGCCTGGAGTTGGTCGCGACCTGGTCAGTCCAATGCACCTGGACGAGCGAGCCTGCGCCGCTGGCCCGCCCGCGCAGACCGGCTTCCGCAAAAGCCGCGTTCACGCCTGCGGCCAACCGCTCGCCCAGGGCGTTGATCCGGCCGATCTCCGGCTCGCCGTAGAGCTTGAGGGTCGCCGCGCCCGCGGCCATGGTCACCGCATGCCCACAGAAGGTGCCGCCGTGGTAGATCGTCTGCGGGTGGGCCGGATCGAAGCGGGCCATCACCGCTTGCTTGCCGCCGAACGCGCCCACCGGGAAGCCGCCGCCGATGATCTTGCCCAGGCAGGTCAGGTCGGGGATCACGCCCGAGATCTTCTGATAGCCGCCCAGGCTGAGGCGGAAGGTGATGATCTCGTCGAAGATCAGGAGGACGCCGTGCTTATCGGCCAGCGCCCGTAGCCCTTCGAGGTAGCCTGGCAACGGCGCGATCGCGCCGCCCGCGCCCATCATCGGCTCCACGATGATCGCGGCCACCTGACCCTGGTTGGCCTGCAAGACCCGCTCGGCCGCGGCCAGGTCGTTGAAGGGCGCGATGCGCATCCCGTCCAGCACACACGCGGGGATGCCATCCCAGGTGATGCTGGCGGCCGGCAGGTCGGTCGCCGCGAAGTCGGGTTTGACGTTGACGCCCGCGAAATCGTGGTGGCCGTGGTAGCCGCCGTCCATCTTGATGATGAGGTCTTTGCCCGTATATGCGCGCGCGGCGCGCATCGCCATCATCGTGGCCTCGGTGCCCGAGTTGTTGAAGCGCACCCGCTCGATGCCTGGCACGCGCTCGCAGATGATCTCGGCCAGCTCGTACTGCGCCGCGGCCGGCGCGCCGAACACTGTGCCGCGGCGCATCTGCGTCTCCGCGGCCTCCAGCACGGCCGGGTTGCCGTGGCCGTGGATCAGGGAGGTGTAGTTGTTGAGGAAGTCAATGTAGCGGTTGCCGTCCACGTCGTAGAGGTAGCACCCCTCACCGCGCGCCATGTACGCAGGGTAGGGCAAGATGTACGTGGTGCTGCGGGTGTCGCCGCCGGGCAGATAGTTCTTGGCCGCGGCGTCCAGCGAGCGCGACCGCGCCAGGCGGCTTTCGTAGCGGGCAATGATCTCCTGGGCGATCTGACCTGGCATGGTATAGCCTCCTCTGTTACTCTGCGGTGACATCCGAAGGCCACGTCGCGGTGTTCGCCTTCAAGCTGATATTCCTGCGGCGCACGAACGCGTTTCGGATGAAGTAGTACACGACGAACGGGATCACCAGGATCGCCAGCGATTCCAGGATCAGCGGCTCATCCATCCCCAACAGACCGAGGAAGGCGACCGCGCTCACCATGCCGCCGATCGCGACGATCCACAGCACCGGCCGCGCGAGCCGGAACCCGCTCGCGGCCTCCATCTCCGGGAACTTGCCGGCGATGCGCAGCGCCGCGATGCTCAGCAGGATTTCAAAAGCCAACAGACCGGAGACCGAGATGCCGGCGAAGAGATCCACTGCGGTCTGCAGTGGCAGCTCAAGCGCAGGCGCCAGCACCAGGATGAGTGCAAACAACACCAGGCTGAAGATCAGCAGCAGCGTCAGGCCGGCCACCGGCGTGCCATAGCGTTTGTTGATCCGGCCCACCGACGCGGGCAGGAGGCGGTCGCGGCCCGCGGCCATGAAATCGCGCGAGTAGGCCAACAGCATCGGGTAGATGGTGGACGCGATGGCGATCAGGATTAAGGCGGGCATAATGGAAAGGATGCCTTGCGGGACGAACTGCGCGGCGATATCGGTCACGGTGAAAGTGCCCCGGGACTGGATCTCCTGCGCGGCCACGGTCCACGGCGTGGTGCCGGCGACCACGAAGGCCTGCGTCGTATAAAGCGCGATCAGGATAATCATGCCGAACAGCAGCGCCAGCGGGATATTCTTCTTGGGGTTCTTGATCTCACCGCCGATATCCAATACCGCGGTGAACCCGGCGTAGGAGAAGAAAAAGAGCAGCGAGGCCATCACGACTGCCCCGAACCCTTTGGGGAAGAGCGGCGTCAGGTTCGCGGCTTTCACGTGGGGAAGCCCGAAGATGATGAACAGGGCGATCACCAGGATATCGCCGAAAATCGTGATCAACATGCCGACGGTCGCGGACACTTCCACCCTGAGGATGTTAACCACGTATGCCGCCAGCAAGATCAGGGCACCCGACACCAGCACCGGAATCGCCAGGCCGAGCGCTGCGTTCAAGAAGATGCCGAAGGTGCCGGCCATGAACGCCAGCGCGCCGCCCGCGCCGGGGATGATCAGCGCCAGCATGATCGCGCCCAGCAGCGGCCCCAGGGTGCGGCTGATGACCACGTAGGAGCCGCCCGCGGTGGGCACGGTGGCGCCGAGATAGGCGCACAGGAGCGCCATGAAGATGCCGGGGATGACCGCCAGCAGATAACCGAGGAACATGCCTGGCCCCGCATCAGCCAGCGCCGATGTGGGCAGCAACCAGATGGACGAGCCGATGACGACGCCGACGACGACGAAGATCGCCATCGGGAGGCTGATGCCTCGATGCAGCTTTGCTTCTTCCGACATGAGAACCTCCTCATTGATGTGGAAATTACCTTGAGTGTCACTCTGAGCGGGCCAGTCCCGTGAAGTACGTCACGGCGAGAGTCCAGCGAAGAGTCGCTTATTGCACGGGACGTTGATTCTGCAAAATGCTCACTGCTGGAAACAGTCCCTCCACACTCAAATACCGCTCGCCGGTGTCCGCGAAGATGCAAACGATCGTCTTGCCGCTGTTCTCCGGCCGGCCGGCCAGCTCGAGGGCGGCCCAGGCGGTCGCTCCGGAGCTGATGCCGACGAGCAGTCCTTCCTCCCTGGCGATGCGGCGGCACGTCGCAAAGGCCGCCTCTTCCGTCACCAGGACGAATTCGTCAATCAGGTCGCGGTCGAGGGTTTCGGGGACGAAGCCGGGCGCGGTGCCCATGATGCGATGCGGCCGGAAGATGCCCTGGGAGATGACGGGCGAGCTGGCCGGCTCGACCGCGATCAGCCGGATGGCGGACTTGTGTTCCCGCAGGTACCTGCCCGAACCGCAGAGCGTCCCTCCGGTTCCCAACCCCGCGATCAGGATGTCAATCTGCCCGTCGGTGTCGGCCCACAGTTCCGGGCCGGTAGTGAGGTAGTGGGCGCGCGGATTGGACGGGCTGACGTGCTGCCCGACGTAGAAGTAGTCGGGGTTCGCCGCCAGCAGCTCCTTCAGCTTGCGCCTGGCGCCCACCGTCCCCTCGGACGCGGGCGTCAGGATCAGCTCGGCGCCGAACGCCTGCATGATCTTGCGCCGCTCGACGCTCTGGATCTCCGACATCACCAGGATGGCGCGATAGCCCTTGAGCGCGGCGATCCACGCCACCGCGCTGCCGGTGTTGCCGCTCGTCGCCTCGATGAGGGTCGCGCCGGGCTGCAGGCGGCCATCCCGCTCAGCGTCCTCCACAATCTGCCAGACGGCGCGATCCTTCAGGCTGATGGGGTTGAGGAACTCGCACTTGGCGAACACGCTCGCCGCGGGGCAGAGCCGGCCGAGCCGCAGCAGCGGCGTCTTGCCGATCAGGTCGGAGGCGGATCGAGCGTAGTTCAACGGCGGTTCCTTTGAAGCCCCCCAGGTGCGGCAGCTGAGGGAGAGACTTCTGGCTAGGAACAGGATATCAGGCCAAGGGCTGACTTGTGGTCATCCTTAAGGACGATCTGGAGGGATGATATCGAGAGGCTTGTGTTTGGATGGGCGCTACTCAAGACATCCCCCACTGATGAGACGACCCCAACGCATCTGCGCATCCTCGTTCGCCTGGCGCATGAGAGCTTCAGCGCGGGCTTCATCACTGTGAGTTAGCATGCGATAGCGCTCCTCGTTGTAGGCGTACTGCTCGACCGGAATCGAAGGTGCCCGGCTGTCTACGATCAGCGGCGGCTTGCCCTGTGCAGCCAGCGCAGGGTCATAGCGGTATAGCGGCCACACGCCCGACAGCACCGCCAGGCGCTGCTGCTCCAGCCCTTGACTCATCTGAATGCCGTGTGCGATGCAGTGTGTGTAGGCGATGATCAACGAGGGCCCTTGATAGGCTTCGGCCTCAATGAAAGCGCGCAACGTCTGCTGATCATTGGCACCCATCGCTACTCGCGCTACGTAAATATTGCCATAACTCATGGCGATCATGCCCAGATCTTTTTTTGCTGAGGCCTTTCCGCGGGCTGCGAACTTGGCTACTGCCGCACGCGGGGTGGCTTTCGACGCCTGTCCGCCGGTGTTCGAATAGACCTCCGTATCCAGCACCAGAACATTGACATTGGCACCCGAGGCCAACACGTGATCCAACCCTCCAAAACCGATGTCATATGCCCAGCCATCACCGCCCACGAGCCACACTGAGCGCCGGACGAGGGCGTCAGCAAGGCTCAACAACTCGGCAGCCTCCGGGGTGTTCAGTGAGCGCAGTCTCTGTTTCAGGATCGCCACACGCTCACGCTGCAGGCGGATGCCAGCTTCGCCGGATTGATCTCCGGATACCAGGTCTTGCGCCAACGTCTCGCCCAGGGCAGGAGCCAACTGCAGTGTAAGTTCACGCGCATATTCGGCCTGCTTCTCAACCGTCAATCGCATCCCCAACCCGAACTCCGCGTTATCCTCGAACAAGGAGTTGGACCAGGCTGGACCAAGTCCCTTGGCGTTCTTCGTCCACGGCGTCGTAGGCAGATTGCTGCTGTAAATCAGTGAGCAACCTGTAGCGTTTGCCACCAGAAGGCGGTCCCCAAAAAGCTGCGTCAGCAATTTCAGATAGGGCGTCTGCCCGCAACCGGCGCACGCGCCGGAGAACTCAAACAGCGGTTCGCGCAGTTGAGAGTATTTGACTGTCGCGACATTGATGACATCACGATCTACACCGGGTAGGGTCGAAAAGAACTCCCAGTTGACCCGTTCCGGCTCTCGTAACGGGAGCTGAAGGTGCATGTTGATCGCTTTCCGCACCGGATGGCTCTTGTCCTTGGCGGGACAAGTGACAACGCAAAGGCCGCAGCCTGTGCAGTCTTCTGGCGCTACCTGGAGCGTATACCTCGCGTCGCGAAACTCGCTGAACCTGGCCGCGATCGACTTGAAGGCAGGTGGTGCTGTGTGCAACAGGTCTTGCGCATACACCTTCGGCCGGATGGCTGCATGCGGGCATACAAAAGCGCACTTGTTGCACTGAATGCACAACTCCGGTTCCCACACAGGGATTTCCAAGGCGATGTTGCGCTTTTCCCAACGCGCAGTCCCTGTGGGGAAGGTGCCATCCGGAGGCATGGCGCTCACGGGCAGGGTGTCGCCTTCATACGCGATGATCGGCGCCAGAACGCGCTGAACGAACTCCGGCGCCTGAGCTGACACCACCTCCCGTTGCGACAGCGAGCCGCTGATCTGACACGTGCGCAGATCTATCTCATGGAGATGGGCCAATGTCGCGTCCACTGCGGCGAAGTTCTGCTGCACCACCTGCTCGCCTCGCTTACCGTAGGTCTTGCGAATCTGCCTCTTGATCTGCCGGATGGCCTCGTCACGCGGCAATACGCCGGATAGAGCAAAGAAGCAGGTCTGCATGATGCTGTTGATTCGGCCACCCATGCCGGTCTGCTTTGCGACCATATTCGCATCGATCACATACAGGCGCAGTCTCTTCGCGAGGATATCCTGCTGCACCTCGCAGGGCAGTTGTTCCCAGACATCTGCGGGACCATGCGGGCTATTGAGCAGAAAGATGCCACCGGGCCGGGCGTACTTGAGGATATCAATACGCTCCAGTAGCGAGAACAGATGACAGGCGACAAAGTCAGCGTCATTTTCACCGATCAGATATGGTGCGGACAGCGGTTGAGGGCCAAATCGCAGGTGGGAAACGGTTACCGAACCGGATTTCTTGGAGTCGTAGACAAAATACCCCTGCGCATGACGGGGCGTTTCCTCACCGATGATCTTGATCGTGTTTTTGTTCGCGCCCACCGTGCCATCTGCGCCCAGGCCGAAAAACACACAGCGCACCGTCTCGGCCGGCTCAATGAAGAAGGCGGGATCGTAGTCCAGGCTGGTTTGCGCTACGTCGTCAACGATCCCGATCGTGAAGTGATTCTTGGGTAGCGGCTTCGTCAGCTCTTCAAAGATCCGCTTGACCATACCGGGCGTGAATTCCTTGCTTGCGAGACCGTAGCGTCCGCCAATTACTGCGGGCAATGTAGCGAAGGCCGCTGCGCCGGAATGAAAGCCTTCGCTGAGCGCCGCGCACACGTCCAGATAGAGAGGCTCACCGACCGCGCCGGGCTCCTTGGTGCGATCCAGCACGGCTATCCGTTTCACAGTGGGGGGCAGTGCAGCCAGGAGATGCTCAACCGAAAAAGGACGAAAGAGACGAACAGTGAGGGCTCCAACTTTCGCCCCACGTTCGGCAAGCCAGCGGGCAGTCTCCTCTACCGTCTGAGCACCTGAACCCATGCACACGATGAGCGACTCTGCGTCTCGGGCGCCAGAGTAGTCAAACAGACGGTAGGCCCGCCCCGTAACTGCGGCAAACCGATCCATGACCGCCTGCACCACGGTGGGAAACTTGAGATACCAGGCATTGACTGCTTCGCGCTGCTGGAAACAGACGTCTGCATTCTGCACCGTGCCCCGGATAAAGGGCTGCTCCGGTGACAGCGCCCGCTGGCGGTGCGCGTGAATAGCAGCCGGTTGGATCACCCGACGGATCTGCTCGTCTGCGATCGACTGGATTTTAGCCACTTCATGCGAAGTGCGAAAGCCATCGAAGAAATGGATGAATGGGATACGTCCTTCCAGCGACGCGGCGTGGGTGATAAGTGCCATATCATGGGCTTCCTGCACCGACCGTGATGCCAGCATCGCAAACCCTGTAGAGCGAGTCGCCATTACATCCGAGTGATCGCCATAGATCGAGGTCGTCGCGGCAGCCACGGCTCGCGCCGCCACATGAAATACAGTCGCCGTCAGCTCACCGGCGATGCGGTACATGTTCGGGATCATCAACAGGAGGCCTTGCGAGGCTGTAAAGGTGGTCGCCAGCGAGCCGGTCTGCAGAGCACCATGCACCGCGCCGGCCGCACCGGCTTCCGATTGCATCTCGGTCACCAGCGGGACGGTACCCCAGAGATTCTTGACTCCGGCTGCCGCCCAGGCGTCCGCAAGCTCGCCCATGCTCGTGGAAGGTGTAATGGGATAGATCGCAATGATCTCACTGCAGCGGAAGGCTACGTGTGCCACGGCCTCATTGCCGTCTACGGTGATTGTCTCGGTCTGCATAGGAATTTCCAGTTTGGAAGAATACGGAGATCGAGGGAATCTTGTCAGCCGTAGTGCGGCGACTCCTTCGCCCCTCATCCAGGATAACCGGATTCAACCTACGAAGACATCAGTCAAAAGGCTGATTCTGAGGATGATATGCGGAGAGGCGTCGTGGGGAGACAAGCTGAGGGGCAAGCTGAGAGCGCGAGTCCTGTCGTTCTACAGCAAGTTGAATTCTCTACCGCGAGCGACGGCCTGGGTGCGACTCGCCACATTCAATTTGCCGAAGATGCTGCGGGCGTGGGTCTTGACGGTGCTAAGCGACACAACCAGGTGGGCGGCTATCTCCGCGTTCGACAGGCCGGCCGCGAGCAGCCGAAGCACCTCCAACTCGCGTTCGGTCAGCGGCTCGGCCAACGCGGGGCGGCCGGCTCCTACTGCTGCGGTCGCTACAGAAGGCGCGGCGCCGGTCTCGGTCGAATAGGTGTCTAGCAGCCGCGTCACGTACTCGCGGTGGACGTTGCGGCCGACAGCCAGGCGCAGCAGGCCGGCCATCGGCGGCCCTTCATCCAGGAAGAGGCGCATGTAGCCTTCCGGCTCGGCCAGCGCCAACGCCCGCTCCAGCGCGACCAATGCCCGCGCGGCATCCCCCTCGACCTGCCAGGCCAGCGCGGTCAGGCAGCCGATCTCCACGACGCTGCGCACGCGGCCGGCGCGCTCCGCCACGTGCAGCAGGCGGCTGAGAAGGGGCCGCGGGGAAGGGCTGCCGGCCATTTCGCGGCGCCGGGCGTTGAGCGCCCGCGCCAGCGTCAGATACTCCGTTTCGGCCGCGGCCGCGGGCCGGTCGTCAGGATGCAGGCCGCTGGCCTGGAGCCATTGCAGGGCCGGCGCCAACTGAAACACGGCCGGCATCAGGTGCAGCCGCGCACGACGGGCGGCGACCAGCGCGGCGAACGCGGCCACGCCCGTTTTCGCGGCCAACTGCTCCGCGCGGCGCCCCAGCTCGGCCGCGGCGGCCGCATCCCCCTGCACGGCGCGGATTTGCGCCAGCGCCAGCGCGGCCAGCATGGCAAAGCGCGCATAGCCCCCGCGCTCACTGTGCTCCATGCCGGCCCGCAGATGGCCTTCGGCCGCGGCCAGGTCGTTCCACTCCCGCAGCAGGTCGCCCAGCGCCACGTAAGCCTGTCCCACCGGATAGAGCGGCGCGCGCTGTCCGCTGCCCCAGTCCAACACCTCTCGGTAGAGCCTGGCGGCCTCGTGCAGCCTGCCTTGCGCCACCCGCAGTCGGGCGACGTCGTTGGTAATCACACGGACGAGGACAGGATTGCCGACCGCCTGGCTGGCGAGGGCGGCCTCCTGATAGGCGCGATTGGCCTCGACCAGACGATCCGCCTGGACGTAGGCGTCTCCCAACACGCTGCAAAGGCCACAACGAGTCAGCGACCTCTCCGGCGTGTGGCTGAGCGCCTGCAAACACAGCTCGATGGCGGTCTGTGGATCGCCGCGCGATACGGCGATGAAGGCCCGCAGCGCGGCGATCTCATTCATGACTGGAACATAAGCCGCCGCAGGATTCTGCGTCTGATCGCTCGGGACCTGGGCCGTGAGCGCGTGGTGAGCATCCTGCAGGCGCGGCTCGATCGCCTCCATGTTGCAGGTGACGAAGAGCGCCCAGGCGTAGGAGAGCGACAGGCGAGGGCGCAATTGGAAGGCGTGGCTGGGCAGCGCATCCATCCAGCGCAGCAGGGTGGCGGCCTCCCCGCTCATCGCCATGATCGGCCCTGCCTCCTCCACCAGCGATCCGGCGCGCTCGAAATCGCGCGCAGCCAGCGCGTGACGCATGGCGTCGTAGACCCGATCGTGGCGCGCGTACCACTCGCAGGCGCGCCGGTGCAGCTCCGTCACCTGATCGGGCATGGTCTGGGCCAGGCGGTCGCGCAGCAGATCCAGAAAGAGCGCATGATAGCGATACCAGCGCCGCTCGCCGTCCAGCGGGGCCAAAAACAGATGGGCGCGCTCCAGCTTCTCCAGGGTGGCCTGCCCGTCGCTGCGGCCTGTTACCGCATCGCACAGCCCGCCGGTCATCGTGTCCAGGATGGCAGTCTGGAGCAGGAAGCTCTGCGTCTGCGGGGGCTGGCGCGAAAAGACCTCATCCACCAGATAGTCGAGCACGTAGCGATGGCTGCCTGCGAAGCTCTTGATGAAGTCGTGTACCTCCGGCCGCGCTGCGGCTGCCGGTTGCGCAGGAACCAGGGGGCGGAGCGCCAGGGCTGCCAGGTGCAGGCCAGCGATCCAGCCTTCGGTGCGCGCAGCCAGGGTGCGCACGTCCTCTGCGGCCAGCCCCAACCGCATGACCTGGTTCAGCAGGGTGGCCGCTTCCTCGACGGTACACTTTAGCTCGTTTTCGCGCAGCTCGTTCAGTTGGCGGCGGGCGCGCAGACGAGCCAGCGGCAGCGGGGGATCGCTGCGGCTGGCGATGACGATGTGCATCTGTGATGGCGCACGCTCGATCAGGGTGGCGAGAGCGTCGTGAATAGGCTGGGCTTCGATGGTGTGGTAATCGTCCAGGATCACCACGAAGGTAAACGGGATCGTGGCGACCGCGTTGATCAGCGGTGGCAACAGCGCGTCGAGCCAACCGACCTCGGCGCCGACGCGCGGGGCCTGGCTGGAGGGCTGAGGCGCACGCAGCCAGGCCAGCAGGTCTTGTGCCACCCCTGCCTGGACTGTCTGCAGGGCGGCGATCAGGTAGGAGAAAAAGCGGAGCGGATCGTTGTCGCCCGCGTCGAGCGAGACCCAGGCCGCGGGCAGGCCGCTCTCACGGATCCATTCGCTCAACAGTGTCGTCTTGCCGAAGCCGATCGGCGCCGAACAGAGGGTCAGCTTGCGCTGAATGCCAGCGCTCAGCCGCTCGGTCAGCCGTGGGCGCGAGACGATGTCCCGACGCTCGCGCGGGATCTGGAGTTTGGTCGTCAGGAGCGAGTCTGCCGGCGCGACCATAGTCTCCTTGAGTTCAGCCAGGTGCTCCGGGAGCGGCCGGAGTATACAGCGAAGTTGTTCACGGCTCGTGTGAGTATAGCATAGCACACTCTGTGGACACCCCCAACTTATCCCCTTGGCTCACAGCATTACGTCCGCCAGCACCCCCGCCATCGGGTACAGGGGATAAGTTCGCATCCCCTTGGGGGCATATCATGTACCCAGCTTGAGTTGGATCCCGCCGCGAGGGCGGGATTTTCTTTTGGCAAGCCGCCAAAGAGCGGTTTGGCCCACGTCCGCGGCTCCAGACGGACAATCATCCCCTCACTGTCCACCTCGACACGGTCAAAGAGCGCCCGCAGGGCATCTTTCTGCTGGGCTGGCGTGCCCCGGGCGATGATGCCACCGATGCTGAAGAGACGGAGAAGCATGTCTTCCGCATCCTCGGTGCGGGCGTTGCGCATCCGCTCCAACTGCCGAGCCTGCAGGTCGAGCAGCGCCTTCTGTTCGCGGTAACATTGAGCGCCTGGGCCACGGACTCGTAGCTGCCCCCGTCGGCGTATAGTTCCAGCGCCCTCTGCACCGTGCTGATGTCATCATTGGGAATCAGCACGCCGCCGGGCAGGCGACCACAGCCAAATGGCGTGTAGCCCCAATGCACGCCTTGGGCTTTCTTGTGGGCAATCGTCGCGCTCACCCGGTCGCTGGCCACATCGGCTTCGAAGGCGGCAAATGTCACCGTGATCGCCAGCATCAGCTTGCCGGCGGCCGTGGACGAGTCAATTTGCTGAGCGGTGGCGACAAACGTGACCCCGAACTTCTCGCAGTTGTCAAAGAACTGGTAGAAGTCCTTGATACTGCGTGAGGCGCGATCAATCGTGTTGACGACCACGGCCGCCACATCGGGTTCATCAAGTCGTTGCAGTACCTGTTGCCAGGCCGGGCGATGGTCAGTCGTGCGGCCGCTGTAGTGGACACCCTCGTCGGCATCCTGGTAGACCTCCGGCTTCCAACCCTGTTGCTGGCAATACGCTCGACAGGCAGCCAGTTGGCGCTCCGGTGAGACGGTCTCCTGGTCCT
>VGOD01000174.1 GCA_016876015.1 Chloroflexota bacterium
TGAACATCGAGCTGCCGATGGGCGCAGTGCGCAGCGACACAGTCTTTTACGTCATCCTTACTGACGGTCGGGAGGTGCTGCTGCACGTCGAGTTCCAGGGGGAGTGCAGCGAGCGGCCGATGCGCTGGCGGATGCTCGACTACATGAGCCGGCTGGCGCAGGTGGAGGAATTGGCCGAGGCAGAGCCGCTGTGCAGCGCGGTGATCTACGTGGGCGACGGCGCCGGAGCGCGCGACACGGGCGACTATCGGTTGCTTTGCGCCGATGGCAGCCTGAGCCTGGCCTGGCGCTATCGAGTGATTCGCCTGTGGCAGATGCCGGCCGGGGGGCTCTCTGGGTGACGACAAGCCGGACAGGGCGGTTGCCCACAACAGGCTGGGATCTCCGACGAAGTCACCACGGCAATTCCCAGAGAGCCGGCCGGGGCGGCCGGCGTGGCTACGCCCGGGGCTGCTGGGGTGGGCGCGGGTGCGGCGGGCGGCCGCGCCTGGCGCAGAATCTCGGCCACCTTGCTATGACCGATTACCGCCTGCCCGTCATGCGCCTGGCGCAGCCGCTCCGCAATCATCCGCCCGCTGCGTTCGTGCGGGTGCGCGTCGTAGTACGCCAGCACTTCCGCTTCGATGGCCGCACTGATCGGCGGCACGCGCGGGTGCTTGGGCGCACAGGACGCGCACTCGGCCAGGCTGGCTTCCCCCGCCGCCGCGTAACGGTCGCGCCAATAGTAGTAGGTGCCGCGGCCGACATGCGCCTGGGCCGCCGCATCCGGCACCGTGGCGCCAGCGGCCACCTGGCGGAAGAGCAGCCGCCGTTGGCTGGCCGTCGTAGGCCGAAAGTAGGTCCGGGGCGATGTGGCGGTTGTCGTTTCTGTATCATCCATGGGCCGATTCTACCACCTTTCCGTCATCTGCGCCAGTGTGCAACGGGTTCGTGGACAGTACAACAATAACGAAAACGCGGGGGAAGTCAAGCAAAAAAGTATAGAAAAAGTATAGACTTTCGCGGCGGGGGGCTGGGGCAGGGAGGAAACGAGGGAACTTGGGGGAACTGAGGGGGTCTGGAGGAGGTATCTGCTCGATGAATGGCGCTAGAGAAGCGCGCCTGTATTACCATTGACTACCGTTTTCGGCCCAGATCATGTATAATGTAGGTGACTGTGCAAGAGCGGCAATTGCCGTTGTTGGCGGTGGCACGATTCCTGGTAGACAACCAACGGTTGGTTCCAAGAGGTGGATGATGCTGACAGGGACATTGACTCAGAGAATGGGTTTGCTGGTCGAGCGCGGCGTTTTCGAGAGCGAGGAAAGCCTGGCGACCTCAGCCTATCGTAGCCTGCTGACGTTGCAGCCAGCGCTCAAGCTCGAAATTGCCTTGTCGCTCTACCAGGGGGAGGAAATCTCTTTGGGGCGCGCGGCAGAGATGGCTGGCGTTTCGCGTGAGCAGATGAAAGAGGTGTTAGCCGCGCGCGGGATCGAGCGGAAGTATCCGCAGCGCTCTCAGGAGCAGGTGGACCGAGACGTCAGATTGTTGCTGGAGCGCCGATGAGCGGTTTTTTGCTGGATACGGACATCCTCAGCATCTTTGCCAAGGTGAACGCCCTGGCGCTTCTGCGCGAGCTCCTGGGCTGCGACCGATTGCCCATCACCACCGGCGTGTTCAATGAGATCGTCGTTCCGTTGGAGTACGGCTATGATTTTCCGCGACGCATTCTGGCGGCGGTTGACACGGTGTTGATGTCAGCGGATGAAGCGGCAAGCTTCGAGGCGCTGCGGTTGGAAGGCAAGGTCAGCGCGGCCGATGCTGAGATCGTGGCGATCTGCCAACATCGAGGCTGGTTCTACATCACGATGGATCGCGTGGCGGCGCGCTACGCAGAGAAGCAGGGCGTCCGCGCCGTGGATTTATGCGCCTTACTGAAAGCCGTCTTGAGCGGGGGTCTGTTAACCGAGGATCAGCTCCGGGCGTTGATTGAGCAGATGGAGCGCGCAGATCACACCATCTTCCCCTTCAGGGATGAGCTGTTTGGTCATACTTGAAGCCGCTGGCGCCGGAGATCAGCCGTATTCCGACAGCTGCCGGCGGCGGGCGTCCCAGGAACGGCTCAAGGCCGCGCCGTCGCCGGAGGAGTTGGCCGGCGCGGAGCAGCCCCTCCCCTACCTTACGCGGACAGACCTCACCGATCGGCCACGGCTGATCGGCGAGGTCTGTCTGTGTAAGGGAGCGGTCATGCCGCTTACTTCCCGGCGGGATCGCCCCCAGCCGGGCGGCCGGAGAGGCTCGGCGACGAGCCAGCGCGCTACTTCGTCCAGAGTTTGGCGGGATCGGTCAGCCCCTTGAGCGGCCCGCCCAGGATCTTGCCCAACGGCGAGCCGGCGCGCACCTCCAGCGCCGCTTCGGAGCCGAAGGCCCCCTGTGGGTAGACCACGGCCGGCGGCTCGTAGGGCTGGCGTGGCTGCTTGGGTTCTGTCTGTGGTTGTGCCATGAGATGTCTCCTTTGCTGGAAGCTGGTGACCGGAAGCTGGATGCTGGAAGCTGAGGCTCCCCGCGTCCCCGTGTCCCCGTGTCTCCGTATCCCCGCATCACCGGCGCAGCAGGTTCCTCAACCACGCGGCCAGGTCGAACCCCGGCGCGGCCCGGAAGTCGCGTAGCGTCACTGCGGTCGGCCCGGCATTGTTGCCCGCCGCCCACTGTGAGAATGCGGTGACGCCGTTGCGCGTGATGCTGCTGCCCGTAAACGAGGTCATGGCACAGTCCCACACCTGTCCGCTGCCGGTGTAGCGACACACCTTGTCCTTGTCATCCGGCGTGAAGTCGGCCGGCAAGGTCAGGTTGACATCGAAGCCGCCGGTACAGTCGGCCGCGGTGATCTCCCACCAGTGGCCGGTTTTCAACGGGTTGGAGGCGTTGGGGTGGTTGGCGTCGTATTGCTTGACGGTGATGCCGGTCAGGCAGTCGCTCGGCCCGCGATTGACGACGTCAATCGTCACGTTCAGCGGCGCGAACGAGATGAGGCCGATGCCCGTGACCGACTTCGTTACGGTTTGTGGACACGGCCCGTTGTCAATGACCGGCAGGCGATCATCCCAGACCTTTACCCATGGCCCGCGGTTCAACGCCGCGGTGGTCATATCGTTGCTGTTGGTCCCGGTGCTGCGTGATTTCTCGCCGCCCATCCCTTCCCACTGTCTCCATTGGGACAGGCCAGCATCCCACTGAATCCAGAAGAAAAAACTCTCATCAAAAAAACCCACCAGCAGAGTAGGTATAGGTCCAATCCATCCCGAACTGATGCACGCAGATCTTATCCCCGGGAACCGGAGCGGCGGCCGACGCGGGAGTCGTCCCCAGGCCCAGCACGACCGCCAGCAGGGCCAGCGTCAGGGCCAGGTGGGTTGAAGTTTGTTTCACGCTAAACATGGTCAGCCTCCTATCGCAAACACGCAGCCGATGGCGTCCACGTAGCGGCCGCAGCGGCCCAGAAAACCGGCGATCCGTAACTCAGGCGCTGCCGGCCCGGCATTGTAGTGATATTCAACGTCTCCGCCTGGGCCGCCATCCGGGCCATAGGTGGTCTTGTTCGTGATGAAACGAATCGAGTCCACCTTGGCGCCGTATTTGCCGGTGATCCCGGTCAGATATTCGTCCGCGGCGAAACTGATGGTGTCTGTGCTGCCGCCATCACCGCTGTGTTTGAGCGACGACGAACCGTCGGACCACGACACCTGGACGGCGTCCACCCAGGTCCCGTGCCCAATGGTTACTTTGACGATCCGCTTGCCTGCCGCAAGCAGGGTATCGTCGAAATCGCTGCCGCTGATCCCACCGGACGGCCCGCACTTGATCAAAGTAGACATCGCAGACCTCCTCTTGATTGCAGTTTGCTGATTCGCTGATTTGCCGCCGCGCTCATTCGCCCATGCGCACCTCCTTGTCTCCTTGTTTCCTTGTCTACCCGCTCCCCGCTCCCACCGCCTCCAACACCACCCGCGTCAACTCCCCCACCGCGGCCACGGCCCGGCTGTGACCGGTGACGACGTGGACGCGGTCGTGCTCGGCGTCCAGGCCCAGCAGGGTCAGGCCGTCCAAGACCCTAAAGGTCTCCGAGACCTTTAGGGTCTGCACACCTGGCGCGCCGGTCAGCCAGGCCGCAAGCTGGCCCAGGTCGGTCTCGGCCTGGTCGTAGACGGCCACCGCGGCATTTCGCCCCCACGTGCCAGGCACTTCGCAAGTGCCTGGCACGTCGCTTGCATGGAGCACCTGCACGCCCGGCGCGTTGCGCAGGCTGGCCTCCAGTCCGGCCAGCAGGAGCGAGTTGCCGCAGATGAGGATGCGAGGAAGGGCGGGCGTCATGCGTCCAATATACGAAAATTGGCCGCGTAAGTCAAGCAAAAAAGTATAGAAAAAGTATAAACTTGAGCGGCGGCGGGGTTTGGCAGGGGGAAAAGTGCGATCTTGAGGACAAAAATGTGCCTGACGCTCCGTTCAGGAAACACCAGGCACGCGTCGAGCGAACACCGCCGACAGGAAGGACTTATTCCACCAGACCGACAATTCGGTCGAAGATCAGCAGCGCGCAGTCAACGCAGGCGGCTTTGACGGCCCGCCAATCGCGCCAGCGCGGCGCCAGGTTCTTGTATTCGGCCAGGTTCAATTCTTCGAGATCGTAGGGCAGCGGGTTGGCGAGTTGAATCTGCAACTGCTGCAAGGCCGATTCGGCGTTTGGCTGCGGGTAAAGCCGGTCGAAAGGTTGCAGGGCTGCCACCATCTCCTCGGCGCCCAGATGATCGGCCAGGGCCACGAAATCGAGATAGTCACGCGTGGCGTTGCGCCGCAGAATTAGCACCGCCTTGATCCGCAGCATCTCGGCTTCCGTCGGGAGGGTCAACGTCTCTCCCTGGTACGTCATCTGGGTAGTCTCCAGCGGCTCATCCCGGATCAGTTGCCGCACCCCGGTTTCGATGCCGTCCAGGTTGCCGAGGATTTGCACGGGACGCCGGATGCGGGCCGTTTGCCAACCGGCGACCGACTCCAGCTCAGCCAGCACCCGGTCGAAGCGCGGCCGGAGATCGGTCAGCACGTGATCGGCGTCGGTGGAAAGACGGTGCGCCGCGTAGACCGCCGCGGCGCTGCCGCCGACGAGCACTGCGTCCGGCAGGATACGTTGGAGACGCGCGGCCGCGGCCAGCACTTGCTCCCATTCAGGCAAGGTAGCGTTCGGCATAGTGTTTCCAGAAATGATAGCGCTGCGCGTAGGGATCGGCCACGTGGGCCTGGCAGACGCGCAGCACCTTCTCTAACACGACGCGGTCAGCCAGCACCGCGCGGCGCAGGTCGGCCCAATCTGGCCGCTTGCCGCGGGCGATCACGTCGTCAATCGCAGCCAGGGTGAATTCCTGATGGGTAAGATGGCGATGTAGCATGACGTAATTATACCGTAAACCGGCCATAAATCAAACGTATCTTCTCAATAATCCGGGGTAGGGGCATGGCCTTGCGCCTGCCCGCCGGGGCGACCGCAAGGGTGCGCCCCTACAAATTGAGAAGATACAATCAAACGCCTGGTTGACTATCGTTGCCCGAGAGCCAACGGGCAATTGACAAACCGTGGCGCTGATTGTATGATCAGAGCGTAGTGAGACGGATTGAAAGGCTGCTATCATGGACATCGAGTTCATCTTATCTTGTCCCGAATGCGGTCTGCAAACGATGGAAGAATCAACCGTCACCCTGGCTTATCCCCAAGAAGGCGTCATCTTGCGCATGGTCAATGTGCCGGCTCTGGTTTGTTCCAACTGCGGTAAACAGCTCGTTACGGGCGATGTAGCCCATCAGATCAGCAACATTCTCCAACAGGTGGGCAATCATGTCGCTCTGCAGCATGTGAGCCAGGACATCCGGCAGTTACGCGCTCAGGTGTCTCAGGTGCAGTCAGCCAGCGTTGAGTTGATCTACGCTTGATTCCGGCGAGGTAAGGGCACGCGCCAGCGCCGGGCTGGCCTGCATCTGCCAGGCCAACAACAGCGTGAGCGCAACCGCCAGACAACACACGATAGCCAGGCGCTGAGCGGGCATCCATTCCATGTCACACCTCCGTGGCGAACTGAGATAATGCCGCCACTGTAACACGAACCCGACTCGCGCGGCGATGGGCTATTGGTCCTCTTTTTGGCTGACTGTCTCCGCGGCGACCAGGGCGAGCGCCCGGCCAATCATCTCCCGCGTGGCCGGCCTGAGCTCGAACCCTGCCAGATCATCGGCCGCGACCCAGCGCACCTCGGCCGCGTCGTCGCCGGCCGACAGCTCGCCCGAACGATAGTAGGCCAGGTAGTCAACCAGCACGAAGTGGTAGCGCACCCGGCCGTCGGCGTCGCGCAAGATCGGCTCGAACACCCCCACCAGCGGACCGACGCTAACCTCGATGCCGCACTCCTCACGCACCTCGCGGCGGACAGCGTCCTCGGCCGTTTCGCCTACTTCGATCAGACCGCCTGGGATGGCCCAGTCGCCCTGCGCCGGCGGCCGGCCGCGGCGCTCCAACAGCATCCTGGCGCCATCCCACACGATCGCTCCCACTCCCACCATGGGGCGGCGTGGGTAGAGGCGATCGTCCCCCTCAGCGGCCATCGGACTGCCACCGGTCCAGGACTGGCGCCAACGCAGCCAGCTCGGTGATGAAGGCGTCCGGCTCCGCGGTCATCTCGCCCACCAGCCATGCTGATGCGGAACGGTCGCTGAAGCTCTGATCCTCGGCCAGGCTGATCTGCACGGTGCGCATGGCTGCGGCTTGGGCGCCCACGATGTCATGGGCGACGGTATCGCCCACCATCACCACAGCCTCGGGGCGTGCCAGGCCCATCTGCGTCATGGTCGTCGTGAACGCTTCAGCCCTGGGCTTGCGGATAGCGATCGCGTCGGAGGTGATGACGGCATCCAGGTATGGTCGAAAGCCAAAGCGATCGGTCCAGCGCTGAACCCATTGTCCACTGATGGTGTTGGACAGCACCGCCAGCCGGTAGCCGGCCGCACGCAGCTCTGCCAGCGCGGACAGCGCGCCGGTCGCGGGCGCGCGCAGGGCGTCCTCGGCCCCGAAGTAGACGTCCATCGCTTGCCCGATGAAGTCTGGGGTCAGGTCAGCGTGGCCTTGCGAAGCCAGCAGCGCGGCCAGGATGTCGTCGGCCGTGCGCTCGATGCCATCGCGGTCGGCGTGCTGCACTGCGAACCTGAGCATGGCGGACCATAGCTCGGGGAAGTTGGCGGGCAACTGCAGGCCGCTGCGCTTCAAGTGCCCGGTCAGCGCGGTCGTACACTCGGCGATGACGACCGACCAGGGCCGACGCAGAATCGAAAGCGTGCTGCCGAAGTCGAAGATGACGCCCTGGATCGGGCTTTGAGAGGTTACTGGTCGCATGATTCCCTTGCATATCTGTTAAGAAACAGGCCCCTGCACATGCAGGGGCCTGTCGAGAGAGCACACCGGCCGCGAGCTCAAGGCTGCGCGGAGTAGCCGGGGCCAGACTGGAAGAAGTTGTCGTTGTCTGCGATGGCAGGCGTCAGGTCAACGATTTCACCCTTCTTCAGGACGCGCGTGGCCTCCAGATGCACAGCGTTGCCATGACTGTCCGTGCCATCGTACACCTGGTCGAAACCGGCCGTGCCGGCCGCCATGTTCAGCCGCTGTTCCAGCACGTCGCCGCGCACATTGATCGTGCCCTTGCCCTTGTAATCGGTCGGCACGTCTTCCTCCGGGAAGATCGCCTCCCACGGGCACTCTGGCACGCACGCCCCGCAGTCAATACAGGTATCGCGATCAATGTAGTAGAGGGGCCATTCGGATTCGGGGCTACCCGGCACGATGCACTCTACCGGGCAGACGTCAACGCAGCTCCCATCGCGCATGCACAGGCTGGTGATGATGTGGGTCATGTTGCTCCTCCTTGAGAACAGGGAAGTCCTATCGTGATCTCGGCCGATCCGGCTGACGGCCAGTGGTCTTGTCACTGACGCGCTGCATTCTACAGGGTGTCGGGATGTTTGTCAAGGAGCTAACTCTCGGCGATCGCCTGCAGCTGCTCGCGATCGAGGATGCTGATGCGCTTGCGACCGATCTCGATCAGACCCTGCCCCTTCATGTCGTTCAGCACCTGGGTGGCCGTCTCGCGATAGGTGCCCACCGTTTCTGCGAGATCCTGATGCGTCAGGCCGGTGATCGCACTCGAGGCTTGCTCGTCCGCCAGGTTCAGAAGCAGCGCGGCCAGCCGCGCGGGGATGCCCTTGAAAGCCATGCTCTCAAGCCGTTCCTCGGCGTCGGCCAGGCGTTTGCGCGTGACCTCTAGCAGCCGCAAGCCCACCACCGATTTGTCGAGGATCAAGCGCTCGAGATCGGTCTGGCCCATCACGAGTATCACGCAATCGTCCACCGCCTCGGCGAACGCGCTGTGCATTTTCTGACCCAAGAGCGCCATCTCGCCGAAAAGCGCGCCCGGACCCAAGGTTGCGATCACCAGCTTTTTGCCTTCGGGCGAGATGCGATACAATTGCACCCGCCCCTGCCTGAGCAGGAAAAGCACCTCGCCGACATCTTCGGGCTGATAGAACACCCGGCCGCGCGGCACGGTCGTCGTCGTCGTCACGCGTTCCAGTTCGGCAAGCTCGCGTTCGGGAAGATCGCGAAAAAGTTTCAACTCTGCCAGAGAGCCGAGTTTCTCATCCATAGTCGCCCCCATGTAACCGCCGGCAGGTAGGGGCCGGCTAATGCAAGACTGATTCTTGTGGCCCGATTATACGTCCGGTGAGATGAAAAGACAAACCGCCCTACTGGACTGTCAGCTCACTTCGGGCTATAATCTCGCTATGGCTCCCATGCAAACTGACTCGCATCCCCTTCTGCGGCGCATGGATGCGCTGGCGCTGGCGGCGTTGGTGATAGCGCGCATCCGGATCGATTCATTGGCCGAGGCGGCTGTGTTGCCCCTGCGCCAGAACGATGTGGCGCGGCATCCGTGGCTTGGCCAGCTCCTTTCGCCCCAGGCGATGGCGTTGCTGGCGCAGCAACAGTTAGTGGATCCCATTGGCCTGTTGTTGATCGTCGCTGCGCTGGGATGCCTGCTCGCCTATCTGCTGATTGCAGAGTTCGTGCGCAACGCGGCTGCCAGCTATCGCCTCAAGCTGCTGTTGATCTGGGCCATCGTGCTGCTGACCGTCTGCGCGCCCAGCGTAAAGCTTAGCCTGTTGCGACAGGCCAGCGGGCCGGCTTCCTATAGCCACGACGGCGGTGTGATCCAGACAGAGGCGACGATTGCGATGCTGTTCGAGGGACGCAACCCCTACGTCGAGAACTACCTGGACACGCCGATGGCCGAATGGGGGATCGGGGAGTTTCGCACGGCGCTATATCACTACCCCTATTTGCCGTGGACGTTTCTCTTCTCCGCGCCTTTCAAGCTGCTCGCCGATGCCTTCTTCGGCTGGTACGATCAGCGCTTCGTCTATCTGCTCCTCTTTGGCGCTATCTTGCTGCTCTTGCCGGGGTTGGCGGCCACGCCCTCCACCCGATTGCTGCTGGTCATGCTGGTCGGGCTTAACCCCATCATGAGCCTGGATCTGATCTATGGGCAGAATGACAGCTTTGTGTTTGCCTGGCTGGTGCTGAGCGTGTGGCTATGGCGTCGGGGGCAAGGGGCCGGCGAGGCGCGCGGGTGGTTGCTCGGTTCGGCGGCCGCATTCGGGCTGGCGTGCGCCAGCAAGCCCACGGCCTGGTTTTTCGCGCCTTTCTATCTCCTGCTGTTGGGCGGCGACGAGCAGGGTGACCGGTCCTGGAGCGTCATCAGGGCTGGCAAGCGGGTCTGGCCGGCGGTTGCGGTCTGCGCGCTGATCGTCGGGCCCTATTTGCTTTGGAATCCGGGCGCCATGCTCGATGATGTGTGGGGCTGGTCGAGCGGCGCATCGGCCACCGCGTATCAGATTTGGGGCTGGGGCGCATCTAACCTGCTCCTGGCTGCCGGCTGGGCGTCGAGTCGTTTCGTCTATTGGCCTTTTTGGCGGCCCCAATTGCTGCTCGGTCTGCCGTTGATGGCTGGCCTCTTGTGGCGACAGGCGCGTGAAAACACCCCGGCGCGCGCGCTTTGGGGCTATGGGCTGTTCCTCTTCGTGTTCTTCTTCGTCTCGCGCTTCCTCAACGAGAACTACCTGGGCTACATCCTGGCTGTCTTGGCGCTGGGCGCGCTGGCGGTCTGTGAGCCGGCGAAAAAAGGCCGCAACAGATCAGCCGGCTGATCTGTTGCGGCCGTGTTCAGGGACGTTGTTGCCCCAACCGCGACGAATACCGCTACTCGGCGCTCTCTTTGGATGTGCGGTACGCGGCCGCGGCCTTTCGCACGCGCGAAACCTGGTCGCGCCAGGCGTCCGCGTAGTCTTGCGCCAGCCGAGCGGTGTGCGTCAACAGTTCGGCCGCGGGATCGCCCAACTCAGCCGCCAGCGCCTGCAACAGCCCGTGCAAAACTGCCGACAAGGCTGTCAGGGAAGGCATAATCTCCGTTTGGCGTGCGGGCGCGACGAGGACGTGTTCGGCGACCGCGGCGACCGGGTTGGACAGCGAGCTCACGATGCCGATCGTGCGTGCGCCGAGGTCGCGCGCCGCCTTGAGGATTACGGCCACGCCAGGCGTCAGCGCAGTCATCCCCAGCCCGACAAATGCATCGTTGGCCTGAAGATTCATGGCGCTCGCGGCCTGTTCGGCCAGCTCGCTCGACACGCTGCGCGCATTCAGTCCCAGAACCGCCAGGCGCATCGCAAAAGCCTCGGCCAGGAAGTCGCTGTGTCCTTCGCCGATCAGGACAATACGGGGCGCCGTCTGCAGAATCTGGACCACCGTCTCGACCATCTCGGCGTCCACGTGCAGCAACAGATTCTGCAGGTTGTTGTGGTCTTCGGTGATGGAACGCTGGAACGCCGCGGCCGGCGAATGGTCTTCGGGTGGGGGCGCATAGATGGCGCGGAGGTCCTGCTTGACGTCGTCTTGCACATCGGCCAATAGCTCAGGGTAGCCTGGATAGCCGAGTCGCTGCGCAAAGCGGACCACCAGCGTGGTATCCACACTGGTAGCTTTGCCCACCTCCGCGGCCGTCATGAATGCGACATCGCGATAGCTTTCGAGCAGGAAGTCAGCCACCCGCCGATAGCCGGGCGACAGATACTCATAGGTCTCACGAATTCGGTTTTTGTACATCAACTACCTCCAGTTCAGGCTGGGTCAGCAGAGCACGGATTTCCATCGCGGTTGTGCGAGGCGATAGGGCGGCAGCGCGTTGCGAGGCGTTAAGGTCGTTGTAGGCCCTTTCGAAGCGCCTGGTCCAACTGTCGTCCATCTGTTGATCCAGGCTAAGGCCCACCGCGGACGACAACGCGTTCAGCATGGCGTCTACCGTTGTCACTGAGGGGATCAGTCCAAACCCACGGGCTGGCGCCACCAGCACGTGCTCGGCGGCCGCTGCGGCCGCATTGGACTGGCTGGGGGCAACCGCGATCGTAGATGCACCGTGCTGGCGTGCGACCTTGAGCATCGCGGCTGCGCCCGCATTGAGATCGGTCAGACTCACCGCCAGGAACACATGACCGGGCTGCAAACCTGCCAGGAGCGCCGCCCGTCCCGTGGCATCGGCCGGCGCTACAGTGATGTTGCAGCCCATCGTCTGCAGACGCAGGGCGAACAGCGCTGCAGCATGGGCCGCTGAACCCTCGCCCAGCACCGTCACGGCGGTCGCCGCCACGAGTTTCCCGACGATCGTCTCGATGGTTTCGGCATCGGTGTGCGAGAGCACAAAGTTCAAGCTGTGCCGATCCTCGATCAGCCCACGGCGAAAAACCTGGTACGGTGTGCGTTCCGTGGACATTAGCTCATACACGGCAGAGAGGTCGCGCTTGATGTCCTCTTTGATCTCGGCCAACATCTCTGGAAAGCCCGGGTAGCCCAGGCGCTGCGCCAGGCGAACTACCACCGTCGTATCTACACCGGTCGCCCGGCCGATCTGGGAGGCTGTCATGAAAGCCACGTCACGGTAGTTCTGCAGAACATAGTCTGCCACGCGGCGATAGCCCGCCGACAGGTGCTCATACTGCGCTCGGATGCGCTCCGGGTATTTCGGTTCGGTCTCGTTCATGGGATTCCTCGTTCATCGGCTTCCGGCCTGTGGCGGCCGCGGTCAGGCCAGGCGCCACAGCCTTTGCCAGGCGGGAGATTGAGACCCACCAGGCCCCCGCGCTTCCGAAGCGCCGGCGCCTGGTGGGGCATCTTGCTCCTAGTACTACAACCGCACTTCATATCGCCGGGCGGTTGCAACCGCTGCAACAGCGGCGAAGCCTGCCGACGCAGGCTCAATTCAGTCGCCGGAGGGCGACTTCGCGAAGGT
>VGOD01000175.1 GCA_016876015.1 Chloroflexota bacterium
TGCTGCAGGCGGCGGCTGGGGGTTACGTCGTCTCCGCCTTCTGCAGCGAGCTGGGCTGGAACCCGTGCACCGTGACCCAGGCGCCCAGGCTGACCGTCACGTATCAGTGACAGTACTCACGCCGTCAGCTTGAGTATAGCTACGGATTCCACAGAATAGCACGGATCAGGGTTGCGCAGGCGCTGGACTCAGTGAAACTCCGTGGCCGATTGGTTTCTACTGCGCAACTCCTGGCAGTGACCGGCCTCCGCCATCAGCTGTGCTGATCGCCCCGCCCCTGGCGGCCGGCGCCGCCGGTGAGTGGACTTGCGCCTGGCACATGGCTGCGACAGCAAAAGGATATTCGGATATTCGCAAACCCATTGACAGCAGGGGGAGCTTGTGATAGGATCCGCCATAGGTGAGTCAGCCCCCCCGCAACGATGTCGTTCGCTCCCTGCGCCATGGGTGGCGCCGCGGGCGCCAGAGAGGGTCTCAAATGAACAAGCTGAAGCAACAGTAGTGGTTGACTGGTGCGTGTCGGTGTTGAAGACCTTCTGGTAAGCATCCCAGAAATCACTGACGGGACTTTGCAGACTCGCCCGCTCTTGGTACGTTTACAGTCTTGAAATGACTTTGATGTGTGGATACTCAATGAAAGGAGACAAAGATGAAACGCGTTTTCGGGTGTGTTCTGCTACTGGTGAGCCTGACAGCTTGCATGGGGCCATCCGCTCCTGGCGGCGGGAGTTGCAGTAAAGGTCTTTGTATCACGGTGAGAGCCATCGAGCCGATTCGCATGAACGAATCCGTTACGGTAACCATTACAGTGACGGCTGAAAGAGACATACCTGAATTGCAGGTCTCTCTGTTTTCTTATCCCCCAGCCCTTGTTGAAGATGGACAGGACTGGAAGGAAAAGGGCGTGAATTGGGCTGTTGATGCCAAAGCAAACCATCCGCATGTCTTCACACGCAAGGTACGCTTGCCCCCCAACGAGGGGGTTTTCGACTTGGTAGCCGGGGCCTACACTCCGAACTTGCCATATGTCGCAGATTACGTAAGTATCCATATCACCCGCGCGGGCGGGAAGGTCTACTTGTCGGGAACACCAGTACCGATACCAGGATGGACTCCAGGCCAGCCAATCCCAGCGGTCACATTCACGCCTGGCCCGTCCCCTACATTCATTCCTACACCCACACGCGAGCCGTCGCCTCTTGCCACACCTATACGTCCCACGGGCCCGTAAGGAAAGAGGATGTGACGATGTTGACCTGGGGTACGATGACATAGAGAATCCCGATAGCTGTTGGGAAGCATAAACGGGCGAACCAGGGGATGAAGCCGTCGGTGCTGGGCGCGGGTTACGCGGGGCGACTTGCCGGTGTGTCAACCAAGTTAACGCGAGATGCTGCGCCATGACCGCGCGACGGCTGATCTCCGTGCCGGTAGCCCGCTCATACTCATGGCATACAGCGCGAGCGAAGCACGATTCGGCCACAAGGAGGCAAGCATGAAACGTTCACGTGATCTCATCCTTGGCGCGCTCCTGGTCATCGTTTTGGGCATCGGCACGTGGCGTTCGGTTTGGGCTATGGGGCAACGCTATGATCGCGCAGGTCAACTTGGCCTGATCGCCGCTCCGGGCATCTTCGCTTCCCCGAACTCCTGCTCTACTACATTCCACGAGCAGGAAATCCCCGACGATGGTAGCTGGCTGCAGGTCTGCCTGACAGATCCACACGCGCCAGATCAGAGCACCATCACTGAAGTGCATGTCAAATACCTGTTGGATCATCCCGACCCGAATCAGTTGGAGATTCGATTGACGCGCGCCGACGCCAGCATCAGCCAGACCCTATGGGATCGGGGGAACGTCGTCAAAGGCACCAGGCTCGGCGGAACTGAGGCTTTGGATGCCTTCGATGGAGCGCCAGCGCAAGGCGCGTGGCATCTGCTCGTGCGCGATGTCGTTCCAGGTCAGACGGGACTGCTGAAAGCAGTCACGGTGCGCGCCTATTACGCGCCTGTGGGGCCGCGGCTCCAAATGCTCTCTGGGAGGCCTGGCCGGCCAACATCATTCCGCATTCCTTCAGGAGTCATCAGGCCCAGCACGCCCGATGTGGATGTGAAGAAACCGGCAGAGACATCAAGTGCTGTCCCCCTGCAAGTCAGCAGTTGGCAAGAGGTCAAGAGCGAAACGTTCGAGGGAGTATTTCCCAATGCGGGTTGGACATTGTTGGATGCTAATCCCAACGACGGCAAAGAATACCTGTGGGACGACGACGACTTTCGCTCTCATACTGGTGGATGGGCTGCCTGGCCGGCGAATGGCGGCGTTGACGGTTTGGATCCCGCCAGTTCTACCTATCCGCCCAATATGAGCAGTTGGATGATTTATGGCCCGTTCGACTTGAGCGACGCCAGAACAGCGGAGATCGTTTTCTGGCTGCGGCGGCAGATCGAGGTGAGCTATGACTACGTCTTCTTTGGCATATCCAGCGATGGCGGCAACTTTACGGGCAACCAATGGGATGGGACAGGGGGTTGGGAAGAAAAGCGTTATAGCCTGAACAGTTACCTGGGGGATTCGAGTGTTTGGGTCGGCTGGCTTTTTGTGAGCGACAATACGATACAGTACGAAGGCCCCTGGGTAGATGATATTCTGATTCGGAAATATGTGCCAGGATCAGTCGCCGCACAAGGTTCGTTTTTCTACACTGACCGCAATGGCGGCGTTGCCCCGGCGCGTTTCACGAGGGTGTATCTCTATGATCACGACCCAGGGGGAACCGATGACCTACTGGTCACGATGACTACAGATGTCAATGGCTTTTTCCAGTTTCCAGCGAGAACGAACTGGGATGATGATGACACTGATCCTGACCCCAACAATCGTCGCTTGGATCTTTACGTCATTTGGGAAACCGATGTCAGCGATACTTCATCTGCTCGACGCCGCGTGACCGACATTAGTGGCTGGAGCTATCAATGGACAAGTGAACGCCGGACGAATGTACCCGATGGGAATGCCGACTTTTTCAACTATAGTGTTGGCGGTATTGGCCGAGAGGCGATGTGGATATTCCAAGACTTACGGCGCGCGTGGGAGTATGTTCGCAACAATACCAATCCTCAGGCTGACCCCGGGTCCGTGACGGCCAAATGGCAGCAGGCCAGCGATTGTTATCCCGGGTGGCCTGTCTGTTCTTCTTATTTCAATGGCGGCATAGGAGGGCCGTACATCTTCATAGCACATAGCAACAGATTCTCTGCCGATATAGTGGTTCATGAGGCTGGTCATCACTACATGTACAACGCCACCGGATGGTGGTTGTGGTGGGATATAGGTTGCTATGATCACAGTTTGTTTGGCCCGGAGGCTGCCAAATGTGCCTGGTCAGAGGGCTGGGCCGATTTTTTGTCCCTACCGGTGAATGGCGATTCCTGTTATGACTTCGGAATTGGGCCTTGTGGAGCAGGCGGTGGATCATTTGAAAACCTTGAAACGCGTAACCGGAACGATAACCCGTCGCAGTTTCCTTGGGGGGATGCTGTAGAGGGTCGCGTCGCGGGCGCGCTGTATGATATGTGGGACAGCGCCAATGAACCCGTCTTTGACAGCGCTGCTTTTGGCTTTGACGCTATCGCCGACATTGTGTTGCAAACGCCCCTCGAAGACACTTTCTCCAAGTTCTGGGAGAGTTGGAAAGCCAGCGGCCACAACAAGCATCACGCCGTGCGAGCGATCTACCAGAATACGATTGACTACGACACCCCACCGGATATCGGCAGCCTGCCCGACCTGCAACTTAACCAAGGGACGTCCTGGGACAACGCGATCAATCTATGGGATTACTCTTGGGACGCCGAGAGCTACGACTGGGAGCTGAATTGGCAGATCATCTCCGTCACTGATCAGGGGTGCGGGCCCAGTGTGGATGCCTGGGGCAACCTTGATGTCAGCCCTGCGCCGTCCTGGTCGGGTTCGTGCGACGTGGAAGTACAGGTCAGCGATGGCATCAAGACCGACAGTGATACGTTCACGATCTTTGTCGTCGCCAACACGCCCACGCCTACAGCCACCCGCACGGCCACCGTGACCTTCACGCCAACGCGCACATCCACGGCCACTCAGACCCCAACCGCAACCACGACCCGTACCCCGACAGCCACGTCAAGCGCAACGGGAACGCCGACGCCCTCACGCACGCCAACACCCACTCCCACGCGCACGCCGACCTGGACGCCGGTTCCACCCACCAATACGCCGACCCAGGCGCCACCGCCGCCGACCAATACGCCCAGTGCGATAGCCTCCCCAACGGGGACGCGCACGGCGACCTCGACCCCCACGTTGACGCGCACCGCCACGCCGACGGCTGTCCCTTTGGCGACCGTCTACGTGGACGCCAGCCTGGGCGCTGACAGCCCAACCTGCGGCGCGACGGCCGGCAGTGGCGCGTGCCGGAGCATCGGCTACGCGCTGGCGAATCGTGTGGCAACGGGCGGGACCGTTTCGGTTGCGGCCGGGACGTACGCCGAGCGCATCACCTTGCGGCCCGGGGTCCGGGTGCAGGGCGCGGGCGCGGGCGTGACGACGCTGGACGGCGGGGGCGGCGGCCCGGTGGTCACCGCGGACGGCGCGGCCAGCGGCGCGAGCACGGCGCTGGCCGGCTTCACGATTACCGGCGGGGTGGCCGAGAAGGGCGGCGGCATCCGCATCATCAACGGCGCCGCGCCGCTGATCGAGCAGAACGCAATCCGGGGCAACACGGCCGGTCGCGGGGGCGCCATCTACACCGAGGGTTCGTCGCCCACGATCCGCAATAACACCATCCGGGACAACACGGCCACGGTCTTCGGCGGGGCCATCCACACGATGTTGGGGGCCGCGCTGATCCAGGGCAACACCATCGAGCACAACACGGCCGAGTGGGGCGGTGGATTGATGGTAGATGTCTCGGCGGCGACCGTGAGCGGCAACACGATCCGCGGCAACACGGCCACGGGCGGTGGGGGGCTGTTGATCTATGGGACCGGCGCGTCCACCATCAGTGGCAACGTCATCGAGGGCAATCACGCTTCGGCGACGCAGCCGCTGGGCGGCGGCGGGCTGAACATCGGCGCTTCGACCTCGCCGGTGGTGACGGGCAACGTGATCCGCAACAACACGGGCCTGGCCGGCGGCGGGATCAATTTCGGCGGAGAGCCGTTAGGGGGTGTGTTCGGTACACCGGCATTTCATGGCAATGTGTTGTGCGGCAACGAAGGGCCGCAGTTCTACAACGAGACCACCTACGCGCCCGACCTGACCGGCAACTGGTGGGGGACGAACACGCCAGGAGCCGGCCAGCTCTATGGCCCGGCGGTGTACACGCCGACCATCGTCCTGGCGCTCAGCGCGCAGCCGGCCACGGCGCTGGCGCCAGGCGCGGCCGCGCTCACGGCCACGCTGCGGGGCGGCGGCTACAACGCACCCGACGGCACGCTCATCGCCTGGGGCGCGAGTCTGGGCACGCTCAACCCGGCCAGCAGCGCCGCCGTCAACGGCGTGGCGCAGAGCAGTCTGTTCAGCGGCGTCGCTGGCGTCGCCAACGTCTGGGCGACCGAGCCGTGCGGGTTCAGCGTCAGCACGACGGTGAGCTTCGTGACGGCCACCCCGAGCGCGACAGCCTCCCCGACGGGGACGGCAACCGCCACGCCGCCGCCCTCGCGCACCGCCACCCGCACCGCCACCGCGACGGCATCGCCCTCACCGACGCCCAGTGCGAGTGCGACAGCCTCCCCGGCAGGGACAGCCTCCCCGACGGGGACGCCGAGCGCCAGTGCGACAGCCTCCCCAGCGGGGACGCGCACGCCGACGGCGACGGCGAGTGGCACGGCCGCTCCAACGCGGACGCCCACCAGCACGCCGGCGGCGCCCCCGACCTGGACACGGACGCCGAGCGCCAGTGCGACAGCCTCCCCAGCGGGGACGCCCACCGGCGCGGCCGCGACCCAACGCGTGTTACAGCAAGGGGTGAACGGCTACACCGGTACCCAGGGGACGTACTTCGACTACTCGGGCGGCTACAATCAGTCCAGCTATCTCTACGTGGGCGCGGATGGGGCGGTCAAGTCGCTGTTGCGTTTCGAGCTGTCCAGCATCCCGACCACCGCGAGCGTGAGCGAGGCGAGCCTGGCGGTCTATTGGCGCGCCAACAGCAACGGCAACAGTCTGACGCTGGCTGCCCAGCGGGTGCTCCAGGCGTGGGTGGACAGCCAGGCGACCCGACTGCAACGCCAGAGCGGGGTGAACTGGCACGTGGCCGGCATGGGCAGCGGCAGCGACTACCTGGCGAGCGCGGATGGCGCGGCGCTGCTGGCGGGTGCGGCGGGGGTCTGGATCAGCGTAGATGTCACCGACATGGTGCGGGCGTGGGTGCAGGAGCCGGCCAGCAACCATGGGCTGGTGTTGCTGCAGGCGGCGGCTGGGGGTTACGTCGTCTCCGCCTTCTGCAGCGAGCTGGGCTGGAACCCGTGCACCGTGACCCAGGCGCCCAGGCTGACCGTCACGTATCAGTGAATGCAGCCAGGATGCCAGCTCTCCAGCGCGCTGCAACATGGAGCCGAGGGAGTCAGTATAGTGGGAGACTGGAGCGCCCGCTACGTCACGTCCAGTTGAGGTCAAGCATGAGAATCTCTTTATCACTGTCGCGAGCAATAATCGGCCTGTTGTTGGGAGTCGTCCTGCTCATCGGCCTGATGGCGGGCGCCGCGCCCATGGCGCGCGCCGGCAGCCAGGCGACGCCCGGCGTGGATGCCAATTTCTACAAGGTCGGGGTCATTCAGACCGGCATGTACGCGCTGACCTACGATGCGCTGGCGGCCGCAGGACTCCCGGTGGGCGTCCTCGATCCCGCGACGCTGCAGCTCTACGAGCAGGGCGTCGAGATCGGCCGCGACCTCGTGGATGCGAACGCCAACAGCGTCTTCGACAGCGGCGACTACCTGCTTTTCTACGGCCGCGGGGCTGACACCTACTTCACCCATACCAACATCTATTGGCTGACCTACGGCGCAGCGCCCGGTCAGCCGATGACCTCTCGCTCTGGCGCGCCCGACGGCGGACTGCCAGCCGTCACGACCTTTCGCGAAACCCTCCACTTCGAGCAAAACAAGCTATTCCAGAGCGATGTGCCCATCACCGGCCCAGGCGATCACTGGTACTGGCAGCTCTACCAGCCGACTTGCGACCGGTTCGGCGTTTGCACGCCAGCCACTCTCATCTATCCCCTGATCGCGCCCAATGTGGCGACCGGCGGCGCCTA
This sequence comes from Chloroflexota bacterium, assembly GCA_016876015.1. Taxonomy (GTDB): domain Bacteria; phylum Chloroflexota; class Anaerolineae; order CG2-30-64-16; family CG2-30-64-16; genus VGOD01. The sequence continues at coordinate 7,296 of VGOD01000175.1, forward strand.
CACCGCCGCGCTGACCCCGCGGCTGCGCGGTTACACCTATCGCGGACACCTGGGCGTGCTGTGGATGAACGGCAGCTTGGTGGGCCAGGCCTCCTTCAACTTCCAGGACGAATTCCTGGGCAGCCTGACCTTTCCGCAGGGCGTCATGATCGCCGGCAGCAACACGTTGACAGTGACCGCGCCGGTGGATGGCTCTTCCACGCAGGACAGATTTTTCATCAATTGGTTTGCCCTGACCTATGAGCGCACCTATGACGCGCCCGCGGGGCAGTTCCGCTTCGGCGTGGACGCGACTGCGCCCGCACAGGTCACGCTGCTGGGCGTCGGAGATGTCGGGACGGCGGTCTTCGACGTGACTGACCCCACGCGTCCGGTGCGTTTGACCGGGCTGGTGTTGGCCGGCAGCGCCGCGGTTGCGTCTGAAAGGCAGAGCGCGCCGGCCGCCGATCTGACCTTTGGCCATCTGCTGAGCGCGGCGGCCAAATACATCGCGGCCAGCCCCAGCCAGCACCTGTCGGCCGTGAGCATCACAGCCGACACACCCTCTGATCTGCGCAACGAGGCCCTCGGTGCGGACTGGATCATCATCAGCCATCAAGACTTTCTGCCGGCTGCCGAGGCGTTGGCCCAGCATCGGCGGACCGTGCGCGGTTTCCGCGCGGCGGTGGTGGATGTGCAGGATATCTACGATGAGTTCAACGGCGGACTCGCAGACCAGGAGAGCATTCGCACCTTCATCCGCTACGCGTACGAGAACTGGCCCCGGCCGGCCCCGCGTTACGTGGCGCTGCTGGGCGACGGCACCTATGACCCGCGCAACTACCTGGGGTTCAACTGGCCTTCCTTCGTTCCGCCCTATTTGCTGGCCACCGATCCCTTCGACGGCGTCACCGCATCTGACAACCGCTACGTGGCATATGATCCTCCGCCAGGCGTGGTGAACCCGTTGCCGTTCATGAGCCTGGGCCGCCTACCTGCGAACAGCCTGGCGGACGCCTGGGCGATGGTCAACAAGATCATTGCCTATGAAACGACGCCGGCGCACGATGATTGGAACCGCCATGTCGTCTTCGTGGCCGATGCAGCCGACTACGCCGGCAATTTCCCGGTCAGCTCGAACATGGTCGCGGATGACCCCAGTCTCTTGCCGGTCGAGTATAACCGGGAGAAGATCTACTTCAAGCTCGATCCGAAATATAGCACCGTCGCTGATACTAGAGCCGCCATCGTCAACGCCATCAACAGCGGCGCGCTTCTGGTCAACTACCACGGCCACGCATCGCGACAGGCGTGGTCCGGCTCGCAGTTCTTCAACCTGACCGCCCTGGGTCAATTGACCAACACAGGGAAGTACCCGGTGATGCTGCCGATGACCTGTCTGGAGGGTAACTTCATCAGCCCTGGCGGCGCCGCGCAGAGTCTGGGCGAAAGCATCGTGCGGATTCCGAACGGCGGCGCGGTCGCCAGTTGGTCGCCTACCGGCAAGGGAATCGCCACCGGCCACGAGACCCTCTACACGCACTTCTACGAAGCGGTGTTCGAGTTGGGCATTACCGAGCTTGGCCCCGCGACCGATTACGCCAAGCAGGTCCTCTACAACGGCACGAGCCCATTCAAGGATCTGCTGGATACCTACATCCTGTTCGGCGATCCGGCAATGTCCATGGATCTGCCGGCGCCCGACGTGTGGGTCCAGAAGAGCGCGACCCCTGCGCCGCCGTGGCAACCGGGCCAGCACATTACCTACACGATCGCCTATGGCAACTTGGGCGCGGTGACGGCGACAGGCGTGGTGATCACCGACGCGTTGCCGGCAGAGATCGTCAGCGCGACGTGGAGTGCGAGCGATCCAGGTGTGGCGGCCCTGCCTGGCCCAGCCCTCGCCTGGCAGACGCCGAACCTGGCTCCCGGCGCAAGCGGCGTCATCACGGTCGCGGCTGCGGTCAGCCCTGGCGCCAGCAGCGGCGTGACACTGACCAACATCGTGACCATCACGACGACGACCCCTGAGCGGCTGGTGGACGGGACCAATAACCGGGCGAGCCACGCTGGCCTGGTGCGACCGGGCACGGCTACGTTGGGCGGACGCATCTACAACGATGTCAACGCCAACGGCGCCTATGATGTCGGCGAGCCGCCGGTGCCCAATCTGACCATCACCGTGCGCGATGCGTCGGGCATCGTGGCCTCTCCGCTGAGCGATAGCCAGGGCCTCTGGTCCGTGGTTGTGGCGCCAGGCGTCTACACTGTGACCGTGCCGTGGAGCACCTCAGCGTATCTGCTTTCCACCAGCCAGACCATCACCTCCGACCTGAGCGGCGGCGGGTCGGGCATGGGGCTGAACTTCGGCTATGTGGCGCCGACAGGGTTGGAGATCGAGTATTTCCGGGCGCAATGGGCGACGAATGGCGGTCTGTTGCTGTGGGCCACGCGCGCCGAGGCGGGCCTGGTCGAGTTCAACCTCTACCGGTCCACCTTCTCTGGCGCCTACGGCAAGCGCATCAATCCGGCCGCGATTCTGCCCAAGGCGCCGCCCGGCCAGGGCGCCCAATACAGCTTTTCTGATGGACAGGTAACTCCTGGCGCGCGAGTTTACTATTGGTTGCAGGTGGTCGGCAGAGACGATGTCGTGATCTGGCTGGGCCCGGTGGCGCCGGTGTGGCCCGTGCGTGCCTTCTTGCCGTTGATTCCAGGGGGAGACCAGTAAGGCTTCAGGCTGCCCGGTTTCCCATGTCGTGATCGCCGCCAGTGCGCAGCCTTCCTGTGGGACGGCGGATGAAAACGTTCGTGGTCACGACTTCAGTCGTTCGGCGCGGGCCACGGCGACTAAAGTCGCTACTACGAACCCGCCCATTTTCAGAACAGATACCCTGGACCTGCTGTCTTCTCCGTTACCTTTGGGCAGCAGACACGTCTACAAAATTGGATGTTATTTTGTTGTGTTGGCGGGCGGCTGTTCGCGCTCGGCGCTACCGCGTTACCAACTCGCAACCCGCGCGTTGACCCAAGTGGAGGAATACTGCGATGTATACTACCAATGGCCGAAGTCCATGTACCTATCCGAAGGCGAGTCGGTCGCGGCCCCAGCGACCGACTCCGCTGGCGACATTGGGCCGCGTTCTCATGGCGCTTTTCCTGGCGCTGTCGGCGACGCTTTCGCCAGCGGCGATGAGCACGCCAGTCGTGCACGCAGGGAATTCCGAAGCGCCGCTGACGATCATCTATACGGGCGGGACCTGCGCTGATCCCTTCGGCCAGCAGTTTGCAGCTACCGGGGTCGGGTTGGACGGCGTGACCAGCGGCAATCTGCCGCTGCGGGTTCCGACCGCACCGGACGCCGCGTTCGTCTATTGGAGCGGCGCCGCCAACAGCGACACTGACCCCGGCAACCCAGGCGCGACCTTCAACGGCGTCTCCATGGAGACCCCCACCGCGTACTACGTGAAGCTGGGCGGTCCAACGGCCTGGGCGCTCAGCACCTACGCGTTCGCCTATGTCGCGAACGTCGGGCCGACCCTGGGGCTCTGGCCGGGTGCGAATCTGATCGCGGGGTCGCCGTCCACCGTCACGCACACGATCGCGAACGTCAACTTCTCCCTCTACAACAACGGCGCCGGGTTGATCGCGGTCTACAAAGAGCCCCTGGTGACGGAGCCGCGCACCACCATCATCGCTTCTGGCATGGATCTGATGGAAGGCCACAACTTGCCCGCGGGCAACGGCGGCTCCACGCCGGTGGTCTTCCCATTCGAGCCGGCCGCACTTCCCCGCCAGGCGCAGCTCGTGACGATGCTCGGCGGGCTGGTGCAGCCAGGTGGGTCCGGCACGCGGCTGCTCTACAAAACCGGGCTGCCCGGCGAGAACCCGCCGGCCTCTCCCCCGCCGCTCTATGACCTCCCACCCGGCGACTACAGCGTGGCGGGGGTCAACCTGTTCAACAACGCCAACGGCCTCTACTGGGACACCTACGTCTATACCAGCACGATCACGATCCCGGCCTACGCCAAATACGTGATCCTGCAGGTGGAATCGCTGGAGACGACCCCCGCGGCGCGCCTCGACTGGATCATGCAGGGCCTCAACATGCCATTGGCCTGCCCCAAGTTGGCGCTTACCAAGACTCAGACCGACCCGCCCAGCGGTGTGCAGTACGTGGGCAACCCTGTGACTTTCTCGGTCGTCGTGACCAACACCGGCAACACCGATTTCTACACGGTCACGTTGCGCGACCAGTACAACCCGCTCTATCTGGCGTTCAAGACCAGCACGCCCCTGCTGCCAAGCGTGCAGTCGACAGGCGTGCTGACCTATACGGACATCGTGACCGGGACGTTCGGGCCAGGACAGGCCATCGGCATGGGCCTGGTCTTCACCGCGACAGCTTCGACCAATCCGACCACGACGATCAACTATGCCATGGCGTCCGGTTCGGATATGAACAACAACCCGGCGCCGCCTGTGGACGACCAGGACGACGTCAAGAACGTTGACCTGGACTTCGGCGACGCGCCCGATCCCACCTATCCGACCCTCCTGATCAACAATGGCGCGCGGCATATTATCTTGCCCGGCTTCAATCTGGGGCAGTTGGTTGACGCTGAGCCTGACGGTCAGCCCAACCCGACAGCCACCGGCGATGACATCAGCAACCTGCCGGATGAAGATGGCGTTACCTTCAACACGGCCGTCATGCCTGGGACGACGGCCAGCATCACGGTGATCGCTTCCGCGCCCGGCGGCCTCTTGAATGCCTGGCTGGACTTCAATCGCGATGGCGACTGGGCGGACGCGGGCGAGCAGATCTTCACCGACCTCCCGCTGCTGCCGGGGCCGAATGGTCTGACGTTCGCTGTGCCGGTCGCTGCCTCGCCGGGGGCGTCCTTTGCACGCTTCCGCTTCAGCACGCAGGCTGGCCTTTCCTACACTGGCCTGGCGCCCGATGGCGAAGTGGAGGACTACGCGGTGACGATCGCTGAGCCGCTGGACTTCGGCGATGCGCCCGACCCCACCTATCCCACCCTGTTGGCCAGCAACGCCGCGCGGCATGTTATCGTGCCGGGCTTCTTCCTGGGCGCGACGGTGGATGCCT
>VGOD01000176.1 GCA_016876015.1 Chloroflexota bacterium
AGGTTCGAGAAATCTGACAGGTCTCCTAAAGCAACCCAATACGGAGGGTCTGCGTGTCGGGTCAAACCAGGAATCTGAGGAGCGTCTTGCGCACCGCCGGGTGTCGCATCACCGGGCAGCGCAAGCTGCTGCTCGAGCTGATGCAGATCCACTCGGGCCACCTGGACGCACACGAGTTGTACCGCCTCGCACGCGAGCGCGATCCGCGCCTCAGTCTCTCGACCATCTACCGGACGCTGGGTCTGTTGCATGAGCTGGGCCTGGTGAACGAGCTGCACCTGGGCGAAGAACACCATCATTATGAGATCGCCCCCGCGGCGGCGCACCATCATCTGGTCTGCGCGAGTTGTGGGAAGATCGTAGAGTTCGGCAGCTCGTTGACCGAGAAACTCACGGCCGCCGTAGCGCGTGAGCATAATTTCGAGATCACCGAAGCGAGTATTGACCTGACGGGCTATTGCGCTGACTGCCGTGCGGCTCGGCGCCGCGGCGAGGCCGCCAACCCGCAGTCGTAATCTGAGACGGCGCCAGTTTCGCGGCCTGGCGCCGCTTTTCTTGCGCTGCGATACTGCAAATGCTTTCCAGAAGCAATACCCTGACCCCCATGGACGCGGAGGGCAGCGATGACGCGGAAACAGCCAGAGGAACCGTCTATCACCGTGGCCCTGGCGGGCCAGCCCAACGTAGGCAAATCGGTCGTCTTCAATGCGCTGACAGGGCTCTCGCAGCATGTGGCCAACTGGCCTGGGAAGACCAGCGAACCGCGGCTAGGCGCCTATCGCCGCAACGGCGAGCTCGTGCGCATCGTGGATCTGCCGGGCGCGTACAGCCTGACCGCCAACTCCGCCGAGGAACGGCTTGCGCGCGATTACATCATCCGTGAGCGCCCCGACGTGGTCGCGCTCATCGCCGATGCAACAGCCCTCGAGCGCAACCTCTACCTGCTGGCTGAGCTGCTCCACCTGCCTGTGCCCGTGGTGCTCGGACTCAACATGCTGGACGTGGCCGAGCAGCAAGGCATCCAGATCGAGCCGCACGTGCTGGAGGCGGCCCTTGGGCTGCCCGTCGTGCCGATGGTGGCGACGAAGCACCGCGGGGTGCGTGAGCTGATGGAGGCCGCAGCTCGCGTCAGCAGCCAACCCGCCAGCTATCTCCCCAAACGCCCAGAAATCCGAGAAGACCATCGCGTAGTGCTGGCCGAGACGGAACGCCTGATTGCCGGCCGGACGCCTGAACCGTACCCGCCCGGCTGGGTAGCCCTGAAGCTCCTGGAAGGGGATGCCGAGATCACCGCGGCGATGCGCGAACGAATGGGCGAGAACTGGGAGCAGGTCCACTTGATCCTGCGGCGACACGAAGATGCTGTGCTGGCCGTGGCCGGCGGCCGCTACGAGTGGATTGGCCGCATGGTACGCGCCGCGATCACGCGTCCCAGAACGGGCCAGGTATCGCTGACCGAGCGGCTCGATCGCCCGGCGACTCATCCACTGTGGGGCCTGGCAATCCTCTTCGCCCTGCTCGGCCTGGCTTTTGCCCTGACCTATGCTATCGGAACGCCGCTGCAGGAGCTGCTGGACCGCCATCTGGTGCAGGGCGGCGCCGAATGGGCGCGGCGCAGCCTGGCCGCAGGTTCACCGTGGCTGGCTGGACTTCTTGCGGATGGTGTAATCGCAGGGGTTGGACTTGTGCTGACCTTCCTGCCCATCCTGCTGGTCTTTTTCGTCGTGCTGGCGGTGCTCGAAGAGGTGGGCTACATCGCGCGTGCGGCCTACGTCACCGATCGCTTCATGCACCTGATGGGTCTGCACGGCAAGAGCTTTTTGCCCCTCTTTCTGGGCTTTGGCTGCAACGTGCCGGCGGTGATGGCCAGCCGGGTCATTGACTCCGCCAAGGCGCGGGTCTTGACCATCTTGCTGGCCCCCTTTGTGCCGTGCCCGGCCCGCATGACCGTGGTCGTCGTGTTGGCGCCGGTCTTCTTCGGCCCGTCTGCGGCATGGGCGGCGGTCGGTCTGATGGGCCTGAGCCTGGCGACCCTGGCCCTGGTCGGGCTGGCGCTGCATGAGTTGTGGCTGGGCGGCGAGCACACGGCCTTCATCATGGAGCTGCCGCTTTATCACGCGCCCGATCTTCGCTCTATCGCACTATCGGTGCGCGATCGGATGGTGGACTTTCTAAAGGTGGCCGGCAGCATCATCTTGATCGTCTCGGTGGCGCTGTGGGCCACGCTGGCGCTGCCAACCGGCGACGTCGAGACGAGCTATCTGGCCGGCCTGGGCCGGCTGGTGGCGCCTGTGGGCGCGCTGATGGGGCTGGACTGGCAGATGATGGTAGCGCTGCTGACCAGTTTCGTGCGCAAAGAGAATGTCATCGCCACGCTTGGCGTGCTCTACGGCTCTGGCCACGAAGGGGTCGGGCTGGCCCAGGCGCTGCGCGCCACACTGACGCCAGCGGCCGCGCTCGCTTTTCTGGCCGTGCAGATGGTCTTCGTGCCATGTGTGGCGACGGTCGCCGCCATCCGCCAGGAGACGAAGAGTTGGCGCTGGACAGCGCTCAGCATCGCCCTGCCTCTCGTGCTGTCTCTTGTCCTGGGCCTGACGCTCTATCGCGCTGCACGCTGGCTGGGGATGTAGCTACCCTCCTCTATAATGCGACATTTGACACGAAACGACGGGCATGTATAATGGGCGCATCTACGAAGCGGTCTGGCGCACCACCACCGTGCTGATGAGCGACTTAGCTGCCTCATCGCAGGTAGACCAATGCGTCGCGCGTCCTATGGCCAACACGTGCGTCAAGTAATCCCTGCCAGCATCTACACCTGTTCGAGGAGGAAATCATGTCTCGCAAACTACTGCTGATGGCGGCTCTGGCGTTGTCGGTCTTGCTGGTCGCCGCGTGTACAGGGCCGGCCGGGCCGGCCGGTTCCGCAGGTCCCCCCGGTCCTGCTGGTCCAGCCGGCGCAGTCGGACCGGCCGGTCCCCCTGGCCCTGCTGGTCCTGCTGGCGCAGCGGGTCCCGCTGGTCCTGCTGGCCCCGCCGGCGCTGCGGCTGCGGCCGCCGCGCCCGTAGGCGCCGAGTACATCGGCTCTGCCAAGTGCGGCGCATGCCACAAGGCGCTCTACGACGTCTTCATGAAATCGGGCCATCCCTACAAGCTCAACAAGGTTGTGGACGCCAAAGCGCCCAAGTATCCGTTCAGCGAAGTGGCCAAACTGCCCGCCAGCTATGACTGGAAGGACATCTCCTATGTCATCGGCGGCTACGGTTGGAAGGTCCGCTTCATGGACAAACAGGGCTACATCATCACCGATTGGATTACCACCACCGCGACCATCAGCGATACGAAGTTCCTCAACCAATACAACTTCGCCAACCCGATCGTGGGCAAAGATGCCGGTTGGGTGACGTACAATTCAGGCCGCAAGCAGATGAAGTACGACTGCGGCGCGTGCCACACCACCGGCTACAGCACGCAGGGCAACCAGGACAAGCTCCCCGGCATCGTCGGCACCTGGGCCGAACCGGGCATCCAGTGTGAGGAGTGCCACGGCCCCGGCAGCCTGCACGCGAGCAATCCTCGCGGCTTTGCGCCCAAGATCGAGCGCGACAGCGAGCTGTGCGGCAAGTGCCACATCCGCGGCCCGATCGAGGTGGTGGAGGCCAAGGACGGCTTCATCGAGCACCACGAGCAGTACGAGGAGCTGTTCCAGAGCAAGCACGTGACGATCAACTGCGTGACGTGCCACAACCCGCACCGGGGCGTCATCCAGTTGCGCCAGGCCAAGCAGCCGACGACACGCACCAAGTGCGAGAACTGCCACTTCGAGCAGGCCAAGGTGCAAACAGCGGCGCATACCGCGGTGAAGGTGGACTGTATCGAGTGCCATATGCCGCGCATCGTCAAGACGGCTTGGGGCGACGCGGCGAAGTTCACCGGCGACATCCGCGCGCATCTGATGGCGATTGATCCTGACTCGCTGACCTCGTTCAGCGCGGATGGCAAGACCGCCAACTCGCAGATCGGCCTCGACTTCGCGTGTAAGCAATGCCATGTCCAGGGCGGTCGGGCGACAGTCAAGACCGACGATCAACTCAAAGCGGTAGCCAAAGACTATCACACGCCCAAGAAGTAGCACCGTCGTGTGGTTGGCTGAACGTGACGAAGTACGAAAACGCATGGGCCGAGCGTGATGCTCGGCCCATAGTGGCTCCCTCGCACTCCCCCAGGCCCGGCTGCGTCGTGAGCTCAGCCGAACCGCGCAGCCTGCCCCTCCAATAGCGTCCGCGACTTGTCAGGGCCCAGAAACCTGATGGGCCTCCGTTGACAACGCTGGCGCCGCCGCCGCCGCATCCAGGGTCAGCGTCAAGTCAGTCTCAGTCGCGCCGGCTGGCCGCTCGGCCTCATGCTCCAAGCGGGTCCGTGACCCGCCGGATCACGGATCCGGCCTGAGCAATTGTGACCTGCTGAGTCTCGATCGGGCAGCCCATCGCCCAGGCGCGGTCCGCCAGCCCAACCGCAACCTCCGCCAGCAAACCCTCTACCCGGATCTCCTTCACAGCCGCCTCCTGGAAGGCCGCGTGACTTTTGTCGTAGCGATATGCGCTGCAGGCCTGTATAATGGCTGTGCTGCACATGCTATCCACCTGCTCCAGGAGGTCACGGCGAGTTGCGAGTGCGCCTCGACCTCTGACCCGGCACACAGAGAGGAGAACTGCTGCGATGATGAAGAAGGGCGTATTCCTGCTTGCGCTGGCGCTCGCGTTGACGTTCGCGCTCGGAGGATGCCGGCGCTCAGCGCCGCCTGCGGCGGTCGAGGCTGCCCCTCCTTCACCCCAGGCCGTGGCGGCCGCCTTCCAGAAGGGGGGCTGCGGCGCCTGCCACATCATCCCTGGCATCCCCACCGCCATTGGCACGATCGGGCCCGATCTCTCGCGCATGGGCGAGGCGGCGACGACGATCCTGACGGCCAAATCTTACACCGGTAAGGCCAAGACGGTCGCGGCCTTCGTACGCGAATCCATCCTGGAGCCAGACGTCTTCCTGTCCACCCAATGCCCCGGCGGCATCTGTCCAAAGGGGCTGATGACGCCCGCGCTGGCGAAATCGCTGAGCGACCAGGAGCTCAACGGCATCGTGCGCTATCTGGCCAGCCTGCCCGGCAAGAGCCTGACCGCGCCAGCCCAGGCCGTGACCACGACGGTGATGACTGCGCCCACCCTCAGCGACGCGGAGTTCGCCAGCATCAAGCAGATCTTCTTCGATCGCTGCGCGGGCTGTCACGGCACATTGCGCAAGGGCGCCACCGGTTCGGCCTTGACCCCCGACAAGACGCAGCCCAAGGGCACGGCCGCGTTGGCCGCGATCATCTTCCACGGCACCCCGCGCGGGATGCCCGACTGGGGCAAACAAGGGGTGCTGACGCAAGCGCAGGCCGAGACGATGGCCAGGTTCCTGCAGAACGAGCCGCCCGTGCCGCCGGAGATGTCGTTAGCCCAGATGAAGGAAACATGGAAAGTTTTCGCAGCGCCAGACAAGCGACCGGTCGCGCCGCAGCACACGCGCGATTGGGAGGATTTCTTTGCGGTCACGCTGCGCGATGCCGGCCAGGTGGCGATCATTGACGGGGACACATTCGAGGTTCTCAACAAGGTGGACACCGGCTACGCGGTGCACATCTCGCGCATGTCGGCGACCGGCCGTTATGTCTACGTGATCGGACGCGATGGCCGGGCGACGATCATTGACCTGTGGCTGGCGAAGCCGGACAAGGTCGCCGAGGTCAAGACGTGCTACGACGCGCGCTCCATCGAAAGCAGCAAGTACAAAGGGCCGGAAGGCGATTTCTCCGACAAGTACGCGATCATCGGCTGCTACTGGCCGCCGCACTTCGTCATACTGGATGGCCTGACCCTGGAGCCGTTCAAGATCGTCAGCACGCGCAGCTACACCTACGACACCGAGGAGTACCACCCGGAGCCGCGCGTGGCGGCCATCGTCGCCTCGCACTTCAAGCCAGAGTGGATCGTCAATGTCAAGGAGACGGGACAGGTGTGGCTGGTGAACTACACCGATCCGAAGGCGCCCAGCATCAAGATGCTCGAAGCGGAACGCTTCTTGCACGACGGCGGTTGGGATGCCACGCGGCGTTATTTCCTGGTGGCGGCGAACCAGGCCAACAAGGTCGCGGTGATTGATGCGCAGGAGAGCAAGCTGATCGCCCTGGTGGAAACCCCGAAGACCCCCCATCCTGGCCGCGGGGCCAACTGGGTGGATCCGCAATATGGCCCGGTGTGGAGCACAGCCCATCTGGGCGAGGGGGCGCTGGTCGCCATCGGAACCGACCCGGCCGGGCATCCGGGCCAGGCGTGGAAGGTCGTGCGCACGATCCCGCTCCCTGGCGGCGGCAGCCTGTTCGTCAAGTCGCATCCCAACAGCCCGTGGATTTGGGTGGATCACTCGCTGAACTCAGACGAGAAGATCCAGCGCACCATCTGTGTGGTGGAGAAAGCCGATCCAACGAAGACCGCCAGGTGCTGGGAAGTGGCCGACTACGGCCGCGCCGTGCACTTCGAGTACAACCGCGAGGGCACGCAGGTGTGGGTCAGTGTGTGGGGCCGGGCCGATCAACCGGGCAAGACCGGCGAGATCGTGATCTACGACGACGAGTCGCTGAAAGAGGTCGCCCGCGTGCCGAACCTGGTGACGCCGACGGGCAAGTTCAACGTCTACAACACGGTGAAGGACCTCTACTAGCCTGACCGTTGTGCAATGAGCGCCGCGCCTCTGCGGGCGAAGTGCTCATTGCACAATCCTGTCAAGCGTCATTTTCACTTCCCCGACCGACTTGACCGGATGCCCCCTGTGGTGTCATAATGGCCCCATGAAAAACCTGTCGCCTGAAATCGTCGCCTGCATCAGACGAGCGCTAGAAGAGGACATCGGGCCGGCCGACGTCACGACCGACGCCATCGTGCCGGCCGACGCGGTGTTGCGCGGCCAGATCATCGCCAAACAGCCCGGCATCGTCGCGGGGCTGGATGTGGCGGCCGCAGCCTATCGCCTGGTGGATGAGGGGATCGTCTTCACGCCGCTGGTGGCCGAAGGCGCAGCCGTGACCAACCGCCAGCCGTTGGCGGATGTGGCCGGCCCCGCGCGCGGCCTGCTCACCGCTGAACGCACCGCGCTCAACTTCCTGGGCCGCATGTCGGGCATCGCCACCCTCACGCGGCGCTTCGTGGATGCCGTCGCGGGCACGGCCGCGGTGATCCTCGACACGCGCAAGACCGCGCCCGGCCTGCGCTTGCTGGACAAGCTGGCCGTGACGCGCGGGGGCGGACAGAACCACCGCATCGGCCTCTACGACATGATCCTGATCAAGGACAACCACATTGACTACGCCGGCTCACTGGCCGAGGCGGTGCGCCTGGCCCGCGCCGCGGCCACCGGGCTGGAAATCGAGGTGGAAGCGCGCACCCTGGACGATGTGCGCGCCGCGCTCGAATTGCATGTGGAACGCATATTGCTCGACAATATGACGCTTCCAGAGATGCACTCAGCCGTCGTAATGGCCGGCGGCCGCGCCAAACTGGAGGCATCCGGCAACGTCACCCTGGCCACCGTGCGCGCTATCGCCGAGACCGGCGTGGATTTCATCTCCAGCGGCGCGCTGACCCACTCGGCGCCGGTGTTGGATGTGAGTCTTGATGTGGAAAGATCGCAATGAGAGGCAAGGGGATCGTGGCAGGTGATGTATGAATCATGGCAGTGTTCCCCCACCAAGAGAGAGCACGGGTGTCTGGCAGGGTCCTGACATGCCAGTGGTCATGATCGAGGATAACACGAACATGTCCGTCCATGAAATGTATCTTAAACTCAAGCGCATGCTCGGCGACTACATCCCCGATTTCGAGCTGCGCTACAAAGCCGAGCTGGCCGTCGAGATCAACCGGCTGAAGGTCGAGAAGAACGCCGTGATCCTCGGCCACAACTACATGGAGCCGGCGCTCTACCACTCCATCCCCGACTTCGTCGGCGACTCGCTGGAATTGAGCCGCAAAGCTGCCAGCACCGACAAAGACATTATCGTCTTCTGCGGCGTGCGCTTCATGGCCGAGACGGCCAAGATCTTGAATCCGGGCAAGACGGTGCTGCTGCCCGCCGAGAAAGCTGGCTGCTCGCTGGCTGAGAGCATCACCGCCGCGGACGTGCGGGCGCTGAAAGAACGCTTCCCCGTCGCGCCGGTCGTCACCTACGTCAACACCTACGCCGACGTCAAGGCGGAGTCCGACATCTGCTGCACCTCTGGCAATGCGGCCGCGGTGGTGCGCTCGCTCGCTAGCGAGACGATCATCTTCCTGCCCGATGAATACCTGGCCCGCAACGTGGCGCGCGAGACGGGCAAGCGCATCATCTTCCCAACCCCCAACCTCAACCTCAACCTCGGCCCTAACCTCATGATCGGCTGGCGCGGCCGCTGCGAGGTGCACGAGAAGTTCACCGTGGATGACATCCGCCGCGTGCGGGCCCAGTTCCCGGACGTGGTGATCCTGGCCCACCCGGAGTGCAGCCCCGAGGTCGTGGAGGCGGCCGACTTCGCCGGCAGCACCGCCGCCATGATCCGCTACGTGGAACAGACGGTTGCGCCGCGCTACCTGCTCCTGACCGAGTGCGCCATGGGCGAGAACGTCGCGGCCGCTAACCCTGCCAAAGAGATGCTGCGGCTGTGCAGCGTCCGTTGCCCGCACATGAACGAGATCACGCTGGAAGACACGCTCAAATCGCTCCAGCTCAACCGCTACGTGGTCGAAGTGCCGGAGGAAATCCGTGTGCGCGCCGCGCGTGCGGTCGAACGAATGATCGCGATCGGGTAGATTGGTAGATTGGTAACTTGGTAACTTGGTTGACTGGTAGATTGGTAACTTGGGTATCCTCTCAATAATCCGGGGAAACGGCGGTCACAGACCGCCTACGAGCCTGCTTTCAGGGGGTCTGCGACCCCCGTCGGCCCCCACTTATTGAAAAGATACGTACCAAGTTACCAACACGGAGCTCACCCTTGATCCAAACCGAAGTCCTCATCATCGGCAGCGGGATCGCGGGCGCGACCGCCGCGCTGCGCCTGGCGCGTAATCCACAGCGCCGCATCATCATCATCACCCGCGACCCTGATCCGCACGAGTCGAACACGCGCTACGCGCAAGGGGGCATCATCGGCCGGGGCCCAGATGACAGCGCCGAGCTGTGCGCAACCGACATCCTGCGGGCCGGCGCGGGCGCGAGCTCGCCGCCGGCCGCCCGCCTCCTGGCCGAGGAAGGGCCGGGGCTGCTCCGGGAGATCCTGGTGGAGATGGCCGGCATTGCGTTCGATCGGGATGCGGATGGCGAACTGGTATGGGGCCGCGAGGCGGCTCACTCGCGGCGACGTATCCTGCACGTGGGCGACGGCACAGGCCGGGCGATCATGGTCGGGCTGATCGCCGCGCTCCGTCGTTGCCCGAATGTGGTCATCGCGGCGAACACCACCGCGGTGGACCTAATCACCTTCCCGCACCATTCGCGCGACCCACAGGACACCTACCGACCGATCACCTGTCATGGCGCGTATGCGTTCGACCGCACGGGACGCACGGTCCATCGCTATCTGGCGGCCGCCACCGTGCTGGCCACGGGCGGGTTAGGACGCATCTACCGCAATACCACCAACCCGCCGGGTTCGCGCGGGGATGGGCTGGCGCTGGCGCACCGCGCAGGCGCGCGCATCATCAACGCCGAATACATCCAGTTCCATCCTACCGCGTTGGCCACGCCGGGCGCCGAGGGCTTCCTCATCAGCGAGGCCGTGCGGGGCGAAGGGGGGGTGTTGCTCACGCCTGAAGGCCGGCCGTTCATGGCCGACTATGCGCCCGAATGGCGAGACCTGGCCCCGCGCGATGTGGTGGCGCGCGCCATCCACCACGAAATGGAAACGCACGGCTATTCCCACGTGCTGCTCGATATCGCTTCGCACATGGCGGCCGATGCGCTCCGTGAACGCTTCCCCAACATCTACGCCACCTGCTGGAAGGCCGGCATAGACATCACACGCGAGCCGATTCCCGTCGTGCCGGCCGCGCACTACTCGTGCGGCGGCGTGTGGGTGGATGAATGGGGGCGTTCGAGCATCGAGGGCCTCTATGCCGTGGGCGAGGTCAGTTGCACGGGGCTGCACGGCGCCAACCGCCTGGCTTCCAGCTCGCTGCTGGAGGGGCTGGTGTGGGGCAGCCGCGCGGCGCAACGCCTGGAGGCCTGGCTTGGCGACCAATCCACGCTGAGCACACCGGGTCGCGATGACGTGCCGTCCTGGGACGAAAGCGGCCTGGTGGCCGACGCAGACCCAGCCCTGATCCAGGGCGACATGCAAACGATCCAAAACATCATGTGGCACTATGTGGGTCTGGTGCGCAGCGGCGATCGTCTCTCGCGCGCCATCCGCGAGCTGCGTCACCTGTGGAACGAGATCGAGACCTTCTACCGCAGGACCAGACTCAGCGACGGGCTGATCGGCCTGCGCAACGCGGTCGAAGTGGCGCTCCTCGTCGCCCAGGCCGCGCGGCACAACCGCCAGAGCCGCGGCTGCCACTATCGCCAGGATTCAGTGGACGAACAAGGAGATCGGCTGTTGTGAAGCGACAAAAACTGGTCATCATCGGCGCAGGAAGCGCCATGTTCACCCAGGGCCTGGCCGCGGATCTGATCCAGAGCGGCCGGCCGTGGCGGCTGGGGCTGGTGGATATTGATCCGGCCGCGCTGGCCGTGGCCGAGCGCCTGGGCCGGCGGATGGTCGAGGCGAAAGACGCAGACATCACGATCGAAGTCTCACTCGACCGCCGCGACGTGCTGCCCCAGGCCGACGCCGTGGTGACGACCATCGGGGTCGGCGGCCGCCGCGCGTGGGAAGCGGACGTCTTCACCCCGCGACAGTTCGGCGTCTTTCAACCGGTGGGCGACACGGTAATGGCTGGCGGCATCTCGCGCGCCATGCGCATGATCCCGGTCATGGTCGCGGTCGCTCGCGATCTGCTCGAGCTTTGTCCACAGGCCCGTTTCTTCAACTACGCCAACCCGATGACGGTCATCTGCCGCGCGGTGCGGCGAGCCACAGGCGCGGACATCGTCGGGCTGTGTCACGGCGTCTTTCACGTCCAGCGCGAGCTGGCCCAGCTCATGGCCGCGCAGCCCGAGGAGACGACCTGCCTGGCCGCGGGCGTCAATCATTTCACCTGGATCTACGACCTGCGCTGGCGCGGAGAGGATGCCTGGCCGGCCGTGCGCGACCGGCTTGCTGCCGAGCCGCCGGCGACCAATCCCTTCTCCTGGTCCCTCTTCACAGCCTACGGCGCCTATCCTGCGGTGAACGATCGCCACGTGACCGAGTTCTTCCCCGCACGGTTTCCGAACGGCCAGTATCACGGCAAGACCCTGGGCGTTGACGTCTTCTCGGTCGAGAGAACCATCGCCAACGGCGACGCGATCTACGAGCGGATGCGCGCGCAGGCGCACGGCGAGGCGCCCCTCGACGAGGCGATCTTCAGCCGGGCGGCCGGCGAACATGAGCAATTGGTCGAAATCCTGGACTCTATCGCCGGCGACAAGCGCCGCACCTACAGCGCCAACCTGCCCAACCGCGGCGCGATCCCCAACCTGCCCCACGACGCCGTGCTCGAAACGACCTGCGCGGCAACCGGCCGGGGCCTGCAGCCGCTGGCCGCGCCAGATTTCCCGCCTCTCCTCGCCGCAACGTTGGGCCGCGTGATCGCTAGCCAGGAGCTGACGGTCGAGGCCGCGCTGACCGGCAGCCGGCCCCTCTTCGTGGAGGCGCTGCTGGCCGATGGCTGCGTGA
>VGOD01000177.1 GCA_016876015.1 Chloroflexota bacterium
CTTGACCTCGGATGCGTCGTTCAGCAGTTGGGCGTACTCCACCCGGCTCGCCAGCCCATCGAGGTGCACATGCTTGTAGGGCCAGGAAAACAGGTGCAGGTAGAGCCGCTTCTTCGCCGGGTTGTAGGTGAAGCGGGCGTCGGGCGGCGGGGTCAGCTCGCTGGCCGTGCAGCCATAGATGGATCGGCCGTGCAACCGCATCCACGCGCCGATGGCCCGCAGCCGCTCGATGGAGCGCTCGTCGAACTCGCCCCGGCCGTTCGGCCCGACGTTCAGCAGCATGTTGCCGCCTTTCGACACCGTGTCAATCAGCGTGCGGATCAGCTCGTCCGGCTCGCGCCAGTCCATGTTATCCCGGTAGTAGCCCCAGCTCCGGTTGAAGGTCTGGCACGCCTCCCAGACGACCGGCTGGCCGTTCACCGTCATCCAGCCGCGCGGCTGATATTCTTCCGGCGTCTTGACATCGGCCGAGCCGGGCAGATCGAGCCGGTCGTTGAGGATGATGCCCGGCTGCAGCTCGCGCACCAGCCTGACCAGCTTCTCCGACTGCCAGTCGTCGCGGCCCTTGCCCTGGCCCCAGGGGAACAACCGGCCCGCGTAGGAGAAGTCGTACCAGAGCACGCTGATCTTGCCGAACTGCGTCAGCAGCTCGCGCGTCTGGCCGTGGAGGTACTCGGCGTACTTGCGGATGTCGCGATCCTTGTGCGCCTCACGGTATTCCAGGTCATCGCGCATCGGGTGGATCGGGTCCACGGTGAACTCGGGATGATGCCAGTCAATGACCGAGTGGTAGAAGCCGACCTTGAAATCCTGCGCGCGGAACGCGTCCACCATCGGGTGCAGCAAATCCTTGCCGTGGGGGGTCTTGGTCGCCTTGTAGTCGGTCAGTGCGGAGTCCCAGAGGCAGAAGCCTTCGTGGTGCTTGGTCGTGATGACGAAGTACTTCATCCCCGCGTTGGCCGCCTCCTGTGCCCAGACCTTCGGGTCGTAGAGGTCGGGATCGAAGTGATCGAAATACTTCTGGTAATCCTCGTCGCGAATCCGCTCGCGCTGCTTCACCCACTCGTGGCGGGCCGCCAGCGTGTAGGTGCCCCAGTGAATGAACATGCCGAAGCGATCGTGCGTGAACCAGCTCGTGTCGCCGGCGGCGGGGGTAGGTTGTTGCATGACGAATGTCTCCTGTTTGAGAATAGATTGTTGGTAGACGTATTGCGTAGTGCGTATTGCGTATCCCGCTCGCGCGGCTGTCGGCCCTCGCGAGACCCGATACGCACTACGCAATACGAAATACGTTACGCCTTCACGGGCTTGCCATCGTCGGCCGCCGACGCCTTGATCGCATCCCACAGCCGCGCCATGCGCAGGCCGACTTCGGGCGGGCAGGGGTTGGGCAGCTTGCCATCGCGCACGGCCAGGAATTGCTCCCAGACGCCGAGCGAGGCGGCGACAGGGACCTTGCGGAGCTGCTTGCGACCCTGGCGCTGGATGCGCAGCCACTTGCCCCAAATGTCGGTGTGCAGGATGGCGTCGGCGCAGAAGACGCGCACATCGGAGGCGCACGACTTGATTGCCTCGCCGCAGCCATGCATCGTCACGTACGCGCCCGACGCCAGCTTGCCCATCACCATGCCGAGGGTGTCCACTGGCCGGCCGTTGTAATCGAGCCAGGCGGCCACCTCGATGAAGTCCTCGCCCGCCAGATCGGCGCAGGTGTTGAGCATGTGGGCGCCGGTGTCGAACAGGAAGCCGCCGCCCGCGATCTCCGGCTGCTGGCGCCACGTGCCGACCGTGCCCGGCCCCCAGCTCTGCCAGACGGTCGCGCTGATGCTCCACATCTTGCCCAGCTCGCCGGAGCGGAGTAGGCTGGACGCGGCCCGGATTTGCGGCGAGAGGCTGCCGGGGAACGCCACGACCAGCAGCTTGCCGGTGCGGTCGCGGGTCTCGATCAGGCTGCGCGCCTCCCCTGCGTTCATCACCATCGGCTTCTCCAGCAGGACATCCAGCCCGGCTTCGAGACACGCCTTCGTCTGGTCGTGGTGATTGGCGTGCGGCGTGATGATGAAGGACGCGTCGAGCCGGCCCGCGTATTCCTTCAGCAGTTTGTCCAGGTCGGGCTGGTTGGGCGGGATCGGCTGGCCGGCCGCCTCGAACATCGCCGCCGAGGCCGCGTACTGCGCCTCCGACGGCTCGCACATGACGGCGACTTGCGTCGTGTCGGTCTGCTTCAACATGTTGCGGAAGTGGGCGCGCGCCATGCCGCCGCAGCCGATCATGGCGACGCGAACGGGGGTGGTGCTCATGGGGTGATTCTCCTTTCCAGGTGATCAGATAGCTCGTGATACGCTGCGACGAACCACGGATGAACGGCGAACAGTGCGGCCCGCCGTGACCAGAGATAATCCAGGTAGCACCAGCAGGCTTCGTCAAGCGACGCCTCGACCGCGGCCAGGAGCGCGTCCTGGTAAGGCGGCTCGCCCGCGCCATCCCACGCGATCTTGTCAGCCAGGAAGACGATCTTATCTAGCGCAGACGGCGCCGCCTTCAAGGTCGTGTGACAACCGATGGCGCTGAGGATCGCCGGATCAGTGACGCCGAACACCTTTGCTGCGAGCACGGCGGATTGCCGCTGGTGCAGCAGCATCGGCGCGGCCGCTTCCTCTGGCAGGATCTCAAGCCGCCACTGCCGGGCGTAGTCGAGCCGCTGCGCCGCCGGGATCACTGCGCTGATGTCGTGCAGCCAGCCGGCAATCTCGGCCTGGCGTCCGTTTGCGCCGAATCTTGCAGCCAGCCGGCTCGCTTCATCGGCAACATTCGCGCAATGCGCGGCCGTTTCAGCGCGGCCGTGCGCCGTGAGCAGCGCGACTGCGTCACCCGGAACATCGCCGGTCAATGAGAGGCCGTCTATCAACGCAGCGCAGAGTGGATGCATGTCGCTCAACTCACTGACGTTTGACGTATTGACGTTTCGCGCTTCACGTTTCACGTCTCACACCCTCACCGGCTTCCCACCCGCGGCCGCCGACGCGTTGATCGCCTCCCACAGCCGCACCACGCGCAGCCCGTTCTCGGCCGGGCCGGGATTCGGCAGCTCGCCGGCGCGCACCGCCAGGAATTGCTCCCAGGGGATCGGCGCATCGGGCGGATCGAGCGGGGTCGGCGTTTTCTCTCCGCAGCGCTGGATCGCCATGCGCCGGCCCCAGGCGTCGGCGTGGATGGTGGCCTCGCTGTAGAAGGCATGAACATCGGCGCCGACCGTGTGCGCGGCTTCGCCCATGAAGTGCATCGTGATGAACGCGCCCGATGTCGTCCGGCACATGACCGTGCCGCGCGTCTCGACCGGCCGGCCGGTGTTGTCTACCCAGGCGGCGCACTCGGCGAACTCCTCGCCGGCCAGCTCGGCCACCGCGTTGACCAGGTGCGCGCCCGCGTCGAACAGATAGCCGCCGCCGGAGATTTCCGGTTGCATGCGCCACGTGCCGACATTCGGCGGCGCCCAGTGTTCCCACAGCGTCCCACTGATTCCCATCAGCCGGCCCAGCTCGCCGGACTGCCGCAGCGCGATCGCCGCGCGATAGCGGGCCGACAGGCTGGCCGGGAACGCCACCATCAGCGTGCGGCCCGTGCGGTCGCGCGTCTCGATCAGGCTCAGCGCCTCGCGCACATTCATCGTCATCGGCTTTTCCAGCAGCACATCCAACCTGGCCTCCAGGCACGCGACCGTCTGGTCGTGGTGGCAGGCGTGCGGCGTGATGATGAACGCGGTGTCGAGTTGGCCGCTGTAGTCCTTAAGCAGCTTGCTCAGGTCGGGCTGGTTGGGCGGTAGGGGCAGCCCAGCCTCCTCCAACAGTCGGACGAGCTCCGCATACGCGGCCGGCGACGGCTCGCTGACGACCGGGATGAGCGGGAAACTGGGCAGCGGCAGCATCCGGCGCAGATGATTGCGCGCAAAGCCGCCACAGCCGATCATGGCGACGCGCACAGGGGAAACCTGGGTCAAGACATCATTCCTTTCACGCGTCAGCGCTACCCCACGCTCACTCGCCGGCCAGTCTCCGCGCTCTCGATGGCGCCGAAGACCATGGCCAGGCTCTTGATGTTGTCGCTACAGATCGTCTCAGGGGTCCGGCCGGTTTGCAGACACTCGACGAAGTCTCGAATCAAGCCGGCGTGACCGCCGATCTTGTCTTGCGGATCGAGGGGCGGGATTTCGAGATCGGCCAGTTTCGAGCGGAAGCCGGCCGCCTCAGCCACGACCTGCGCCCGGAAGCCGGCTGCGCCATCCCACTGCACGCTGCCTCGCGTGCCGACTATGCGCCACTCGCTCTCCCAGGTGGTGTTCAGCCCCTCGGCGCACCAACTCCCGCGATAGGTGTAGACGATGCCATCGCTCAGCTCGAATAGGGCCACGGCTGACGCGTCGTGATCGTACCACGAGCCAGCAGGGTTCCACTCTTTGCAGTAAACCGCCAGCGGATCGGCCCCGGATATGTAGCGCCCCGCGTCGAAGGTGTGGATCGCCATGTCCAACAACAAGACGTGCTCCATGCGATCGCGGAAGCCGCCGAAGTGCGCGCCCAGGTAGAAGTCGCAGTTGACTGTCGTGATAGGCCCGATGGCGCCGGAGGCCAGGAAACAGCGCAGACGCCGGATGTTGGGATCGTAGCGACGGTTCTGGACCACGGCGTAGACCTTGCCGGACTCCTGGGCTGCTGCGACCATCGTGCGGGCGTTAGCCAGCGAGTCGGCGAGCGGCTTCTCGCCGAGCACGTGACAGCCGCGGCGCAGCGCCTCCAGCGTCACCTGCACGTGCGCCTCCGGCACGGTGCAGTCGAACACCATATCGGGATGCGTTTGGTCCAGGATCGCGGTCAGGCTTGCGCCAGCCAGGGCGTCGTGTGGGCCATACTCGGCCCGTCTGGTCTGCGCGGCCTCCTCGCGAATGTCCACGTAGCCGACCATCTGCACCTCGGGCATATCGCGAATGGCGTTCAGCCAGGCGCGGCTGATGCCGCCGCAGCCAACGAGAACGGCAGTGAGTGGGGTTGACATGCCAATCCTCCGTCAATGTCATGAATGCGCCGCGGGGACGCGCCGCGCGGCCAGGCTATCCGGCGTGCGCAGCGGCCGCCAGCGAAACAAGCTGGAACCCAACAAACAGATGACCCCGCCGGCGATCAGCATGGGCACGATGCCCACACGATCGGCCAGGTAGACGCCGATCAGGGGCATGACGAACGCGCCGATGTTCATGATCGTGGTGTAGATGCCCAGGTAGACCGGCCGCGCCTCGGCCGGACAGATCTTGAGCAACATCGGGAAGTGGCTCAGGTTCGCGCCCGGCGCGATCACCCCCTGGAGCGCGGTCCAGACCAGGATCGCCGTCAAGTGCGGCGACGCTGCCACCAGCAGCGGGTAGAAACCGACCAGGCCGATGGTCCAGATCAACACGCGGTTCTCGCCCCACCGTGCGATCCCGCGGCGCCAGAGGGCAAACCCGAGCACCGGCGCCAGGTTGGCCACCATGCCGTTCAGCCCGAGCCAACCCTCGCTGGCGCCAAGCACACGGACGAAGTAGAGCACGTACAGCGGCCCGATCATCCACAAGCCGACGCCGTGCAAAAGGGTGTTGACAACGATACGCATGAAGTCGGGGTGCGCCGTGAAAGCCTCGCGCGCAGTTCGCCACATCGCGGTCACGCTGACCGCACTGCCGCTATCATGCGGCACAACCGAATCGGGGACTTGCACCTTGAGGATGTAATACAAACTGACGAGACCGAACACGAAACCGATCCCGTATAACGCCTGGTAGTTCACGGGGAAGATCACATCTTGCAGCCAGCGGCCCGCCAGGAACACGCCAACCGTGACACCCAGCGCGCCCAGGATGTTGCGATTGGAGAAAACCCTGGCGCGGTCGGCGTCGGGTATGACGTCTGCCAGCATGGAGCTCCAGCCCACGTTGAAGAAACTGGCGGGCGTGGTAAAGATGATCAGGGTCCAGATCCACGCCGGGCCCTGCGTCTCGGCCGGCAGAAGGGGAATCAGCAGCGCCAGCAGATAGCCGAGCCGATGGATGAGAAGGCTCCAGAACAGATAGGGCATGCGCCGCGCGCGCGTGCGCAGAAACTGGCCGGACGGGATCGTCACCAGCAATGCGATGAGCGCAGGGATGGAGCTCAGCAGCCCGATCTGGCTGTTGGATGCGCCCATGCGCAGCGCAAAGGGCGCATTGAACGCGGCGGCCGCGCTCAGAAACGCAGCCCAGAAGATCTCGATCTCGAGATAGCGGGCGTTGCGCTCCTCGAGTGGCAACGCCGCCGGTCGCAGCCAGGGCACGAGTCCCGCCAGCCAGCGGCCGGCCGGCCGCTGGCGGCCTCGGCCGGCTGTGGCCGTGATGTTGCGCGGGGTTGTGTCATGTGTGCCAGGCATGGTCACTGCTCAGCGATAGAACGCGACAGCGATGCCGCGATCACCGTGCAAACGCCCGGAAGGGATTGTCCTGCGTCAGCTTGCGGATCAGGCTGGCGTCCACCCCCGCGTCCTTCAGCCTGGGCAGAAACGATTCGCTCAAGAAGGTGAACGGTTTCGGTACGCCGCCTTTCGGCTGAGCCGGGTCGAACCAGCCGCGGTCGTGGCTGAGGAGGATCTGGTCGCCGAAGCCCGCGTCGAGCAGCCGCACGATCCGCTCGATGTGTTGCGCGTCCTGGCCAGAGCCGATGTTGTCGTACTCGATCCACGCGCCGCGCCGCGCCATCTCCAGGTGCAAGTCGAAGTCCGGCTCGGCCTGCGCGTGGATCCAGATGAACCGCTGCGGCGTATAGCCGGCCTTCTCGATGATGTCCAACTGATCGCGCACCACGCGACCCCGAATAGTGTGGCTGCCGATGACTGCGTTGCTGACGACGCCCGCGCCGGCCGCAGCAGCCAGCACCTTTGTCTCTGTGGCTGTGATGCCATTGTCGCCGGCGCTGAGCTTGATCCAGCCTGCCTGAACCCCGGTCTGCTCGATCTGTCCCTGCAGCTCGGCGGTCATCCAGTCGCGCAGCTTCTCCTGGCTGGCCTCGTGGACCCACGGCGGAATCCACGGCTCGCGGTAGACCCCGGTGGGCGCCACGAGCGGAAAGCCAGTCGCCTCTGATACCGCCTTGAGGATATCGGCCCGCCGGCCCACGCCGACAGCGCTGCATTCGACGATCGCCGTGACGCCGGCCTGCTTCGCACGCTCGAGCTCTGGCCCCATGAGGGCGATGACGTCGGACGTCTCGGCCTGGGCATAGCCGGACTTGTCCCAGGTGCGCAGATCCACGAAGACATGCTCGTGGGGCAAGATCAGGCCCAGTTCGGCTTGCGTCTTCGGGCCGAGGGTGGTGCTGATGTGAGGCATCTCCTTCTCCTTTGGGAGCGATGTGATCGTCGGCTGGCAGGCGATCAGGGCTGCGGATGCCAGGGCCGCCGCGCCCACCTCCAGGAAGCGACGTCGTGTCTTCAAAAGCGGTTCGAAGCTGAGCGACATTTCAATCTCCATGAAACCCGCCTGCCCTGGCAATCGCCAAGAATGTGCCGGAGGGTGGAACCCATCCGGCTACGACGTGCAAGCGCCGGTCGGGGCAGGGTCGCCATAGGCATCAAGCTAAGGTCGTTCGGGTCTCATCGCGCGCTTGTAAGGGGTCTGCGACCCCGCCTTGACCGCTTGTTTGGCCGCTTCTGGCGGGACCGTCGCCAGCAATGGGGCGTCGGCGCTGCTCGACCGGGAAGTACACTGCCTACCGCGAGCAGTTGCCGCGCCTCGACCGCCGGTCGCAGACCGGCGGTGAGCTGCCGAAAGGCTTAGCTTGATGCCTATGGTCTGCGACCCCCGTCGGCCCCCACTTATTGAAAAGATACATCTCCAATAGCAGCGCATAGACAATGGCCGTGATGTCTCGATCCTGGATTCATATGCTGCGGGCAGTGAAGCCGACCCGTCATCAGGAAGCGAGCTGCGCTGCCGAATTGTGCGGATTACACAGGGGGTATCTTCATGACGCAAGATTGCTCGCGCGGGTTAGCCGGGTTGTTGAGAGCCGGCGCCGTGTATCAGCGAAAAAGGGAAGCCGCCCTCCCTGGTCTGCGGAGCCCCGGTCTTCTTTGTTCATCACGGACAACATACCGGCCTGCCATCGTCCCACATCCGCCCACCCGCCGCGCCTTTCGTATCGTATTGCCTCTACACCGCGATCGTGTTATACTCCACGCGCTGGGGCCGGCGGGCCGCGTGCAGTGTGGTTCCCTGTGTCGCAGCTCAATCTGATTGTCCAATGGGAGGATGGCGGTGGATGAACAGGCTGCTATTACAGAGCTGAAACTCCTTACCCGGGAGCACAGGCATCTGGTCTGGCAGATGGCGAAGATGGGCGGCGAGCTCAAGGATGAGGATCGCCGCACTGTGGAAGCCATGGCCGCGCACCCGGAGTATGCGCACTTGTGGGACCGGCTCAACGAGCTCTCCGACGAGGAAATCACCAGGGACGGCACCAACCCGCTCTTGCACGTCACTGTCCACGAGATGGTCGAGAGCCAGATCGCGGCCGGCGATCCGCCAGCGGTGAAGCTGACCCTGGAAAGACTGGAGCAGCGCGGCGTGCTGCGCCATGAGGCGACTCATCAGATCGGCAGAGTGTTGATCGAAGAGATCTGGCACGTCATGAGCGAGCAGCAACCGTTCAATAGCCTGCGCTACGCAGCCAAACTGGCGGAGTTGGTGGATCCCAGGCCAGCGCGCCCCAAGAGCCCAGCGACAGGTCATCGGCGCCGGCCGAAGCGCAGGCGCTAACCCTCTGCACCGGCTTACTGCTATCTGCTATCTGCCATCTACAACTCGCAGCGAGGAACCATCCATGACCGTAACCGCCGTCGTCGGCGCGCAGTGGGGTGATGAAGGCAAGGGTCGCATCGTAGATTACCTGGCCCAACGCGCAGACATGGTGATCCGCTTCCAGGGCGGCGACAACGCCGGCCATACCGTCGTCAACGAGCACGGCGTTTTCCGCCTGCACCTGGTTCCATCAGGCATCTTCAATCCTGCCACGCGCTGCATCATCGGCGCGGGGACCGTCGTCAACCCGCAGACGCTGCTGGACGAGATGGCCGAGCTGTCGGCTGCGGGCATCGGCCTTGACAACTTGTGGCTGGCGGAGCGCGGCCAGGTCGTCATGCCCTATCATCGTCTGTTGGATGGGCTGGAAGAGTCCGAGCGGGGGGACGCCCAGATTGGCACGACCAAGCGCGGCATCGGCCCGGCCTA
Organism: Chloroflexota bacterium; assembly: GCA_016876015.1. Lineage (GTDB taxonomy): Bacteria > Chloroflexota > Anaerolineae > CG2-30-64-16 > CG2-30-64-16 > VGOD01. The sequence continues at coordinate 9,287 of VGOD01000177.1, forward strand.
TGCCGATAAGGCCGCGCGCATCGGTATTCGCCTGGGAGACCTGACCCGGCCGGACGTGTTGCGCAGCCGCCTGGCCCAAGCCCTGCCCTACAAAAACCTGGCCCTGGCGCACTTCGGCCAGCAGCCGCTGAGTCTGGACGAGCTCGTCGCCCAGGCTGCGGCCTGGGGCGAGGCGCTCCGGCCGCGCATCATAGACACCCTGCCCATCGTGCGAGATGCGGTAGCCGCGGGCCAGCGCATTTTGCTCGAGGGGCAATTGGGCGTCATGCGCGACCTGGACTGGGGCGTCTATCCCTTCGTCACCTCATCCAACCCACTGGCAGGAGGCGCGTGTGCGGGCGCCGGGCTGCCTCCATCGGCCATCACGGAAGTGATTGGCGTGGTGAAGGGCTACTGCACCGCAGTGGGCGCCGGCCCCTTCCCGACGGAGCTGAGCGACGAGGTCGGCGTCTGTCTGCGCGAGGTCGGCGAGGAATACGGCGCGACCACCGGCCGGCCGCGGCGCTGCGGCTGGCTCGATGGCGTCGCGCTGCCCTACGCCTCCTGGCTGAACGGCTTCACGGGCCTGGCGATCACCAAACTGGATGTGCTGGATGGCCTGCCGGAACTGAAGGTCTGCATCGGCTACCGGCTGAATGGCCAACCCATCTGCCGTGTGCCCGATACGTGGGATTTGGCGGCTGTCGAGCCGATCTACGAGACATGGCCGGGCTGGCGAACCTCCACACGGGAGGCGCGACGGTGGGCCGACCTGCCCGTGGCTGCCCGCGGCTACTTGAAGCGCATCGCTGAGCTGGCTGCCGCGCCGATCAAGTACGTATCGGTGGGGCCCGAACGCGATCAGTTGATCGTGCTATCTCCGGTTGACGCCGATGCCTCCTGCTGAGAGCACTTTCACCCATGAAACCTATCTTTCGCCCTTCACCTGGCGTTACGGCTCGGCCGAGATGCGCCGCATCTGGAGCGAGGCCCACAAGCGCCGGCTGTGGCGACGCATCTGGGTTGCGCTGGCTGAGGCGGAACACGCGGCCGGGCTGGTAACCGCTGAACAGGTCGCAGATCTGCGCAGCCATGCCGGCGAGATCAATCTGGCGCGGGCGCTGGAGATCGAGGCGGAGATCCATCACGACCTGATGGCCGAGGTGCGCGCCTATGCCGAGCAGTGTCCGATCGGCGGCGGCATCATCCACCTGGGCGCGACCTCGATGGATGTCGAGGACAACGCGGACGTCTTGCGGATGCGCGACGCGCTCGACCTGCTTTTGGGCAGGCTGCGCGGCCTGCTGCTGGCATTCGCCGGCCAGATCGAAGCGTGGGCCGCGGCGCCGACCATGGCGTTCACCCACCTCCAGCCGGCCGAACCGACCACGGTCGGCTACAGGCTGGCGCAATATGCCCAGGACCTGTGGGCCGACTGGCAGGAGTTGGGCCGCATACGTGCGGAATTGCGTGGCAAGGGCTTCAAGGGCGCGGTCGGGACCTCGGCGTCGTACGCGCAATTGCTTGAGGCTGAGCTTAAGGTTAAGGTTGAGGAAGAGCTCTCAGCCTCAACCTCAACCTCAACCTCGACCTTAGCCTCATTCGAGGCTCGCATTATGTCTGCCCTTGGCCTCGATGCCTATCCTGTGGCCACCCAGACCTACCCGCGCAAACAGGACTATCGCGTGCTCTCCGCGCTGGCGGGCCTGGGGCAATCGCTCTACAAGTTCGCGTTCGATCTGCGCATCCTCCAGTCGCCGGTCATCGGCGAGTGGGCCGAGCCGTTCGCGGCCCGCCAGGTGGGATCGAGCGCGATGCCGTTCAAGCGCAACCCCATCCATGCCGAGAACATGGACAGCCTGGCGCGCCAACTGGCCGTGCTGCCTCGTGTCGCATGGGACAACGCAGCGCATAGCCTGTTGGAGCGCACCCTGGATGATTCGGCCAATCGCCGCAGCCTGCTGCCAGAGGCGTTCCTGATCGCCGATGAGTTGGCGGCGCGCGGCTTACGGCTGATCTCTGGCCTGCGAATCGACCGGGACGCGGCCGGCCGCCTGTTGAGCGCCTTTGGGCCTTTTGCAGCCACCGAACGCTTGCTGATGGAACTGGTCAAACGCGGGGGCGATCGGCAGGCGCTGCACGAGGTGATCCGCGAGCACGCCATGACCGCATGGGCCGCCATCCGGCGAGGTGAAGCGAATCCGCTGGTCGAATCATTGGCGGCCGATCCGCGGGTGACGCGGCACGCGCCGCGGGCCGAGCTTCTTGCCTGGCTCGCTGCCGGCGATTATGTGGGCGATGCGCCAGAGCGGGCGGCCGCGTTCGCAGAGCTCCTGCGCCGCTCGCTGGGCGATGCCGCCACCTAGCCGATGTGGACGGATGACACGATGGTATCTTTTCAATAAGTGGGGGCCGACGGGGGTCGCAGACCCCCTGAAAGCAGGCTCGTAGGCGGTCTGTGACCGCCGTTTCCCCGGATTATTGAGAGGATACACACGATGCCTCAACCCAATTTCGTCTTCATTTTGACCGACACCCAGGGCGCGAACGTGGTCGGCGCCTATGGACGCCCGGAGCTGCAGACGCCGAACATTGAC
>VGOD01000178.1 GCA_016876015.1 Chloroflexota bacterium
GGGCGGTTGCAACCGCTGCAACAGCGGCGAAGCCTGCCGACGCAGGCTCAATTCAGTCGCCGGAGGGCGACTTCGCGAAGGTTGCAGCGACCTCGGTCGCCGGGTCTGAGAAACTGCGGTTGTAGTAATAGGGGTAGGGGCGCAATCATGCTGATATCCGCGAGCCCAGGAGATGTGCGATGACGGTTCGTTCGGTCCCACCATCGTCTGTTCGCCCCGGCAGGCTGTCTATCGCCGGCCTGATCGCCAGGGCAGGCTGGTCGCGACTGGCGATCTATCTTCTGCTGACCCTCGGCGCGCTCGGAGCTGTCTTCCCCTTCATCTACATGATCACGACTTCGCTCAAGACCTATGGCAGCGTGATCACCGGCAACCTGTGGCCGTGGCCGCCGCTCGGCGCCGAGACGCTGCAGTGGAAGAACTACGCGGATGCGATTGACGCCATCGGCTGGGACAAGCAGTGGGGGATGTACCTCTTCTTCCGCTATGCGATCAACAGCATCTTCGTGACGCTGGCGGTCGTGGCAGGGGTGATGATCACCTCGGTGCTGGCCGCGTATGCCTTTGCCCAGATGCACGTGCCGGGCAAGAACTTCTTGTTCATCCTGCTGTTGGCCACCATCATGATCCCTGGCGACCTGACGATCGTCCCCAAGGCCGTGATGATGTACCAGTTCAAGAATCCGTTCGGGTCGGGGTCGTGGTATAATAACTACCTGGCCCTGATCGTGCCGTTTCTGGCCAGCGTCTTCGGCATTTTCCTGCTGCGCCAGTTCTTCATGCAAATCCCGAAGGACCTGTTCGACGCGGCATTGATGGACGGTTCCGGGCATACGCGCTATCTGCTCACGATCGTGCTGCCGCTTTCACGGCCTGCGCTGGTGTCGGTGGCATTGATCAACTTCATCTGGGCCTGGGACAGCTTCAAGTGGCCCCTGCTGGTCACGCGCGACAGCAACATGCGCGTGCTGGCGGTGGGGTTGCAGCAGTTCCTGGTGCAAGAGGGCGGCACCAAGATCCAACTGATGATGGCCTTTTCGTCCATGGTGGTCGTGCCGGTGATCGTCTTCTACTTCTTCACGCAGCAGTATTTCACGCAAGGGATCACGACGACGGGGTTGAAGGGGTAAGAGGCGCCCAGGGCCCAACTTACCAATCTACCAATCTACCAATCTACCATCTACCAATCTATCCGTACAAGGAGGCAGCATGAAAACCCGTAAGCTGTTCGTTGCACTGAGTTTGCTGGTGGTTGCAGGGCTGGTGCTCGCAGGATGCGCCCAACCGACGCCAACGCCGGCGCCGAAGCCGGCCGCCAAGGTCGAACCGACCAAGGCGCCGGCTGCGACGCAAGCGCCCGCGGCCACCAAGGCGCCCGAAGTGAAGATCAGCAATCCGCCCAAGACCGCAGAAGAGGTGGATGCGATCGAGCTCAAGGGCAAGAATGTCACGGTCCTCTATTGGCACAACCGGCCGCAGAAGGATCAGGACTTTCTGCAAGGCATGTTGGACGAGTTCAACAAGTCGAACCCGTACGGCATCACCGCCAAGGCCGAGATCGGCGGCGCGTCGTACAATGATGTGTACAACAAGATCAACGCCGCGATCCAGGCCGGCCAGCCGCCCGAGATTTCGGTGGCCTACCAGAACCAGGCCGCCTTCTACCGGGCCCAGGGCGCGGTGATTGACCTGGCGCCGTTCGTCAAGAGCAAGAAGTATGGGCTGGCCGAGGCGGACTTGAAGGACTACTTCCAGACCTTCCTGGACAGCGACAAGAATCCGCAGTACAAGGGCGAGGTGTTGGGCTTCCCGACGCAACGCTCGATGGAGGTGTTGTACTACAACGCGGATTGGTTGAAGCAGATCGGCTACAACGAACCGCCGAAGACCTGGAAGGAATTCGAGGAGATGGCGTGCAAGGCCACGAACAAGGAGCAGAAGAAGTACGGTTGGGCCTTCCGCCATGACGCCTCGAACTGGGCCTCTTTTGTCTTCACGCACGGCGGCCGCATCATCACCGAGGACGGTTCGGCATACGTCTTCAACAGCGATGCGGGTGTGCAGGCGCTGCAACTGATCCAGCGCATGTTCGAGAAGGGGTGCGCGGTCGAAATCCCGACCAGCGAGCGATACGGCGAGCAGAATCGCTTCGCCAACGGCGAGGTGATGTTCGTGCTGGCTTCGTCTTCGGGCCTGCCCTTCTACAAGGAAGCGGTGGACAAGGGCGCCAAGCACAAGTGGGACATCACCATCCCGCCCAATACCGGCAAGCCGGTCATCAATCTCTACGGCGCGAGCGTCAGCGTTTACAAGACGACGCCGGAGAAGGAGTTGGCCGCGTGGCTGGTGATCAAGTTCCTGGGCGAGAAGACGCAAACCGCCAAGTGGGCGATCAACACCGGCTACTTGCCCGTGCGCCAGAGCGCGGTGGCCGATGTCGTGGCGGCCTACAAGGCCAACCCTGCGTGGGCCGGCGGCCTGGACGCCTCCTACGCCAGGATGTTCGACTGGGCCAAGTATGCCATGGTCGAGGCGCCGGTCGCGGGCTACGACCCGGTTCGCGCGTTGATTGACAAGGAGATCCTCAGCAAGGCGATCGCCGACCCGAAGGCTGACGCCAAGAAGCTGCTCGACGAAGCGGTCAAGCAGGCGAACGCCATCCTGAAGGAAAACGCGCCCAAGTAGGACCAGCCAACCTCCAACCCGACTTGACAGCCGAAGTATAAAATGTTATGCTTGTTCCATTGCGGGGCCGAATGGGCGCCCCGCCATCGAAGTTTCGCGCCGTGTTCTACGCCCTGGGTTCCCGCGCCGAAAGGGGGTGGTATCACGACTGACAGACGCAAACTATACCCGCAATTGACCAGCAACTCGAAATCTGCATTTCCACATCAGGAGGAGAGCATGTCAACAAAGAAGTGGTCTATCGTATTAGGCGTGATCGTGATCCTCAGCATGGTGCTGAGCGCCTGTGCAGCTCCCACTCCTCAGGTCATCGAGAAGATCGTGACCCAAGAGGTGGTGAAGGAGAAGATCGTCGAGAAGCCCGTCGAGAAGGTCGTCGAGAAGGAAAAGCAGGTCGTCGTGACCGCGACGCCGGTCCCGCCCACGCCGGTCCCGACCAAGGCGCCCGCGAAGGCGGCCGACACGGTCGTGCTGGCGCTGCAGCAGGAGCCTGACACCCTGCATCCGTATATCGGCTCGATGATGGCCCGCACCATCGTGATGGGCGCCGTGATCATCGGCTGCATGAGCCAGAACGAAAAGGCCGACTGGGTGAACCTGGGCTGCGACGGCGCCATCCCCACGCTGGACAACGGCGGCGCCAAGTGGGTCGGTGAGGGCGCCGACAGGCACCTCGAAGTTACTCACAAGATCAAGAAGGGCTGGCGCTGGGTGGACGGCACCCCGGTCACCACAAAGGATGTGGTCTACGCCTGGAAGCTGGTCATGGATCCCGAGATGCAGGTCGCCGCGCGCGACACCACCGAGAAGATCTTTGACCTGAAGGTCGTGGACGACAGCACCTGGATCACCGTCTTCATGAGCGAGAAGCAGGCCAAGGAAGCCGCGGCCGGCACGCTGAAGGGCAACGTGCCGTTCGACAAGTTCAAGGCCGACTACGTCGAAACGGGCTTTGCGGATCAGAAGGGTCCTGTGGTGGACTCAGTCTACTGGACCGTGGGCACCGGCTGGCTGCCGGAACACGTGCTGGCCAAGGTCCCGGCCAAGGACCAGCCCAAGAGCGAGTTCGCCCGCAAGCCGCTGGGCGACGGGCCGTACGTGTTGAAGGAATGGAAGCAAGGCCAGGAAATCGTGCTGGAGAAGAGCGACAAGCCGTTCCCGCTGGGGGACGCCAAGATCAAGAACGTGATCTTCCGCTTCTTCGCCGAGACCCCGGCCGTGATCGCCGCCCTGCAGAAGGGCGAGATTGACGCCGTCACCGGCACCGGCGGCCTGACCGTGGCCAACTCGCCCGACCTGGACAAGATCGCGACGGCCGGCCTGTACAAGGTCATGTACGAACCGGGCTATCAGTGGGAGCACATTGACATCAACACCACCAAGTTCCCCCTGGATGATGTGAAGGTGCGTCAGGCGCTCTACTATGCGACCGACAAGAAGACGCTGGTGGATCGCCTCTACTTCGGCAAGCAGGCCACCACCGATCTGCCGGTGCCCAAGGGCATCTCCTGGGGGTACTCCGATAACTACAACAAGTACCCCTTCGACAAGGCCAAGGCCCAGGATCTGCTGAAGCAGGCCGGCTGGGACTGCAAGGCGCTGCCCTGCACCAAGAAGGTGACCGAAGGCGGCAAGGAAGTCACCAAGAACCTGGAAATCACGCTGATGACCACCGACCGGGCTGACCGCCAGTCGTTGGCCCAGGTGATCCAGGCGCAGTGGAAGGCCATCAACGTCGGCGTGAACATCCAGTTCCTCTACGGCCGCGGCCTGTTCGCCACCTGCGCGGCCGGCGGCCCGCTGAACTGCCGCACCTTCGACGCCGCGATCTACACCTGGATCACCGGCGACGATCCGCAGTTCAAGGGTCTCTACAACTGCGCCAGCGTGCCGACCAAGGAGAACAACTACTCCGGCCAGAACTATCCGGGCTGGTGCAACAAGACCGCGGACGCGTTGGCGATCCAGAACGAGGATGACCCCGAGATCAGCCTGTCGCGCGACAAGCGCAAGCCGGTCTTGGAGAAGTGGTTCCAGGAATGGACCAAAGAGGTGCCGGTTATCCCGCTCTTCTCCAACACCCGCGTGTATGTGGCGCGCACCGGCTTCGCCAACTGGAAGCCTGGCCCCACCAGCAACTCTCCGGATACCTGGAACGTCTGGGAGTGGGATTTGAGCAAGTAGGTTGTTGTCTTAGACCCTAAGGGTCTGGAAGACCCTTAGGGTCTGCTCAGACCCTAAGGGTTTTCGCAACCCTTAGGGTCTGGCTGTCTGAGGAGCAGAACGCGATGACCGCTTTCATCATCCGCCGAGTCGTTCAGTCGTTCGGCCTGTTGTTCTTGATCTCGATTCTTATCTACGTCATCATCAATCTGGCCCCTGGCGGGCCGTTTGACCTCCTCAGACTCTCCAATCCCCGCATCACGCAATCCATGATTGACCGTCTGAACCAATTGCTCGATCTCGACAAGCCGGTGTTGCCGGGCCAGTATTGTCCGCGCATCGGCCACGAACAGCAGCCGTGCCGGTTCGACCAGGGGCGCTACGTCCGTTGGCTGACCAGGGTCGTGCAAGGGGATTGGGGCACTTCCTGGACCATGCAGACAGGCCGGCCGGTGTTGGGGTTGATCTGGGGGCGTCTGGGCTATACTGTGTTGCTGATGGGGCTCTCCTATCTGGTCGCCATATTGATAGCCGTGCCGATCGGCATCTATTCGGCTGTCAAGCAATACTCGATCACCGACTATTTCGTGACGGCGCTGGCGTTTTTCGGCCAATCCATGCCCACTTTCTGGACCGGCCTGATGGCGATGGCGATCTTCGCGGTCGGGTTGGGCTGGTTTCCGACCAGCGGGGTGCGCACGGCCGGCGCCGAGGGGGACATCATCGAGGCGCTGGGCCGGGTTTTCTCGTTTGGCCGTCTGTATCCAGAGCTGGCAGGGATGGAGGCCGAATTGATCGTGGACGGACTGTTGCACGTGGCCCTGCCGACCCTGGTGCTGGCCTATTTCAACATGGCCGGCTGGGCGCGCTACACCCGCGCCTCCATGCTAGAGGTGCTGCGGCAGGACTATATGCGCACGGCGCGCGCCAAGGGCCTGAAGGAGCGGATCGTGATTCTCAAGCACGGCCTGCGCAATGCGCTGATCCCGTTGATCACGATCCTGGCTTTGACGCTGCCCAACCTGTTCGGCGGCGCGCTGATCACCGAGACCATCTTCTCCTGGCCCGGCATCGGCCGCATGACCATCGACGCGATCAGCAACTCCGACTGGCCGGTGGTGCAGGGCATCCTGGTCATCTCCGCTTTTCTTGTGGTCTTTTCTAATTTGATGGCTGACATCCTGTACGCGGTCGTGGATCCGCGGATTCAGTACAGCTAGACTGAGGGTAGTGCACATGACTGCTACGACGGCCGAAGCCTTGCAACTCGAGCCCGTGGCCACCGAGAAACCGATCAGCCAATGGGGCCTGGCATGGCGGCGTCTGCGCCGGCATCGTCTGGCCATGATCGGGCTTTACATCCTCGGCGCCATCGTGATCGCCAGTCTCCTTGCCCAGTGGATCGCCCCCTACGATTACGAGGAGATCAACCTCAACCAGTCCTTCACGCCGCTTATGTCTGCGGGCGAGCCTGGGCGCCCCATCCATTACCTGGGCACCGATAAGCTCGGCCGGGACATCTTCTCGCGCTTGTTGTACGCGGGCCGCATCTCGTTGGGCGTAGCCCTGATCGTCGAGTTGCTGGCTATCACTCTGGGCGCGATCGTCGGCGCGGTGGCGGGCGCGTTCGGCCGCGCGGTGGACACGGTGCTGATGCGCTTTGCCGATGTGATGCTTACCCTGCCCACGTTGCCGTTGCTCCTGGTGCTCTCCAGCAGCCTGCGCCAGTTCGTCGGCCTTCAGAAGTTCCTGGGCTCCAGCCTGAGCGTGGCGATCATCGTGTTCGTGCTGGTCATCTTCGGCTGGATGGGCGTGGCGCGCCTGGTGCGCGGCTCGGTGCTGAGCCTGCGCGAGCAGAACTTCATCGAGGCCACGCGTGCGTTGGGCGGCGGGCAGAAGCGCATCATCTTCAACCACTTGATACCGAATTCGCTGGCGCCGATCATCGTGGCCGCCACCCTGGGCTTCGGCGGGGTCATCATCTCGGAGTCGGCGCTTTCGTTCCTGGGGTTTGGCATCATGCCGCCCGTTCCGACCTGGGGCAACATGCTCAACGAGGCCCGCAACTCGCCGCTGGAGTATCTGTTCGTCCAGGCGCTGTCGCCGGGCTTCTGCATCTTCATCACTGTGCTGTGCGTCAATTTCCTCGGCGACGGCCTCCGCGATGCGCTCGACCCGCGCCTGAAGCTGTAACGCATGAAGCAGCCCACCGATAAGCTGCGCACGAATACGTTGGGCATGTTGGCGGCGGTCCTTGGGTTCGGCGTGGTCGCAATTCTGGCGACGATCACCTTTGCCGCGCAGGATTTGCTCTGGTTCGTTTCGGGCTTTGCCGAACGGCCTGCGCGCATCGTGGTCTATGCGGCTGGCCAACGCCATGAGTTCACCGAAGGGCAGCCAGGATTCGACCTGCTGGCCGAGGGTGTAATCGCCAGTCTGTCCGGCGGCGTCGCTCGCCAGTCGGGCATTGGCTTTTCGGATGAATCGCTGCGCGATGCTTACACGCTCTACGTAACCGTGGAGGCGTTCTTTGCGCAACCGGTCAAGCTGCACGCGGGGTTCAACACCGGCTGGCCTACGCAGATGCTTTTCCCACTGACCGGTCGCCATTCAGAGTTGTCGGTCGTCTTGCTGGGCCAGGATGGTCGCTACCAGTCCAACCCGCCGGCGCTGAAGCGTCTGGATCCGCTGCGCGACGCGGTGGCCGGCCTGGGGCTATACCGCGAATGAACGTCGCCGACCACAGAAATCGAGTTAGATCGGGAGAGCCACATGAGTAATGAGACATCGGCCGCCGCCGGCGAGCGCATCCTGGAGGTGCGCGATCTGAAGACGCAGTTTTTCACCGAAGTCGGCGTCGTCAAAGCGGTGGATGGGGTAGATTTCCATGTCAACCGGGGCGAGGTGCTCGGATTGGTGGGCGAATCGGGCTGCGGCAAGAGCGTGACCTCGTTCTCGATCTTGCGACTGGTTGGCGTGCCGGGCAAGGTCGTCGCCGGCGAGGTTGTCTTCGATGGCCGCGACCTGCTCAAGCTGTCCGAAGGCGACATGGAGGCGATCCGCGGCAATCGCATCTCGATGATCTTTCAGCAGCCCACCTCGTGTCTGAATCCCGTATTCCGGGTCGGCGACCAGCTTTCGGAGGTGCTGGAGATCCATCAGGCCCTGGGCAAGAGCGTTGGCCGGGCGCGCGCGGTCGAGTTGCTGAAGATGGTCGGGATTCCCGAGCCGGCCAAGCGCGTGGATTCCTATCCCCACGAGTTGTCGGGCGGCATGGCGCAGCGTGTGATGATCGCGATGGCGCTGGCGTGCTTGCCCGAACTGTTGATTGCAGATGAGCCGACGACCGCGCTGGACGTGACGATCCAGGCGCAGATTCTGGACCTGCTGCGCAATTTGCGCACCGAGATGGGCACGGCCATCATCCTGATCACGCACGACCTGGGCATCGTGGCCGAGATGTGCGAGCGGGTGGCGGTCATGTACGCCGGCCGCATCGTCGAAGAAGCATCAGTGGAAGCGATCTTCGAGGCGCCCCGGCATCCGTACACAGTCGGCCTGATCGGTTCGATCCCGATCTTGGGCGAGGTGAAGGACCAACTGGACGTCATTCCCGGCACCGTGCCAAACCTGATCAACCTGCCGCCGGGCTGCCAATTCGCGCCGCGCTGCCGGCCGCGCGTCGAGCAGAACCTGGAAATCTGCACGCAACAAGAACCCCAACTGAAGCCAGTCGCGCCGAACCACAAAGTGCGCTGCTGGCTCTACTAGCAGGAGCTTGCCATGTCCGCGCCCACCGATTCGATCGCAGAACAAAGACCGAACTTGATCGCCGTCACGAACTTGAAGAAGTACTTCCCCGTCAAGAGCGGGCTGCTGCAGCGCGTTACGGCCTGGGTCAAGGCCGTAGACGGGGTCAGCTTCACGATCAAGGAGGGAGAGTGCCTGGGACTGGTCGGCGAGTCGGGCTGCGGCAAGACGACCGTGGGCCGCACGATCCTGCGCTTGATCAGGCCGACGGCCGGTCGGGTCGAGTTCGATGGCGCGGATATAGCCACGGCAGACACGCGCTCGCTCAAAGGTATGCGCCGGAACATGCAGATCATCTTCCAGGATCCCTATTCGTCGCTAGACCCGCGTGTGCCGATCGGCGAGAGCATCGGCGAGGGGCTGCTGATTCACGGCATGCGCGACAAAGACCAGCGCAATGCGATCGTGCTCGACATGCTGAAGAAGGTGGGGCTGGAGCGGTATCACGCGGAGCGGTATCCGCACGAGTTTTCCGGCGGCCAGCGCCAGCGGATCGGCATCGCGCGCGCCCTGGCGCTGCGGCCGAAGTTCATTGTGTGCGACGAGCCGGTCAGCGCGCTGGATGTCTCGATCCAGTCGCAGGTGCTCAACTTGCTGCGCGAACTGCAGAAAGAATTCGGCCTGACCTATCTGTTCATCGCTCACAACCTCAGCGTGGTGGAGCACATCAGCGATCGGGTGGCGGTGATGTACCTGGGCAAGATGGCCGAATTGGCCACGCGCGAGGAGTTGTATCGCAACCCGCTGCACCCCTACACCCAGGCCCTGATGTCCGCGATTCCCGTCCCACAGCCGAAGCTCAAGCGCCAACGCATCCTCCTCAAAGGCGACGTGCCTAGCCCGCTCAATCCGCCGCCTGGCTGTCGTTTTCATACCCGGTGTCCCATTGCGACGGACATCTGCCAACAGGCCGAGCCGGCTTTCGAGCAGAAACAGACGGAGCACTGGGTCGCGTGCCACCTGGTGCCGGGTGAGGCTACGCGGCCGGTTTCTGGATAGGCTGATCCGGAGACACTTTGACAGTGCGCCAGGCCATCGCCGCGCCCCCCCCTTTCGGTGCGCGATTTGACACTCATATGACGGTGTGCTATTATCACGTTATCTATTATGCATAGTGCGCACTCTTCTTGCGCGGCGCTGGCTATCACAGCGCCCATTTCTCGGCTTGATTTCATATCCCACCAGTTATCATCTCGACGCCCCGGAGGAAAGTCATGGGTAGATTGTTGGATGTGAAGGGGCTGGAAACCCGCTTCTTTACGCAAGACGGGGTTGTCCATGCGGTCAATGGCATTAGCTATACCCTGGATGAGGGGGAGACCCTGGCCATCGTGGGTGAAAGCGGCTGCGGCAAGAGCGTCGGCGTGATGTCGTTGCTGCGGCTGATCCCGCAGCCGCCCGGCAAGATCACCAGCGGAGAGGTCTGGTTCGGCGCCAACAGCGACCGCAAGAACCTCCTGCGCATTGGTGACGATGAAATCCGGCAGGTGCGCGGCAACCGGATCGCCATGATCTTCCAGGATCCGATGACCTCGCTGAACCCGGTGCTCACCATCGGCTTCCAGGTCTCGGAAGCGCTGATGTTGCACATGGGACTGGACAAGGCCGCGGCCAAGAAACGCACCATTGACTTGCTCGAAATGGTCGGCATTCCGCGCGCGGCCGATCGGCTCGATGATTATCCACATCAGTTCTCCGGCGGCATGCGCCAGCGCGTCATGATCGCCATGGGCCTCAGTTGCAACCCGCAACTCCTGATCGCCGATGAACCGACGACCGCTCTGGATGTGACGATCCAGGCGCAGATCACCGAACTGGTTAAGCGCCTGCAGCATGAGATCGGCATGGCGATCATCTGGATCACGCACGACCTGGGAGTGGTGGCGGGGCTGGCGCAACGGGTCGTGGTGATGTATGCGGGTTTCATCGTGGAGGAGGCGCCGGTCAAGGAGTTGTATGGCAACCCACGCCATCCCTACACGCTCGGGCTTCTGGGCTCGCTGCCGCGGCTCGATGAGCATCGTGCGCGCCGCCTCACCTCTATTGAGGGGCTGCCGCCCGATCTGATTGACCTGCCGAAAGGGTGTCCCTTCTATGCGCGCTGCCGGTATCGGATCGAGCAGTGTGAGACGGAGAACCCCGGCCTGGAGCCGGTTGGGCCAGGTCATCGGATCGCATGTTGGGTAGACATCGGCAGCGCGGAGCCTGGCTTCGCTGATGGGGGGAGGGGGCGGCTGCAATGAGCACGAACGGGCATTCGAAACAAGTTCTACTGGAGATCAAGGGCCTGAAGATGTACTTCCCCATCTTCCGCGGCATTTTGCAGCGCAAGGTGGCGGACGTGAAGGCCGTGGATGGGCTGGACTTCCAGGTTTACCAGGGTGAAACGCTGGGTCTGGTGGGCGAGTCGGGCTGTGGCAAATCCACGACCGGTCGCGCCATTCTGCAGCTCTACCGGCCGACGGCCGGTGTGGTTCACTTCCAGGGTACGAACCTGACCACGGTGAAAGGGGAGGATTTGCGCCGCATGAGGCGGCAGATGCAGATGATCTTCCAGGATCCGTACGCATCGCTGAACCCGCGCATGACGGTCGGCAGCATCATCTCGGAGCCGCTTGAGGTACACAACATCGGCACGCGACCTGAGCGTCTGGAACGCGTGCGCGAGCTGTTGCGGGTGGTGGGCCTCAACCCCTACTTCATCAACCGCTATCCCCACGAGTTTTCCGGCGGTCAGCGCCAGCGCATCGGCGTGGCGCGCGCGTTGGCGGTCAACCCCTCTTTCATCGTCTGCGACGAACCGATCTCGGCCCTGGACGTTTCGATCCAGGCGCAGATCATCAATCTGCTGGAGGACCTGCAAGAGCAATTCGGCCTCACCTATCTGTTCATCGCCCACGACCTCTCGGTGGTGCGTCACATTTCCGATCGCATCGCGGTGATGTACCTGGGCAAGATCGTGGAGCTGGCCGATCGCGACGAGCTGTATCAGAACCCGATGCACCCTTACGCGCAGGCGTTGCTCTCGGCGGTGCCGATTCCCGATCCGGTGGTCGAGGAGAAGCGCAAGCGCATCATCTTAGAAGGGGATGTGCCGACGCCGGTCAACCCGCCCAAGGGCTGTCACTTCTGCACTCGCTGCCCGAAGGTGATGGA
>VGOD01000179.1 GCA_016876015.1 Chloroflexota bacterium
ACTAGCCCCACGAAAACCGCGCGCGCCGTCACTCCTGCGATGATGTGCATCGAAATGTTGAACGGCTGGATGTACCAATCGCGCAACAACGGGCTGCCAGACAAGCGCTTCTGCGCCCATTCGATCAAGTGCGGGATGGTTACCTGGAGGACGAAGAGAAACGGGTGCAACAGCAACACGCCCGCAAACAGGAAGACAAAATGCGGGTAATAGGATTGCCGGCCTGGCGCCTCGGCCTCGAAATACTGGGCGGCCGTAGTCAGAACGACCAGCGCGGCCAGGGTGAGCCATTGACTAACCGACGGCAATGGTCCGCTCAACAGCGCCAGCACGCTCAGCGCCGCTCCAGTCAGGAGGATGCTCACGATGTAAGCCCAGGCATGACGCGACATGAACAGCAACCTCTCTCGATTCCAGAGTGACTTAGCTGCTATTCTACCCTGACGCATAGCAAAGCGCAAAGTCACGGTCTCTGGAATGATGGCGGCCGGTGGGAATCGGTCTGTCCTGCAGATCGCCCGGCTGGCCTCACGCAAAGGCGCAAAGGGCGCCAAGGACTGTTGAGTGCTTCTGTCCGTCTCTGCGTCTTGGCGTCTTGGCGTGAGCTTTTCAGTCGCCGTCCTACAGGGAGGCTTCGCACCCTGGACTGCGTGGCGCCGCGGCCGGCATGTGCAAATGTCCTGAGATGGGGACGCCTCTGGTCAGTGCGATCGCGGCTTCTGTGTGCGGGGTTTATCGGTGCGGAGATAGTCTGGGAATAACAACGGGGCCGCGACCATGCGCGAAGTCTCATCTCCCTCCATGCAAGACGAGACTGCACGACCGCTGTCCCGGTGATGGCGTGGAATCCGCGGGATCAAATCAGTTCCAGTTAACGCTCCATACGACACTGGGATGCGTGGCCAGGGCGATCAGATCTGCAATGATGGCGTGTAGTCGGCGCATAGACTCCCGTTTGCCTCCTGTGATGATACGGTATTGGCCCGTACTCCTGGCACAGGATAGCACAGCTTACCCTGTGTTGCACTGGGAAAGAAGTACCATTGTGCTAACGGCCAGAAGAACCCCCAGAGACAAAGAGCGGGAGGAATACTGCCTGAATCAGCCCCAACGATGGCTCGCCATCGTCGCTGCTCCCCAGCAAGCGTGAAGACTCCCAGTAGTCGCTGTTCCAGTTGACCGAGTTCCAGTTGACCGAGTTCCAGTTGACCGAGTTCCAGTTGACCGAATTCCAGTTGACCGAGTTCCAGTTGACCGAATTCCAGTTGACGGCGCCGAAGATGGCCGGATTCAGGCTTGTCAGCACGAGCTGGCTGGGCGGAACGCCCACGTTGGCTCGCTCACCTGTCGTCGCATGCACGGCGGCATAGATGTCCAGATAGCCCGCGCCGCCCTTGAGCGGGTCGTAGCCGGGCCAATTTCTGTTGGCGCTCGCCATCAGACGGAACTTGACCTGGTCCGGCGTCAGGTTCGGTTCGTCCTGCAGCAACAGTGCAACTGCGGCGCTTACCATCGGCGCAGCCATCGAGGTGCCCGACATGCGGAAGTAATGGTCGCCGATCCGATTGGCCTGATGATCTTGCCCCAACCCCAGCCTTCGATTGTCGCCCAATAGGGCCGCGACGTTGCGACCGGGGGCCACCAGCTCAGGTTTCGCCAGGCCGCCTTCGGCGACCCCAAAGGCGGAGAAGTTCGCCACGACGTCATCGTCCAGGCTCACGGTGCCCTGGTCATCCGCCGCGCCGACGGTGATCACCCATGGATCGTTGGCCGGCGGGAAAAGCGTGGTCGTGCCGTTGTTGCCGGCCGAAACTACCATGACGATGCCCTTGAACCACAGCATCTCGACGGCGGCGCACAGCGGGCTGGTATGATACGACTGGGCTACGCTGGAGTTGAGCGACAGGTTGGCGGCCCGGATGTTGTACTTGTCGCGATTCTCGTAGATCCACTGCAAACCGCTTACCACGACCGATTCGGTGGACATGCCCTGGTCATCGCTCACGCGCACGTTGATGATATTGGTCTTGGGCGCAACGCCGATGTACCGGCCATTCGAATGCTTGCCGTCCCCGCCAATGATCGTCGCGACAAACGTGCCGTGCCCATAGCGGTCGGCCGAGTCGTGGTATGAGGGGTGGAGGTTGATGCTCTTGATCAGCCGGCCGCCGAGATCCTTGTTCTTCACCGAGCCGCTGTCCACGACCGCGACCGTGACGCCCTGACCCTGGAGATAGGCCGGCGCTTCGTTCCAGACAGTGGTCGCCCGCACGGCCTGGTTGTAGACGTTGATCAGCCGGCTGACATCTATCGCCGCCTTGGGCAGCGCGGTCGGCGTCGTATCGCCGGTCGCATCCACGCCGGGAACCGCGGTGACGCGCAGCCCGATCGCGTCATAGAAGACAACCTCGTTGCTTTTGAAACCGCTTTGATCCAGCACCAACTCCAGGTCATTGTCGAAGTCGCCCCAACGCCAGGCCCGGCTATCGCTGATGTTCAGATAGATCAGGCCAGCGCGCGCGGCGCCGACGTAGGCGTCGAAGGCACTGTGGCTGAGGTTCTTGGTCTTGCCAGGCAGCCCCGCTACGGCCGGCGTGATTTTGATGTCTGTGGAGATGCGCGCCGCCACATATGCATGTACCACAACCTCGACCTTGCTGATCGCGTAACCGGGCGTCGTCTCGGCGTCGAATCCCGCGAACGACCACTTGACCCTACTCCCGAAGCCAAAGACGCCGTTGGGCCCCAGCGGCGAGTCGTTGATGGCAACGCCATCCGTGAAGGCCATCATGGGTATCACGGAAGCCCCAGAAGTATATGACCCGACGTATTGGTTCCCTCCGCTGCCCCGCGCGCCCTTGATGACAAAAGCCTTGAAATTCTCGGGCGTCCCAGCCGGATCATCGTTTTGGTATTGGCAGGCTTTCTCGTCTTTGCAGGGCTTGACGCCCAGGGCGCCGTAGTCCTCGCTGAAAATCGTGTAGACGGCCGCGGCCCACTTCCAACTCTCCACGCCGAGGCCAGGAGTATCGCTGGTGAAACGACCTGCCCAGGAGACGTTCTTGATGCTCCCTGGCAGCGCGACCGACACCGGGATGGTCACGCCAGCCAGGAACACCTCTTTGCCGGCGAGGTTGGCGGGCAGCGACGTGAGCCATTGGTTGTTGCCGACATCGAACTTCGTCTTGGCAACTGATAGCGTGGGGTCGAAGGTGAGGACGGCGCCCGGCACAGGCACACTGTAGCTGACGCCGTTGGCGACGAACTGGATGACGGAGTTGTCGAAAATCAACGAGGCCGGAGCGGTACCCAGGCCATTGGCTTTGACCATGCCGCTGAACCAGATGTAGCGGCCAGCGCTGATCGGCGTACTGTTGAAGTCATCAGACTGGCTGACCCTGCCGTTGCCGGTCTCGGTCGCCCAGGTGGTGAACCCCACCGTGCTCGCGGCCTGAGCCTCGTGAACCGGCGCATCCAGCGAGACCCAGCGCACAGTCGGGAGCCTGACCAGAGCAGGAATCTGCCGCGCTGGCAGCCGAGCAGCCAGCGCGTTGATGATGCGGAGGTCGGCAGTGACGCCGCCGCCCAGACGCGCAATCGCCTCAGCTACGGTGGCATCTCTGCCAGTCTGCTGAACGATAACCCCGACCATTGCCTCGGGGTTTTCGGCGGCCAAAGCCAAAAGCTCAGGCTGCGCGCGCGGCGACGCCAGTGGTTGCGTGGCCGCAGAGCGTAATACGAGCGCCAGGATCAGCAGCGCCGCGAGCGCACGCCAGGCGACGTCGCCTGGCGTCATACGCCTGACTAGGCCGTACTCCTGAGACATGGACATCACCTCCTTCTCGCTCATCGTGCCTGGTGTTTCCGAAGCAGAGCGGAGGCATGGCTGGCAGACCTTCGCTCTTCGGCAGCCTGGCGATCCCCGGCAGCTCACCGGAGACCCATGGCTTTGCGCCCCCGTCTTGCGGCGGGTTTGCCCTTATCGGAGCCTATGTATCTTCTCAATAATCCGGGGTAGGGGCATGGCCTTGCGCCTGCCCGCCGGGGCGACCGCAAGGGTGCGCCCCTACAAATTGAGAAGATACGAGCCTATCCTATTGGCAGCATTATAGTACAGAATGGGCTGCGCAAAGCTTACGTTTGCCTGACACGAAGTTGGAGGTGAGTTAGACAACTGAGCCTGGTTCGTAAGGAACCAGGCTCAGAAACCGGGAAGGGGCAAGTCAGGAGCTTTCGTCAGGTCTCACTGGCCGCTGGCCACGAAGAAGGGGATGTAGGTCACACCGATCTCGGCCCAGAAATCGCCGTTCCAGTTGACGCTGTTCCAGTTGACCGAATTCCAGTTCACCGAGTTCCAATTGACGCTGTTCCAGTTGACCGAATTCCAGTTGACGCTGCCCCAGGCCACCGGCTGCGAGCCAGTAGTCAGCAACTGGGCGATCGGCGTGCCCGTGTTCGCCGACTGGTTCGTCTGGCTGGTGATGGCCTTGTAGATGCTGAGATACGGGTAGTACGCGCCGTTGCCGCTGCCTGCGATTGTGTTGGCTGCGCGCGTCAGACGATACTTGACCTGGTCGGGCGTCAGATTGGGCTCGCTCTGCAACAACAAGGCTACGGCGCCGGCGACCATCGGCGCGGCCATCGAGGTGCCGCTCAGTCGGAAGTACTCGCCGTTCAGCGCTTCGCGGTCCGGATACTGAGTCGCCCATGACGAGTTCTTGGACAGCACGCTGACGATATTGGTGCCAGGCGCGATGATGTCCGGCTTCACGAAGCCATTGCCGGTGGTGCCGTGCGCGGAATAGGGCGGGATGAAGTCATCCTTGAGCGCCGTCGTGCCGCGTTCATCGCTGGCGCCGACCGTGATGACAAACGGATCGTTGGCCGGCGCAGCATTGGCGGTGTTGTAGCCGTTAGAGCCGCCCTTGTTGCCGACCGAAACCACCACGACGATCTGATTGAACCACAAGATCTCGCAGGCCGCATCCAGGGGGCTGGTATGGTAGGACTGCTCGATCGTGGAGTTGACAGACAGGTTGACGACGCGGATATTGTAGGTTCTGGCATTGTCGAGGACCCATTGCAGAGCGGCTACCGTGCCCGATTCATAGGCCATGCCCGTATCATCGCTGACCCTGAGACCGATCAGGTTGGCGTTCGGCGCGATGCCGCTGTATAAGCCGGTCGAGTCTCTCCCGTTGCCCGCAATAATCCCCGCGATGTGCGTGCCGTGACCGTAGACGTCCAACGCCGAAGAGGCATTCGGGCTGAACGCTACTTGTTTCGTCAGCCGACTCGCAGCGCCGTTATCCTTGCTGAAATCGTTGTCCTTCGAGACGCCGCTGTCCACCACCGCAATCGTGACGCCATCGCCCCGCAGTCCCATGGCCCACACGCGGCGCACATCAACCGTGTCCAGGAAGTAGTTCGAGGGAGGCGCGCCGTTCCCAACAGGCGGCTTCTTGGCCGAACCCTCCACCGGCGCATCCAACGAGACCCACCGCACATCCCGGTTCCGCGCGAGTTCCACCACGGCCCTGGCCGGCAGGCGGGCGGCAATCGCCCGGATGATGTGCAGATCTCTGGTGACGACGCCGCCCAGACGCGCGACCGCCCCCTCGATGTCCGCGCCTGCGTTCGCTTTCTGCACGATGACGCCGACCACGGCATCCGGCTGATGGTCGGCGAGTTGGAGCAAGATCGGTTGGATGGGCAACGAGGGGAGCGCCGGCGCGGCAGCCGCCGGCAAGAGAAGGAGTACGAGCGTCAAGGCCGCTACAATGCTGAGAACCCTGCAAAGGCTGGCGGTCGATAAGACCCGCTTGCATGTCACGTTCATCAGACCCTCCTCAAATAGAAAACAGCCTGGTGTTTTCCACCAGGCTGCCGGCGCAGGTGCATGTGCGTCCATTTCGGCAGCCTGGCGATCTTGGCTTTACGCTTTAGATCCATGGCTTTGCGCCCCCGCCTTTCGACAGGTTTGCCTTGTCGTTGGGATGGCCACAGGGTATACCAGAAATAGTACTTTTTTCCTAAGCCATCGAGCGTAAGAATACCAGATCAGCCCCAATAGCGACATAGTACTTAAGGGCTATTTGGCCCCCAGCAAGCTTACAATTTCCTTACGGAGCTTTCAGGGGCTGTTTGAACGAACTCTAGAACGTCGGTCAAGTCATGCCAAGCCCGACGGTCGGGCGGTTAAAAACCGCCGCCACCACTGCACAGCCGATCCTTCAGCAAGCTCAGGACAGGCTCGGCGTCGGCTGACTCTCGTCGCCGCAGGGCGCCTTCGCCAGCGTTGCAGCGACCGTTCGGCTGAGCTCACGACGAAGCCTCGGTCGCCCGTGGCGGATTACTTGACCGGTGTTCTAGGGGGTGTCGGCGGCCGGCCGCTGGACGGGCAACGTAAAGTGAAATACGCTGCCCCGCCCCTCGCCAGGGCTTTCGGCCCAAATCCGGCCATCGTGCGCCTCCACGATCGCCCGGCAGAGGGCCAGTCCGATGCCCATCCCTTCGAAGGCGCCGTGCGTCTGTCCGGCTACCTTGTGGAAACACTCGAAAACCCGTTCCAGCTCAGCAGCAGGTATACCGATCCCTTCATCGGCGATCGAGACCACCAGATCATCGGCCGTACTGTGTGCGCGGATGGTGACAACGCCGCCGGCAGCGCTAAACTTGAGCGCATTGCTCAGCAACTGGTTCATCAGCCGGTCAAGCTGATTGAGGTCCGCCGCGACAACTGGCAGTCGTTCGGCGATATCCAGCCGGAGGTGTATCTTGCGCCCTGCTGCGGCCGAGGTCCAGGTCTGAGCCAGCTTGCGCAGCCACGAGCCGGGCGCCACAGGCGCTTTCTGCGGGGCATGAACCGATCCGTCCCCCAGTGTCTTCAGCAAGAGCAGTTGCTCGATAGACTGGTTCAACTGGGCCACTTGCTGGTCAATGACCCCGACCGCGGTGGTCTGCTCGGCGGTCAGCGCGCCGAGCACGCCCTCTGCCAGCACATCCACATATCCCTTGATCACCACCAGCGGCGTGCGCAACCCATGGGAGATGTTATGAAGCATCTCCCGGCGGATCAGGTGTGCATCTTCCGCGATGGCGCTGACCTGTTTCAAGCGTTCGGCGAGTTGGCGGCTCAGCAGCGCCACTGCCAACAGGCCGGCGACTTCTCGCGCCATGGCGATGTGTTGAGGTGTAAAGCCAGCCGGCGGGCTCGCGCCGATGCTCAGGTTGCCGATGAACTCGCCTTCGGCCATCAGCGGAATGCTGGCAAAGGAGCGCACTTCGTCGCTCAGCCACTGCTCCTCCAATCGTGAGCGGTCTGGCAGCTTGCGTAAGTCCTCGACCACGTAGAACGCATTGGGCCGGCGCTGGCGTTCCTTCCGCAGGCTGGCGGCCGAATAGACCCTGCCGATGCGCGGAGTCACGCCGCCTTCGCCGATGGCAGCCACCAGGATGAACCTATCAGAGTCCGAATCGTACAGCATCACCCGCGCCTGTTGCAGCGGAACCAGCTTTCGCATCCGATCCAAGGCTGCCTGGGCGATATCCCGTCGCGAATGAGCAGCCAGAATGGCTTGCAAGAGATCATTCATCGCTTCCAGGCGCTCGGTATAGTGGCGCAGCTCGGCATCGGCGCGGCGACGCGGGGTGATGTCCTGAACCATGACAACTGCGCCAGCCAAACCGCCGGACCGGGTGGCGATCGGCTTGACCAGGGCCGCGATGTGACGGCCGAGCTGTTCGTCCCACATCTCGAACTCGGCTATCTGCCCGGCCTGAGTCTGCACCCTGGCCTGTTTCAGGGCGCGCGCCAACTCGCAGGCGAAGCTCTCGCAGCCAGGATGCGCCAGCCGATGCAGATCGAGCCCTTTGACCGCGTTGACGCGCCCCAGGTTCCAGGTTTCGAGCGTCCGATTGGCGCGCACCACGCGTCCGGCGCCATCCACCACGCAGATCAGTTCCGGCAACAGGTCGGCCGTGGCCTCCCACTCCTGTTTCGCCTGCTCGACCTTCTCGAAAGTCGTGCGCAGCGCTTCGTCGGATCGGCGGACATCCTGTGCATCGAGCGGCGCTGGCGCGGCTGCCGGATTGGCGCGCTCATCGTCCTGGGTTTGAGTTGCCTTGCGGCTCAAAACGGGCGGAGGCATCACAGGGGCTTTCTCCTGGCGGCCATCAGCCTGCGCTGGGGCGAGTTTGTTCGGCGGCCTCTACGGGCAGAGCTACGTAGAAGGTGCTGCCTTGTCCCTCGCCCACGCTCTCGGCCCACATCCGGCCGCCGTGCGCACTCACGATCGCCCGACACAACGTCAACCCAATACCCAGGCCGCCAAAGGCCGTGTTCAAGCCGGTATGGATGCGATAGAAGCGCTCGAAGATCAATTCCAGCTTGTCGGACGGGATGCCGATGCCGCAATCGGCGATCGCCAGCACGAATTCCTGGCGCGTCGCCCACGCGCGAATCGTGATCGCGCCGCCATGCGGGCTGAATTTCACTGCATTGCCCAGTAGATTGTACATCACCTGGTTCAGGAGGTTGGGATCTGCCAGCAGACTGGGCAGATTGGGAGACACCTCCAGGCTGATGCGCAACCCGCCGCGCTCGATCAACAGGCTCCAGGCCCGCACCACCTCGCCCAGCCACGCGGCCGGATCTATGGTCATCTTGCTGAGTCTGGTCGTCTCTATCTCTTTCAACGTCAGAACCTGGTTGACCAGCGTCGTAAGCCGATTCGCATGGGTATCGAGCGCGGCCATGGCATCCACTTGTTCCTGGTTCAACGCACCGAGCATACCTTCGGAGAGCAGGTCAACGTAGCCCTTGATGATGATCAACGGCGTGCGCAGCTCGTGTGACACGGCCTGGATCATCTCTTCTTTGGCCTGAAGCGCCGCGCCGAGATCTTGATTGGCCCGTTTCAGCTTGCCATAGAGCTGTGCTTGCCGCGTGGCAATGGCGAGCAAGTCCGCGATCTCCCGGCCGATCTCGATGTGCTCGGCCGTGAACCATCCTGGCCGATCGGCGCCGATGGCGAGTGAACCGATGAACTCTCTTTCGGCGATCAGTGGGATATTGAAATAGGCGCGAAGGCCATCGCTGAGCAGTTGCTCTTCGACCGCCGAGACGTTGGCCAGCTTGCCCAGGTCTTCGATGGCATAGAAGGCGCGCGGCTCACGACCATCGCAGCTCTGGAATACGTCTTCGCGGTAGGATTGGCCTGGCCGAAGACGCGCGCCGCCATTCGCATCTGCGGCTACCACGAAGAACTCGTTGAGATCAGGATCGTAGAGGGTGACGCGTGCATGGCGGAAAGGCACGAGGCGCAGCATCCGAGTCAGCGCGGCTTCGGCGATTCCCTCCGGGGAATGAGCCGCCAGGATGGCCTGCTGAATGTCGTTCATGGCGCGCAGGCGTTCGGCTGAGAGTCGCAAGGCCTCTTCCGCGCGTTTGCGCTCGGTCACATCTTGGATCACGATCACCGTGGCGCTGGGAGACAACCCGCGACCGCTCGCGACCAGCCGCGCGTTGACGAGCAGATGGCGTCGCAGCAACGCATCCCACATCTCAAATTGGGCGCTCTGCCCCGCGCTGGCCGACAGTCTGATCTGGCGCAGGCCGCGCTCGAGCTCGCAGGCCGCGCCAGTGCAGGCAGGATGAAGCAGGCGATGTAACGAGAGGTCCTTGACCGCCACCACACGACCCAGGTTCCAGGTCTCGATCGTGCGATTGGCGCGAATGATGAGGCCGCGGGCATCCACCAGGCAGATCAGTTCAGGGAGCGCGTCGGCTGTGGCTTCCCATTCCTGCTTCGCTCGTTCAATGACTCTGAAAGTCGAGCTGGACAGATCATCGGGGTAGCCGGCGAGCTCGGGATCTTGCGGCGCCAGGCCCCGAACGCTGAAACGAGGGCTGCTGTGCGTCAGGGGCGTTACCCTGGCGCTGGCGTATCTCTGAACCATGCTGATGCTCCTCTTCTGAATGCGCACGTTGCACCGATGCGAGAAGCCATCATAGCATGGTCCCCGCTCTTCGGCAGCCCGGCTACCCTGGCCATCGGCTGTAGGCCCGTGGCTTTGCGCCCCCGCCTTTCGGCAGGTTTGCCCTTATCGAAGCGCACTGTCCTCGATCCACAATGTTCAGACACCAACGATGACGTGCGAGGCGCAACAGCAAACCTTACAATAAGCTTACAGACTTCTGCTTACAACCCCGCGGCGCAAAGGCATTTCCGGTTGCAGGACGGTTAGATGTCATCCTCATAAATGATTTTCCGGCCCCATAAGGAACGAGAATTAAATAACTGTCCGGTGGCCTGAGCGTTCTTGCGTTCCAGCGGTCTCGGGGTTATGCTGTGCCTGGGTCGGATCACCGCACCACTCAACGATTAGGAGCACCTGCATGCAGATCTATAGCTCGGAAATCG
Source organism: Chloroflexota bacterium (assembly GCA_016876015.1). Taxonomy (GTDB): domain Bacteria; phylum Chloroflexota; class Anaerolineae; order CG2-30-64-16; family CG2-30-64-16; genus VGOD01. The sequence goes on from VGOD01000179.1 coordinate 10,425, forward strand.
AACTGGCGATGCACAAGTATGCCGCCACTTTGAACGAAAAAGACCGGCGGCGGTATGCCGCCATTGAAGCGCTGAAATTGCCCCCCGAGGGCCGGCGCTACATCGCCCAGGTGCTGGGGTGTAGTGTCAAGACAGTGCGGCGCGGGTTGCATGACCTGCTCGGGTTGCCAGAACACCCTCAACCCGAACCGGCTGTGCGCCAACCTGGCGGTGGACGTAAGCGCTATGACACCAAGTATCCAGACATCGACACCCAGTTTCTGGCGGTGCTCAAAGAGTACACGGCTGGCGATCCGATGGATGCGCAGGTGGTCTGGACGGATTTGACGCCGCAGGCGATCGCCACACTGTTGGCCGAGCACCAGCAGGTGCAGGTGAGCAAGAGCGTCGTGCGGAAGTTGCTCAAGAAGCACCATTATCGGCGGCGCAAGGCGCAGAAAAAGCAAACGCTGAAAACGGTCCCCCACCGCGATGCGCAATTTGAAAAGATCAGCGCCCTCAAAGCCGAGTTTCGGGCGGCCGGCAACCCGATGATCAGCTTCGACACCAAGAAAAAGGAGTATCTGGGCAACTTGTATCGGGACGGCCACCTCTATACCCGCGCAGAACTACACACCTATGACCATGACTTCACCAGCGAGGCGGAAGGGCTTATCATTCCGCATGGCATTTTCGATGTCCAGCGCAACCGCGGCTATCTCCATTTGGGGATCAGCAAAGACACCAGCGAGTTCGCCTGTGCCTGTATCCGGGCGTGGTGGCTCAATCACGGGCGCTACGACTATCCGCGGGCCACGGCGCTGCTGGGCCTCTGCGATGGTGGCGGGAGCAACAATAGCCATTACTACATCTTCAAGGAAGACCTCCAGAAACTCGCCGATGAACTGGGCCTCGAAATCCGTATCGCCCACTACCCGCCCTACTGTTCCAAGTACAACCCGATTGAGCATCGTTTGTTTCCGCACGTCACCCGGGCCTGCCAGGGTGTGATCTTTACCAGTGTTGCGCTGGTCAAAGAACTGATGGAAAAGACCCACACCCGCAAAGGCCTGCAAGTCGTGGTCGACATCATCGAGACCGTTTATCAGACTGGCCGCAAAGTCGCTGACGACTTCAAGACTAACATGCGGATCGTTTTTGACGACGTGCTGCCCCAGTGGAACTACCGAGCCTTGCCAAAGGGGACAGTTATTTAATTCTCATTCCTTATTGAAAAGATACTCACCCGCAACTGTCACACCGCCTCTTGCACCGCGCGCTCCAGCGCGGCAGCATCCGCGCCCTCGATCTTGCGGCGCCC
>VGOD01000180.1 GCA_016876015.1 Chloroflexota bacterium
AGCCCGAAACTGCGCCCACCCCTTCATCGCCAACACCTTCGTGATCGCCGCTGTCAGCGTCGTCTTGCCGTGGTCAATGTGCCCAATCGTCCCCACGTTGACGTGCGGCTTCGTCCGCTCGAATACTGCCTTCGCCATGGTGGTAACCTCCTGCTTGCGCGAAAACCTTCAGGCGTTAAGTCGCCGCCCATCCTCGATCAGCAGCAAAGAAGCGGCGGCGCAATGACTAAACACATTCAGAAAGCCCACGATCGGATTTGAACCGATGACCCCGTTCTTACCAAGAACGTGCTCTACCGACTGAGCTACGTGGGCGAATCGAGTAGACAAGTAGACAAGTAGACAAGTAGACAAGGGGTACTCCTTGTCTACTCAATCCTTGTTTCCTTGTCTACTTCACTGGTGGGCAGAGAAGGATTCGAACCTCCGAAGGCGTCAGCCAGCTGATTTACAGTCAGCCCCCTTTGGCCACTTGGGTATCTGCCCAGATTGATAAGGTGCGCCTGCAAGCCGACGGCCGGAATCGAACCGGCAACCCCCGACTTACAAGGTCGATGCTCTGCCGATTGAGCTACGTCGGCGCGTCATGGATTATATCACATGGCCCTTGCCTGTCCAAAACGCCGCCCACCCGACATTGCGAAATACGAGTATAGTCGCGCTGGGGCCAAAAGTCAAATATCCGAGCCTATTCGCGCAAAGTGAGACGGTCAGCCGTTGGCGAGTGTTGCGCTACGGCCGCCTGGCGTGCAGCAACCAACGCCACAGAGCCAGCCACAGCCGCATTGAGCGACGCGACTCTGCCGTGCATGGGAATGGCCAACAGCCAATCGCAGCGCGCGCGCGTCAGCCGGCTCAGACCGCTACCTTCGGCGCCGACAACGAGGGCCAACGGCCCGGACAGGTCGGCCTGCGCCAGCGGCACGGCCTGAGAAACAGCATCCAGGCCCACTACCCACACGCCCGTCTTTTTCAGCCATTCGAGCGCCTGCATCAGGTTGACCACCAGGGCGATGCGCAGATGCTCGACGGCGCCGGCCGAAGCATTCACCACAGCCGGCGTGATGCCCGCCGCACGTCGTTCAGGCAAGATGACGCCGGTCACCGCCATGGCCTCGGCAGTGCGCAACAACGTACCCAGGTTTTGCACATCTTGCAGATGATCGAGGGCCAGATACAACCGATCACCCAATGCAGTTGGACTGACGGCCGGTCCAGACGTCAGCTCATCCAAATCCAGATAGGGATATGGCTCGGCTTCAGCGATCACGCCCTGGTGGTTCACCGCGCCAACCGGCTCGAACGCTTGCCGCGACGCTTCGACAACTGGACAGCTGCGCGACCGGGCCGCGGCCAAGATGTCAGCGACGATGGGGGTCGAACGGACGCCCAGCCCCAACAAGACGCGGTGGACGCGGCGGCGGCCGGCCCGCAAAGTTTCGAGAACAGCGTGGCGACCATAAAGTAGTTCCATTGTCACGCGCCTGGCATGAGATCGGCCAACAACCGCCGCGCGTCCCGCAGATCCGGCATAGCAAACCCTTCGGTGAACCAGCCGTAAACGTCCGCCAACCTTTGTCTGGCCTCGGCGCCGCGCCCCTGCTGCTGCCACAGCCGGGCCAGGCTAACCGTGGCCCGCAACTCCCACGACTTCACCCCCTGTCGCCGCGCGACCGCGATCGCCCGCTGAAAACAACCTTCCGGCGTCTCTCCGTCTGTCGCCCCCCGGTCGCGATCTGCAATCTGCATTTCCCCCCGCAGCCGCCACAACTCTGCCTCGAAGAGGGGGGCGCCGGTCTGCTCGACCACAGCCAGTCCCTCGGCGACCGCGGCCAACCCCGCCGCGCTCTGCTCGCTTCGCCCACATGCCTCGGCCAGCAGGGTCCACTGAAAAGGTCGGCCACTGCGCGAGCCAGAGGCCTCCCAGATTGTCGCCGCCCGGCGCAGCGTCGCGATCCCTGCCTCAATCGCCTCGCCGACCCTAATGCGATCTGGCAGCGCGGCTGTCTGTAGTTGTACGCCGATACGCTGACGCAGTTCATACGCGTTGGCGAGCGGATCAAGTCCGAGAACGCGTATGCTCCCAGCGTCGGGACGACGAAGTCCTTCCATACACTCTATGAGCGTTGTCTTGCCGGCGCCGTTCGGTCCGACGATGCCGAATATCTCGCCCTCTGCAACATCGAGCGATACACTGTCGACGGCGACAGTCTTACCGTATGTCTTACGCACCCTGTCCACCATGATGATTGTCTACATCCTGCCTCCTTACTGCGCCGGTTGGTCACAAGACTTATGCCGCCCAACGGCCGGGTTCACCTGCGCCTGCGGCTGGCGAACCTCCTGCGACCCCTGACCTCACCGGCGCAGCCGTCAGATACTATGGGGCTTGGCCGAACGGCCCACTTATGGTAAGCTACCCCGCCAAAAGGAGTATACCATGAAACCGACGATCCACACCAAAAACGAAGATACCAAACCCACCCTGTACCTGGCCTTCGAGTTGAGCAACCAGGACTGGAAACTCGGCTTCACGGTCGGCCTGGGCCAATCCCCACGGCAGCGCAAGATCACCGCGGGTGACATGACCACCCTCAAACAGGAGATCACGCTGGCCAAGCAGTGGTTCGGCTTGCCAGCCGATGCGCCGGTGCTGAGTTGCTACGAAGCCGGTCGCGACGGCTTCTGGCTGCACCGCTTCCTGGAGCACGAGCACGTGACCAACCGTTCGGCTGAGCTCACGACGAAGCCTGGTGCTGGACTCGGCCAGCATCGAGGTCAGCCGCCGCGACAAGCACACCAAGACTGATCGCCTCGACGTCGAGAAGCTGCTGACCATGCTCCTGCGCTACCACGGCGGGGAGTCACGCGTCTGGAGCGTGGTGCAGGTGCCCAGCCTGGCCGCCGAGGATCAACGCCACCTGCACCGCCAACTGCTGGCGCTGAAAGGCGAGCGCACGCGCTACGTCAACCGCATCAAGGGCCTGCTGGGCGGCCAGGGCATCCACTTGAATGTGAACGACGAGTTCCTGAGCCACCTGCCGGAGTTGCGCCTCTGGGACGGCGCCGCATTGCCAGACGGCCTGGCTGGCCGCCTGCGCCGCGAGTTTGCGGGCTGGCAGTTCGTCCACCAGCAGATCCTGGCCCTGGAAACCGAACGCCGCACCGCGATCCGTGAGTCCCAGGAACCGGCTATGACCCAGGTGCGCCAACTGCTGCGGCTCAAAGGCATCGGCGACAACGCGGTCTGGCTCTACGTCATGGAGTTCTTCGCTTGGCGCAACTTCCACAACCGCCGCGAGGCTTGTGGTGAGCGCAGTCGAACCATCGGCGCCTTGGCCAGCCTGACGCCGACGCCTTTTCAGAGCGGCGACGAAGACCACGAACAAGGCATCAGTAAAGCTGGCAATGACCTGGTGCGGGCCATGGCCATCGAGATTGCTTGGGGCTGGCTGCGCTTCCAGCCCGAGAGCGCCTTGATGAAATGGTATCAGGCGCGTTTCGGCAGTGGCGGTAAGCGCCTCCACAAGAACCTGTGGTGAGCGCAGTCGAACCATCGGGATCGTGGCCCTGGCGCGTAAACTCCTGATTGCACTTTGGCATTACCTGGAAAGCGGCGAGCTGCCGGAAGGAGCGACGCTCAAACCGACCACCGCCTGAAGCACAGGTGGCGGCGGCGTTAACTATCATTTGAGTTGGGTGCATTCAAAGTTAGTTAGCTGGTCAGGCGGCTTGTTTCTGCGGCTGCGCTGAACGGCGTGCGACAAGTGTCGGCATGATGAAAGCCCGCGGTGCGGAGGGCCGCGGGAGCGTTGGGTCAGGATCGGCCAGGGCTTAGTTTTCCGGCAGCGCAGGCGCCGGCCCTGGCACCCCGTACAAACGCTGCTGGCGCTGCTGTTGTCCGAAGCGGCGATAGGCTTCCCAGTCACCGTTTTCGGCGACGGCCCGCAAGCGCAGCAAGTTTTCGACGCCCGTGGTGGTCCAGCGCATGCCCGAGAGTTCGCAGCGGTCCTTGACCAGGTGACGGCAGGCGCCCTCGATGACGCCGGACGCGATGGGCCAGCCGTGGACCAGATACTGGTCATAGCGCATGTAGGCCGTGTTCCGTTCGAAGTAGTTGGCGACTTGGGTCAGCACTGTCTGCTGCGTCGGCGTGGTGGTGGTCAGGCTGACCAGCCGGCGCAGTTCTGTGATCACTTGGGACACGCCGCCTGATAGCAGGTCCAAGCTGTGGCGCTCGACCCACGGCATCCGTTCGGCGGCCGTTTCACCGAACAGGCTATTGGCGACATCCCACAGTTTCTCGTCGGCATGGATGAAGTCCAGCACCAGGGTAAAGGTGGGGCAATACTGCTGCACCCGCTCTTGGAGCGCCTCCACCCCGTCGGTCAGGGCCACCCGGTGCTGGATGTGGGGGCCGTCGCGTGGGGCGGCTTGCTGGGCTAAGCGTGCCAGGGCGGCATCTTTGCCCGCCAGCGTCGCCCACAGACGTTTGTTTTGCGGGCCAGTGCGCACGCTCAATAGCCACCGTAGGTGCGCGCCGCGTCGTACATGGCCAGCACGTTCTCGGTTGGCGAGTTGTCTTGCAGCATGTGCGTGGGCGCCAGCGCATAGCCGCCTCCGGGCATCATAATCTCCAACGTCTGACGAACGTTCGCCACAACGTCCTCGACGCTGCCGTAGGCCACCGGCCCAGCCGTCGAGATGCAGCCGTGAAAAGCCAGCCTGGCGCCGTAGCGTTTCTTGAGGTACGCGGGCGACATGTCTTTGGCCTCCGGCTGCAGGGTATCCACGCCGCTCATGCCCATCTCGATGTAGTCGTCGTAGGCCCAACTGCTGGAACCGCAGGTGTGGATCACCACAGGCAGACCGAACGACTTCGCCAGATCAATGAATCGCTGGTGGCGAGGGCGAATGTGCTTGCGGAAGAGCTTCAGGCTGATGATCGGGGCGATCTGCGTCCCCAGGTCTTCCCCCATCCAGAGAACGCTGAACCCGCCTCGTCCCGCCTCCAGGGTGCGAGCCAGCACCTCTAGCTGGATCGCCAGGTAGCGATCAATCAGGCGCAATCCGGCTTCGTTGTCGGAGATCAGATCCACGAACACCTGCTCCATGCTGCGGAATGAGCCGGCTCGGTTGATGACGCAACCGGTGCCGCCGCCTCCGGCAACCACGCAGAAATCCCTGTATTGTCCACAACGTTCGGCAATGTGGAAGTAGTCATAGTCATCGGGCGAGGGCATCGGCCATGCTTCTACCTGATCGAGAGATGCATCGCGCAGCGGGAAGTCGCACAGGTCCCAATACCCGCCCGACTCGTGCTCGACCCACCGCTTGCGGAGGCCCCACTCATCCACGACGCGATCGGGGACTGGTGCATGCAACGACGGACCAACATAAGGAGCATGGACGCTGCGGAAGTCTATCCGCAGGGCCTGGCGCAAGCCTTCGTTGTCATCGGCGGCCAGGCCGAAGTGCTCCTTCAGCCGGCGATCTATGCCAGGGTTGGCGTCGTAGTTGATCGGGACGCGGTCGGGCTCCTGGCGAGCCAAGGCCGTGAGCACCCGCTCCCCCGAAGTCATTGCTCTTCTCATGGCATTCTCTTCAGAAAATCGCCCACCCGGTCAAAAGCGTGTCGCGTCGCGGGTTCGGTGAATCCTCGCAGGTCGAACCCGTGTTCGCCGCCTGGCATGAGCACCAACTCGTGCGGCACACCGGCGCGCGCGAGCGCTTCAGCCATCATTAGCGATTGCTCGCAGGGGACATCGCTGTCCCGATCCCCGTGCAGGAGAAGAGTCGGGGGAAAGTCGGCCGTGACGTTGCACACCGGGCAGAACGGCGCGAACCTGGCAGGCTCGATTTCGGGATCCCAGCCGCTGACTTCCTTGGGCCACAACCCCTGCTGCCGGCAGTAGATGTAGAAGGGGATGCGATCGGCCGAGTCTGCGACCTCCGATATCGGCGCCGTGCCGACGCAAGCGTGCGCAGCCGCGCGCGCGACGCGCGGCTGCGCACAGTAGAATGGCGAGGGTCGCGTATACCATTCGCCCAGGATGTCGCCATAGCCGTAGAAGGCGACGAGCGCCCGCGGCCGCGGCTGCGCACGACAGCCCACCATCAAGGTCAGGTAGCCGCCGGCCGAATGTCCGACGACGACGAGACGGTGTGGGTCAACCGCCAAGGCGTCGGCGTTCTGCCGCACCCAGGCCAGACCATCGCTGACATCCTCCACAATCTCAGGTAGCCTGGTCTCTGGCGCCAGGCGATAGTCCAGGGCGATAAGCCTGTAACCGGCGCCGACGTAGAAGTCCACCTGCTCCTGCGAGATGTTGCTACGCCGGCCGAGGATCAGGGCGCCTCCGTGCAGCCAGACGATGGCCGGCCGGACCTGGCCGTCGTCAGGTCCATAGATGTCGGCCAGGATACGGCAATCGCCGATGGTCTTGAACACACGAGTGCGCATCGAGAGCCTCCTCAGCGTGCACGCGAGGACTTCGGGTGATGCATGCGCCGGCGAAGGGCCTCGCGCGCCTCGTGGAAGGGGCGCTCCAGGAAAGCCAGGTGGTCGGCGTCTGCATGATGGTGGGTCACGGATCCAGGGCGGGGCAACGTGGCCCCCTGGCGTACGTAAGCCAGCCCACCCTCGATGAGAGTCAGCATATACTGCGCCGCATCGCGATCGAAGAGCCACCACTCCCCGCCGACCGCCACGTAGATGGGTGAGGTGTGGGCGAAGATGCCTCGATGCCAGCCATCGTGATGGGGAAGGGCGGTGTAGTTCGGCCCCCCACAGCGGCCGGCGATCCAGGTGTGGCCGCTCACTCGCACATCGGCTTTCAGGTGCAAGGCGCGCGCCCCCTGGGCCTCCTCGGTCGCGGCGACCACCTGGCCCCCTTGCACGATCTGCAAGGTGTGGATGGGGAAGATCGAGTGCGCACGCGCCTCGACCTCCACGGTGCCGGGCCCTGGGAGGCGGACGGTGTCACCGATGCGTGTCCCATCCACCGTGAGTTCGATCATCGGCCCGCTGGTCATAAACGTCCGGCCCGCGCGCACTGCGGCGCACCAGTTCTCGTAGTTGAACTCCTGATCGTCCGGGATGTTCGCGTAGGTGCGGCAGAGGCCCACCGGCACGTCGCTGGTCATCTTGTCGGTGCCGCCGACCAGCGGCAGACGGTAGCCGCAGTTGAGGTAACGATAGTATTCCAGGTGGAAGAACGGATGGTGCCAGGCGAATTCGACTGCGTCGGCGCGGCCCGTTGCCACCAGCACGGCCGGCTCGCCGTTCGGGTTGGGGAAGTGGGGGATGATCACCGTGCCGCCCTGCGCGTGGCACGCGTCGGCCCAGTGCGAGAGCAGCGTCTCCAGGTGGCCACCCAGCTCGGCTTCGGTCGGGCCATCGCTGCACCAGGGCATCACCGGCTCCTTCAGACCCCACAGGGTCAGATGCCCAAAGAGGTGCTCCCGGTTCTCCTGCGAGCAGAAGACGATGGTGCCGCGCTCCTGGCTGACCGACGGCCGGCCGGTGAAGTCCTCGGCGTTGGTGAACAGGTGGCCGAGCTGCGTGGCCAGCAGGTTCACCACTTGCACGCCCTCGCCTTGCGCCTCGCAGTGTGCGCCCTGCGTGCTCACTGCGTGCACGTGTGAATCGCCGTTGAACCAGCGCCGCCCCGCCATGTCGCTCATCCGCTTGAGCCGGAGCGTCAGGGCTTGCTGCCCTGGCGCGATCTCCACCTTCGTGCGCAGTGGTTCATACTCGAAGCCACGCGCCACATCAGCCAGCACATCTCCGCGCGGCAGCCAGCCCTGGCATCTGCCGTCAATGTAGGCGTAGGTGATCTGGCCCAGGCGCAGATCCCCGCCGACATCGCCGAAGAAGGTGCCCATGTTCGAGTTCACGTGGTTGTGGTGACCGTGGGGCTGGTAGGGCACTCCTTTGGGAGAGCGGAAGTGCACGCGGCAGGGGACGGGCTTTCCCGTCTCATCGTCGAGCACGGTGACGTGCACCCAGTTCACCCCGCGATCCACCACCTCCAGGCGTAGCCGCTCCGTCTCCACCTGACCCTTGGCCTGCAGCTCGCCCCAGTTCGCCTTGCCCAATTCCTCGCCGTCACTCTTGACCGTGATCGTCGCCGAGGGGATGGCCGCGATCTCCGCGTAGGCTGGGCTGGCCTTTTCGTTCTGCGCCTGGCCCCACCCCGCCAGATCGTCTGCCAGAAACTTGTCCGGCGAATCGGAGGGAAGTGGGTACGGGTAGGTGGCAGCTCCGCGATCCACCTCGACTTCGAGCTTGAATGGCTTGTCCGCGTCCTCGGGCCGGGTCAGGGTGATCACTGCGGTGCGTTTGGGCGTGCGGCAAAACGGCCATTCGTCAACGTAGCCGAGCGTGATGGCAGCGACCAGGAATTTCCTATCGCCCGGCAAGATCGTCACGGCCTCGATGACACGTTCCGGGTGGGGGTTGGGCCAGGCCCAAAGGCAGTAAGCTCGTGGCAGGCTCCGCGTGGCTTCCATCTGGCGCAAGCCAGCCCATTCCCAGCGTCCCTCGTAGCGCGTCGCTGCGCCCCACCCGCCTTGGACCTCGGAGAGCAGGCCGGGCTTCTGGTCCGACGTGGCGAGGAACATGTGCTCGCCAAAGCCTGCCGGCACGCGCGTGATCTCAAAGCGTTCGCGGATTGGGGCGCTGACCTCACGACCATCTGCGTAACGGAAGGTGTAGGTAGCGATCAGATGGCCGGGGGGTTCCCCTTCCGGCAGCCTCGACTCCAGGAGGGCGTGGGCGAAGATGATATGGCGCGGGGCGACGCCCAACGGGATCGTTATCGCGTCACGCGTACCGGTCTCACCGCCGAAGCCGAGGAGACAGGCCGCGTTGAGATTTTCTTGCGTGCCGATCTGGAAAAGGAGGCCGTGAAAGCTCTGCCGGCCGATCGGCAGTGGATCCTTCGCCTCGGCGAACTGAACGCCGACGTTGCAGTACGGCGACAGATCCAACGGACAGTAGTCTTGCATGGTGCATCACTCTGGGTCTGAATCATTGGTGCCGGAAACCGCTCAGCTCTCTGCGGCGCTCCAGGTAGTACAGGTAGCACTGGAGAGACACATCGTCGGGAACGCCGTGATCCACCAGCGGGATGAAGCCACCAGCAGCCACGACCGGTTCGAGGCGCGCGATTTCGGCGTCAATCGCCTCTCTGCCCTGGGCAAGCGCCCGCTTATCCACGTTCCCCCACATCACAATCTGCTCCCCATACTGCCTGCGCAGCTTCCCCGCGTCCATGTCGGCCGCCACTTCCAGCGGGTAGAACCCCCGCACGCCGCCCTCGATCCACAGGGGGATCAACGCCTCGATGTTTCCGTCGCAATCCACCCATGAGAGCTCGACGCCGTGCTCGGTCAGGAAGAAAGTTACCTTCTTGTAGTTCGGTAGCATCAACTCGCGGAACATCCTCGGCGACAGCAGAGGACCTGATTTGTAGCACATGTCTTCCCAGAACATGGCGAAGTCCACCTGCACCTCGTCCAGGGCCCGGTGCAGGACCTCGATGAAGAAGTCGCCCAGGTAGTCCATCATCTCGCGGACGAGGTGTGGATCATCGAAGAGCATGTAGCTGAGATTCTCAAAGCCTATCCAGTCGCGCACGAAACCGTAGAAGCTCCCCCCATCAATGCTGATGACCTGGTCGCGGCTGTTCCAGGCCGCCTTCATCTGCTGCCAGGCTGCTTCCTCGGGGTAGCGGCCTGAAGCGTGAGGATCGAGATGCCGGTCCCGGAAACGGCGCCAATCCTGTCGGGTCTTGATCGGATACTCGAGCCACTGCGCCGAGACGAGCGAACCCTGCCGCTGCTTGAACTGTCTGATGATCGAACCGACGCCGGTGCGTTGGACGCGATAGTGCTCGGTTTCTTCCAGCACCTCCGGCGGGCAAGGCGGATACACGCCCACCTCCACGGGAACGCGCGGCTGTCCCCAGAAGGCAGAATACATGCCATCGAAGCCGAAGTAATCGAGGACCCAAGCTCTGAACCTGGCGTCGTCCATGTCCTCGCCAACAGGCAAGCCTTCATCTCGCCAGCGCCGCCACGGACCGAGCCAATCCGCCCAGAAGGGCAGATGGTCTGCCGGTTGGAAGCGAACGACACGCCAGAAGTTTTCACGGATTGTCATGTGGGATCGGATGCTTTCAGTTGCTCAGGAGGATGGCCAGCCGCTGGTCACCCGCGGTGTGGCGACCTGTCAACAGCGTACTCATACCAGTCTAGCAGTCCCAGCGGGGTCGCTGTGCCGGCGAAAAGCACGAGGGACGGGTACCGGTTCTCGAAGCTCCGCGCGCTCCCGTGCCCACTGACGATGGCTCCACTGGCATCGAGCACCTTCCCGCCCCAATGCCAGGCGTCTTTCGGTTGGTCCATCAATGCTGCGAAGTTGCGCGCCGCGATCTTGAGGTAAGCGATTTTGCCCGTGATCCGATAGGCGTAGGTCAGTGCATCCAGCACGTGAGGTGTCGGTGCTGCCAGTTGCGCCGCGGGAAACTCGCTGAAGAAGAAGACCCCATCAGGGCCCGTGCAGTGCTCGATCATATCGTCCACGACGGCGACGATGAGTTCCCGCACGGCTGGGTCATCCTCCACCAGCAAGTACTGACCAAGCGAAACAGCCGTGATGCTGTTCTGGAAGGGTGTACGAGGCAGCGTATGGTCCGTGTGGGGCGCCATCAGGCCACCGAAGCAGCGGAACCACTCCACGAACAGGTGGGCAATCCGCTTCGCTTCCGCCTTCCAGCTTTCCTCTCCGGTGGCGTGCCACATGCCGACCAGGGCGCGCAACGCCCAACCGCCCTCGCGCACGGCCGCTTCGCCGGGTGTGCGCATCTCAGGCAATGCCATGTGGCGCATGATATTCTCGGCTACCGAGCGCGCACCTTCCAGCGCCTCGCGCTGCCCAGTGAGGAAGTAGTAGTCCAGGATGCCCTCAGTCCACTCGTGGGATGGCTTGGCCCCGCGCGTCACGTGATAGGGCGAGTGGATGCCCAACCCCCCTTCAACCAACGGATCCGGGTGGTAGTGACACAGATCCACGTCCAACCAGTGCCGCGCGCTGGCGAGGGCGGAGTCTAGCACCCGGCGCTGACCGGTCAGGCAGTAGAACAGGGTGCAGCAGTGAGGACGGTCGTATTCATTGTTGACCCAGACCATCTGTCCGCGGCCGGTGCCCTCGGAGTACCCCGAGTCCGGCGCGTCACCGACGTGGAACATCCCCATGGCGTGTGGCCGCTGATCGTGCAAAGCGCTGAGAAAGCTGATCAGGCGATTGGGGATCACCTCCGGGAAGAAAGCCTCGCGCCAGGGGTTGTTCTCGCGATACCAGGCTCGCGTCAGCCGCGGCCAGTCGGGCATCTGGAATTGCAGGCTCCGCACACTGCACGTCTTCAGCGGCAGGTCGGGCGCGTGAAAGTGGAGCTGCAAGGCATGGGTCTTGGCCATGCCCCGCAGGAAACGTGCGGGGGGCGCATCGGCCGGAAACAGCCAACAGGCGATTCCCCCCGGTTCCACCTGGAGAGCTTTCGGGAAGTTCCGCTGGGCTTGATGGATCGAGAGAGCCAGCCCTGCTGTGTCGTCTCGCCAGTCGGCCCAGAAGTCGCCGGAATAGGAATCTATGAAG
>VGOD01000181.1 GCA_016876015.1 Chloroflexota bacterium
CGGAAACCCGATCCTGCTTACGACGACCGTCGGCTCACTCGCCGCCGGCGGGGAGACGACTGTCAACGGCGTGATCGTGGGTCAGCCCGTGAATCTGTACGCGGTGGCCGATCCGGAACGGCTCGTAGCGGAGATGGACGAGGCGAATAATGTGGCGGTAGCGCGGTGAGAGGAGAGCGCTATGACAACGAATCTACGGGATTGACCGAATGGGCGTCGCGACGACGGGCGTATTCGGTACATCCGGCAGATTCGCTGTCATATACGTGGCGGTGCAGCCCGCCGAGCAAAGGGAAGTGAGGGGTGGTGGGGAAGGGGGTTTGGATCACGAAGGCGCGAAGGGTCGCGAAGTCACGAAGCACGAAGACCGCGAAGCTCCCATCCGCGGCGCCAACCTTCGCGGACTTCGCGGCTTCGTGATCCAGATCCCCGCGCGCTTTCATTGACACCTGAGCAGAAGGAGAGTACAATGCGCTCGCCAGGGGGAGCTTATTCATATCGCGTTACTGGATCAGGAGAGAGACGCCCATGCGACATTCCGAAACGTTACTCGACCGCATCGTTGTGAACTCTAGAGTTCTGGTCGGCAAACCGACGATCCGAGGTTTGCGTATCAGTGTCGAGCAGATTCTGGCGGCACTCGCGGCTGGCGTGCCCGTGTCAGACCTGCTCGAGGATTATCCTGAACTGGAGCCGGCCGACATCCGAGCGGTCTTGTTGTATGCAACCGAACGCGTGCGCGAGGAGCGAGTCTACGAAATGGTGGCAGCATGAAGCTCCTGGTGGACGTCGGCGTCAGTAAAGCTGTGGAACGATGGCTGGCAAGCCAGGACGTGGAATGAACCATCACGCTTAGCTTGCAACATTACGCGCTACGCCTTCGACGCTTGCGGCAATACGATCACCATCACTGATTCGCTCCTGGATTCCTCGTCTTCTGTGCCGCCGCCGACCCTGAACGCATTCTGTCGGAACTGGATGAGTCGAACAACGAGGCGGCGGTCGTCCGCGAATAACCCACAAATGCACGAATGTCATGTCGAACCAAGATCCGTTCCGCCATCGCCGGCAAGCCTTTTCGCCCATCATCTGCAGGCATCCACCATGTCCCTGATCATTGACGGCCACAACCTGATCGGCGCCCTGCCCGATATTGACCTGGCGGACCCGGATGACGAGCTGCGGCTGCTGGATCGCTTGCGCGCGTACCGGGCACGCGCCGGCGGCCGGCCGCTGATCGTCTTTTTCGACAGCGGCCGGTTTCCGCCAACCCACGCGACTGACCTTTCCAGTCCGGGCGTCCAGGTGCGGTTCTCTGCCGAGGGTCAGACCGCCGACGATGCGATTGTGACCTATCTACGGGCACGCGGCCAGCCGGGCCAGTACGCGGTGGTGACGAACGATCAAGAGCTGGCCCATCGCGCGCGCGCTGCCGGCGCCAGCGTGTTGCGCGCCAGCGATTTCGTGCGCCGGGTGACGGCCCACGCGCCGGCCACGCCATCTGCTCAAGCCGAGATGCTGCCCGATCCGCGTCCGGCCGCGTTCGAGGACATCTACCAGGGGTTCCTGGAGGCAGACAAGGCGCACACACGTTTTGCGGGTGCCAGAGAACGCATCGCTCCCGCGGAGTGGATCGAGCGACTCTACGGCGATGATGTGGGGGAAGCGCAGAAGGCCGCGCGCTGGCTGGGCTGGCGCGGCGGTAAAGCCGCGCTGCCGGCCCTGCGCGATGCGCTTACGCATAGCGACGTGCGCGTGCGCGCAGCCGCGGCCCTGGCGCTGGGCGACCTGGGCGACCTGGGCGACCTGGGCGAACAGGCCGCCCAACTCGATCTGTGCGAACGACTTGCACATGACGCGGGCAGCATGGCCCGCGAGGCGGCGGCCCAAAGCCTGGCGCGCATCGGCGATCGCGCGGCCGAGCCGGCCCTGGAAGCCGCCGCCCGGTCCGATCCCAAGAGCAAGGTGCGAAAAGCGGCCCGCACGGCCCTGACCCAGATACGGACAAGACGAGAAGAGGGAAGACGCTGACGCGGTGAATTGCCGCGGGGTGAACCGTCAGATACAGCAGCGCCCTATCTACCCATCCACCAATCCACCAACCTCACACCACCGGCAGGCTGCGCTTGATGATCTCGTAGTTCTCCAGCGCCTTCCCCGCGCCCAACGCCACGCACGCCATGGGGTGCTCCGCCGCAAAGCAAGGCACTCCGGTTTCTTTGGTCAACAAGCGGTCAATGTTGCGCAATAGCGCGCCGCCGCCGCTGAGCACCATCCCCCGGTCAATGATGTCGGCCGCGAGTTCAGGCGGGGTCTTCTCGAGGGTTTGGCGGACCACACTGATGATCGCGCCCAGAGGTTCGGCGATGGCCTCGGTGATCTCGCCAGAGGTGAGGCCGATCGTCTTGGGCAGACCCGCCACCTGATCCCGGCCGCGCACTTCCATCTGCAGCTCCTCGGCCAGGGGCAACGCGCTGCCGATCTGGATCTTGATCTCCTCGGCGGTTTGTTCGCCAATGATCAGATTGTACTTCTTGCGCACATAGGCGATGATTGCCTCATCGGTACGGATGCCGCCCACGCGCACGCTGCTCCACACCACGATGTCATTCATGGAGATCACGGCTGCTTCCGTGGTCCCGCCGCCAATATCCACGATCATGTTGCCCGTCGGCGTGCCGATGGGCAGCCCGGCGCCGTAGGCGGCAGCCAACGGCTCGGGGATCAGATAGGCCGCTTTCGCGCCGGCTTGCATGGCGGCGTCGTGTACCGCGCGGCTTTCGACGCTGGTCACACCCTTTGGCACGCTGATCATCACGCGGGGCCGAAAGAGCGGGCTGCGTCCGATCACCCGGCGGATGAAGTAGCGCAGCATCGCCTCGGTGACCACATAATCGGCGATGACGCCGTCGCGCATCGGCCGGGCCACTTCGATGCTCTCCGGTGAGCGCCCCAACATGTCGCGGGCCTCCTGGCCCACGGCTACGATCTTGTTGTCGCGGGTCGAAATCGCAACCACCGATGGTTCCCGCAGAACTATTCCCCGGCCACTGACATACACGAGCACATTGACGGTGCCCAGGTCAATGCCGATTTGTCGCTCGAACATGGCTGCTCCTGGCTGAGCCCTGGCGAGCAACGCCGGCTGTCAGGCGCTGCCCGGTGCTGCTCGGAATGCGGCGATTATACGTCAAAGGAGAGGGACGCGCAAGAATGCTGCTCTGAAAATCGCCCACCAGGCGCCAGGCACTTCGGAAGTGCCTGGCGCCTGGTGGGTTTCAGGAAAACGACGATCACGCGGCGGCCAACGCCTGGCGCAGCTCCGCGCACTTCTCCCGGTAGGCCGCGTGATCGCGATAGTCCAATCCGCCGGCCGATGGATTGCCGACGACGCGGGGCTGGGTATTTGGCGCGCGGCCCAGCACCAGAATGCGCTCGCCGAGAAACACCGCCTCTTCGATGTTGTGAGTCACCACTACGGTCGTCAGGCTGGTCTCTTGCCGCAATTCCAGGGTCAGGCGCTGCAAGTCCTCGCGCGTGAGCGCATCGAGCGACGAGAAAGGCTCGTCCATCAACAGCAGGTTGGGCTGTTGCAACAGGCTGCGCGCAATGGCCGTGCGTTGGCGCTGCCCGCCGCTGATCTGGCCAGGATACTTGTCGCGCAGGTCAGCGATGCCCAGCCGTTGCAGCCAGGCAGCCACCTGCCCTGGCTGGATGTCCGATCGGGGATAGGGGCGGGGGGCTTGGGCCGGATCGGGCTTGTGGCGATAGAAGCGACCCAGGCGCATCACCAGGGCGACGTTTTCCCACACCGTCGCCCACGGCAGCAAGCCGTAGTCCTGCAGAATAAGGCCGGTGCTGGCCCGCGGACGAGGCAACGGTTGGCCATCCACCAGGACACGGCCGCTTCCCGGCTGGCGCAGCCCCGCGATCAGATAGAGCAAGGTGCTCTTGCCGCAGCCCGAAGGCCCGATCACCGCCCAGGCCTCACCCGCAGCCGCCTGCCACGAGAAATCGCTGAAGATGGGGGGCTGATTCGGGTAGGCGAAGGTCAGACGTTCGATGGCGATCATGGTCCGGCGACGACGGTGATCGGCCCGCGGCCGGCGGTCTTGGTCGCGCGTCCGCCGCCGGTCATTTCGGGAGAAAGCCGCTGTCCACCATCTCGGCGTAGGGGATATCGCGGCCCACCAGTCCCTTTGCGCGCATCCAGGCCACCACGTCCGCGATCTCCCCCTCGGTGGGAACTCCGCGCTCGGGGAAAGGCGGCATCTTGTAGCTGTTCTCGATGGACTTGGGCACACGGCCTTGTTCGATGAGCAGCCCCTGGTACTTGTCCGGTCGCGCGTTGAGTTCCCGGACAGCCTTCTCCCAGGCGATCAGGAACTTCCGCACCGTATTCGGCCGGGCCTTGAGCACGTCCACGCGGAAGCTGAGCACCGACTGCGACATGCTTGAGTATTTCGGCGCGGCGTCATCCACGATGAGCCTGGCGCCGCCCGCGATGGCGCCCTGGGCCAGCGGATCGGGCAGGGTAGCAGCCTTCAGATTGCCGTTCATGAGCTGCTCGAAGCGCACCGGGATCGCGCTTACCTCTTGCTTGGCGATCTCGGCCGGCTTCAGACCTTCGGCTTCTAACAGCCGGTCAGTAAGATACTCGATCACCGTGTTCTGGCTGACGCCGATCGGGATGCCCTTTAGCTCGGCTGGCGACTTGATGGCGCTCTGCGGGCCGGCCAGGACCCGGAAGACCGGCGCATTCGGGTAGGGCCGGCGCGCGGTGTACACCGCCTTGACCTTGACCGCCTCCTTGTTCAACAGGCCGTTCGAGATCAAGTCGGTCAACATGCCGTCCACCTGGGCGGTCTGGATCAGCACGTCGCGCTCCTGGGCGCTTTTCACCGGCACCCCCTCGACCTCGATGCCCTGCTCGGCGAAATAGCCGTTCTGCTGCGCGATGAACACCGGGATGATGTCGAGCACCGGGATCAGCGCCACCTTCAGTTTGTTATCCTCTGGCTTCACCGGCACACAGGCAGCCAGCAGGCTCAACGCCAGCAGGGCCGCCAGGAAGATAGAAGATCTTTTCATGGGAACCGCTCCGCGATCGCTATTTCTGGCCAGTCTTCCGTTTACTGCGAGAGCCCGACCGGTTTTCTGACGGCAACGTGCCCGGCGTCGGCCGGCTGCGGCGCCATGGGACGATGGGCGGCGCTTCCTCCTCCTCTTCCTCTTCCTCCTCGTCCTCGTCCTCGTAATCGCTCGCCACGCTCTCCCAGGTTGTGGGGAAGGGGTGCGTGACGATCCGATAGACCAACAGGCCCAGGCTGATCGCCACCCCAAAAGCCACCAGTGTGCCTTCCCACTGGCTCAACTCGAACACGCGGGTCAACAACCAGCCGACCGCGCCTACGCCCAGGGCCCCGATCGCGGCCGCCAGCAAGGCGATCGCCAGGATGATCACCGCCACCATCAGGCCTGCAAGAAAACTACGCATGAATTCACCTCTTTCTGAACTAGATGCGTTGTCCTGCCCAGGCAGCCAGGAGGACTAGCACACTAATGTAACCGTTGACATTGAAGAAGGCCAGGTTGACGCGACTGAGATCGTCGGGTCTGACCAGGCTGTTTTCCCACCACAAAAGCGCCGCCGCCACGGCCAGCCCAACCCAGAAGGGCCAGCCCAGGGCCAGTGAGAGGCCGGTCGCGGCCAGCGCGATGACCGTCAAGAAGTGACACACTCTGGCCCAGCGCAAAGCGACGGCATTGCCGAAACGCGCCGGCAGTGAGTATAGCCCCGCAGTCCGGTCGAATTCTGTATCCTGGCACGCATAGATCAGGTCGAAGCCGGCGATCCACACCATGACTGCAAACCAGAGCAGCCACGGCGCGGGGTGCGCCAGCGAACCGGTCACCGCCGCCCAGGCGCCGGCCGGCGCCATGCCATCGGTGAAGCCCAGCACCCAATGGCTGGCCCAGGTGAAACGCTTGGTGTAGCTATAGCCGGCCAGGAAGAGCACTGCGCCTGGCAGCAAAGCCAGCACAAGGCGATTGAGCTGCCACGCGGCCAGAACCAAGATGCCCAGCGCCGCAACCGCCAGCACGCGCACGGCCCGCGGGCTGATCGTCCCGCTTGGCAGCGGCCGATTGCGCGTGCGCGGATTGCGGCTGTCATAGAAACGATCGGCCAGGCGGTTGACCGCGAAGGCGAACGTGCGCGCCGCGATCATTGCGACGGTGATCCAGGCGAATCTGGGCCAGCCCGGCCACCCGTCCGCGGCCAGCGTCATGCCCAGATAGGCGAACGGCAGCGCGAAGATGGTGTGCTCGAACTTGACCAGCTCCAGCAGGACGCGTAGACGACTCACGGGCTTTCGACGCGCTCCAACCATGCTATCACGGCCGCCACGAACAGCTCGTAGTCTTCCAGGTGATCGGTGGCCGCTGTGAATACAATGCCCTGATCCACCTCCAGATAGCCGTGGACGAGGATGTTCCGGAAACCTGCCATCCCATGCAGCCGCTCGACGAGCGTCGGTGGGATCACGCCATGCCGCCCCAAGATAACCGTCGCCTGCTCGTAGCTATCGGGCGCTTCCCAACCTTGCTCGGCGATGATATGCGTGCTCACATCCAGCACGATCTGGCTGGCGATCTGCAGGTTGTACTCCACGACATCTTGCAGGAATGTATCCCCGACGTAGTCGTCGTAGCTTACATCCTCAGTGATCTGTCTGAGCTTGGCGATGCTTCGCTCGAGCCTTGCGAAGCGCCGGCGAATCGCCGATCTGTCCACGACCAAAGCGTCCCTCCTGCAGCCTGAGAATCATGGCTCTTTCGAGTAGAGCGAACATCGGGCGAAGATCCAGGTAGCGCAGCAGCGTATCAGCCACAAAGCTCGCCCGTTCCTCTTCGTCCGCGACAAATAGCAGACGACCGTCGCGCACGATGCGATGACGCAAGAGCAGTGGCGCGCTGTTGAGGATCACCACATCCACATCATCGCGGCGCAAGATGGCGGTCAGTTCGGCGGCAAGCCGCAGATGCATCCGGCCACATTCCTGTGGCGACAGAGATCGGTTCAGCAGCACTGCGACATCCACGTCACTCAAAGGATTCGATGTACCCCGGCCATACGAGCCGAACAGATATGCCAGCCGCACCTCAGGCTGTTGCCTCATGAATGCCTGGAGTGTTGCCACCAGTTGGTGCGCGTCCACGCGTGACCTCGTCATGCTTCCCATTATACCACAGTTGGCTGGCAACTCATGCAATGTGCGAGATCACCACCCGCAGCCCGATGCCGATCAGGATCAGCCCGCCGATGATTTCCATGCGCTTGCCGAACAGCTTGCCCAGGCGATGCCCCGTGAGCAAAGCCGCCAGGCACAGGCCAGCGGTCACGACGCCGATCACGAGGGCTGGATACAGGATGCTCACCCGCAGCATCGCCAGGCTCAGGCCGATGGCGAACGCATCTATGCTGGTCGCCACGGCCAGCATCACGAGCGTGCCGCCACGCGATGGATCGTTGCGGTGCGACTCGCCGTCGGGGTCGAACCCGGCGCGAATCATGCGCACGCCGACAAACGAAAGCAAGGCCAGCGCGACCCAGTGGTCGAACTCGGCGATGAAGCTCGCCACTTGCATCCCTGCCAGCCAACCCAGCACCGGCATGGCCGCCTGGAACAGGCCGAAGTGAAACGCCAGCCGGAAGATCGGCCGCGGGCCATAGGCGCGCCCGCCGGCGCCGATGCCGAGCGACACGGCGAAAGCGTCCATCGCCAGGCCCACGGCGATCAAGAGGATTTCGATCAGATTCATCTACTATGTCAGCCCAGGCCGTATTCTGCCCACCGTTCCGACACGAGCCGCTTCACCGCATCGGGCATAACGGCCAGCGCCGGCCAGCCGCGGCCATAGCCGTCGGCCGGTCCCTTGGCCGTGGCATCTATGCCGATCTTGCCCCCGAACGCGAAGCGGTAGGAGGCATGATCGAGCGCGTCGGTGGGGCCTTCCTGAATCACGACATCGCGCGCCCAATCCACGTTGCCCAGCATCTGCCACAGCGCCTGGCTGGTGTTCTGCACGTCCACCGTCTCGTCGAAAACCACGATGCACTTCGCCAGCATCAGCAGCCCCAGCCCCCACAGCCCATTGATGACCTTGCGCGGGTGGCCGGGGAAGCGTTTGCGGATGCTGACGAGCACCAGGTTATGGAAGACCCCTTCGGCTGGCATCGCCACGTCCACGATCTCGCTGAGGAACAGACGCATCAGCGGCAGAAAGAGGCGTTCGGTGGCCTTGCCCATCCAGAAGTCCTCCATCGGCGGCCGGCCGACGACCGTGGCCGGGTAGATGGGATGCCGGCCATGGGTGACGGCCGTGACATGCATGACCGGGTAGTCGTCCACAGGGGTATAGTAGCCGGTGTGGTCGCCGAAAGGCCCTTCGGGCCGCGCTTCGGCCGGGTCAACATAGCCCTCGATGATGATCTCGGCGTCGGCCGGCGCTTCGAGCGGCTGTGTGACGCACCTGACCAGCGGCGCCGGCGCGCCGCGCAACCAGCCGGCCAACAAGAACTCGTCAATATCGGCCGGCAGCGGCGCCGATCCGCACCAGATCACGGCCGGGTCGCCGCCCAGGCTGACGGCCACGGGGATGCGCTCGATGTGGGTCTGCTGAGCGATGCGCTGATGTTCGGCGCCGCCCTTGTGGATTTGCCAGTGCATGCCCAGCGTGCGGCTATCGTGCATCTGCAGGCGATACATGCCGACGTTGCGCACCCCGCGGACCGGATCGCGGGTGATGACCGTGGGCAGAGTGATGTAGCGACCGCCATCCTGGGGCCAGCAGCGCAGGATCGGCAGGCGGTCGAGGGTTGCATCGGCGCCGGTCAGCACAACTTCCTGGGCCGCCGCGTGGCGCGCCATTTTGGGCCCCAGGCCCACGCTGCGCAGCGCGGCCCACAGCTCGCCGGCCTTGTCGAAGAGCGGCCCCAGACCGTGCGGCAGCTCAGGCTTGAGCAGGCTGGCCAGCCGGGTCGTCAGCTCGTTCAGATCCTCCACGCCCAGCGCCCAGGCCATCCGCCGCGGCGAGCCGAACGCGTTGATCAGCACCGGGATGTCGTAGCCCTTGACCTGCTCGAACAACAGCGCCTTGTTCGCCCCGGCCGGGCCTTTGCTGACGCGATCTACGATCTCGGTGATCTCCAGCTCCGCGCTGACCGCCGCAGTCACGCGCGTCAGCTCGCCGGCCGCTTCCAGCCGTGCAATGAAGTCGCGAAGGTCACGATAGGCCATCAACAGTTGTCCTCATGCCTGAACGAACGACTTGAAAATCGCATCGCGCAGATGGACCTCCAAACGCTGCATCGAGACTCGCGCCGCTCAGCCGGTCTGCGGCCTGGCTTGCGCGGCCACACGAACCATGGTATCCAGCTTCTCGACGATCTCGCTGTCTATCTCCTCCTTGCGCACCAGCCCTGCCAGGACGTGATAGTCGCTCTTCAGCAGGAGATTAGGCAGGCCCAACTTCGCAAAGTACGTCCGAAACAGCGGATTGAGGAACTCGTCGGTCGCTTTGATGTCCGGCGACCAGGGATCCAGGTTGCGCAACGTCTTGAGAGCCGCGGCAACTTGCTGAATCGCCTCGCGCATTGCGGTTTCGCGGCGATCGGCCTCGGCTGCGCCGAACAGATCGCCGGACAGCTCGTGCCGGGCGTAGCGCAGCAGCACCGCTTCCTGGCACAGGTAGTTCTCGATCTCCCTCCGCCGCCAGGCCAACTCGACCAACGGGCCGCCCACCACGAGCTTCTTATCCAGCCGGTCGAACAGCGCAAGGCCGACCAGATCCTCCTTTGCCTCACGCAGACCCCAGAAATGATCACGGGCGCGTTGCGGCAGGTTAGTGGTGACGTAATGGACGAAAACCCGCTCCAGAAGCTGGGCGGCCGGATGCCCAAGCGTCGCCGCGAACGCCTTCAGGATCGCCAGATCGGTCGCGCCCTCGACGTAGAGCACCCAGCCGGTCTGCTCCGCCTGGTAGTACTGCTCGAAGCCCAGGTCGGTCAACGCCTTCAATACCTGGCAGCCGCGGTCGTTGATCCGATGCGGCCGGCCGACGAACGCGATGACGATGTCACGATCGGCTGCCTCGTTTAGCACAACCTCAGAATGGCTGGCCGCGATGATCTGCGAGCCCTGACGCCCCGCCAGCTCAGTCAGCAGTTGATAGGTCTGCCGCTGGCGCAGGACCTCCAGGTGAGCATCCGGCTCATCCAGCAAAAAGACCGTCTGAGGGTTGGCATAGAGATAGGTCAGCAACAGGAGCGTCTGATGCAGCCCGCGGCCGGCAGAGGATAGGTCGAGTCTGGCGCCGCCCGGCTCCTCGTAGGCCATGACGAGCTCGCTGCGCTCTTTGATGTATCTCGGCGGCAGCAGCGTCACCCCAAACAGTCGCTTGATGTGGCCGATCAACTCTTTCCAGGCGGCCGAGCCATCGAACTCCGGCTTGCGTTCTCCGTATGGCGGACGCGACTCTTTGACCAGGAGCGTCTCCTTTGCGAGCTCCTCCAATTCGCCATAGACCTGGTAGCACAGGTTACGCAGCACCTGGGCGGTCTGGCCTTGCCCGATCAAAACACCAACCTCGCCCGTCTGCTTGATGAACTCGCGATCTGCCAACCCTGACATCGGCGGCAAGAACGCGACCCCGACCAGCGCGGCTTCGGCCGGCACAGGCATCCGCGTCGGCGGATCATCGTCATCGAGACGTAGGGGTCGGCAATAGAACGATTCTTTGTTGGCGTAGTCGAATTCCAGTCCACAGGACCACGCGCGGCCTTCACTGATCCCCTCCACCACAACCTCGATGCGGATATTCTGCGTCCGCTGCTGTCCAGAGCCCCGGCCCGCGATGCTGCGCACGCGCAGATCGCGCCACAGGAGATTGGCATCGGGGACTGGGATGGCAATCAAATCGCGGCGATTGATCGTCACACCAGGGCGCTCTTTGGGCGACGTCTTGCTGCCATACTTCTCGCTCCAACGTCGCAGCCCGATCTCCCACAGCGCCAACGCCTGCAGCCCGGTAGTCTTGCCCGAGTTATTGGGGCCGATAAGGACTACCGACTTGCCAAGCTCGAAGTTCTCGTCCTGCAGCTTCTTGAAGTTGCGGATGCGGATATGGGTCAACATCGCTCGCTCCTGATCCAGGCCCCGCGGAGTTGGTTTCGATCCAGGTTCTCACACGAGGGCGAATCAGTGCGATTGTATGTCAGGACCAAAACCCTGTCAAACCCCCCTGCCATTGAGTTAACCCGCCGCGCCCCATTCCTGGTCCTTCCAACCTCCAACCCCCACCCCCACCCTCCAGCCGATTTGCATGCCGACAGAGAGCTATGCTACAATCGTTATACGCCTTTTTGCCCCATCTCCCGTAACGCTGCGGTCCAGATCGAGAGCATGTGCATTGTCGCCAGGGGGCGTCACCCGCTCAGTTGAGGATCCGATGCCCGGTCAGCCGATCATTGTCTTCGAGAACGTCG
>VGOD01000182.1 GCA_016876015.1 Chloroflexota bacterium
CAGTTGCCGCGCCCCGACCGCCGGTCACAGACCGGCGGTGAGCTGCCGAAAGGCTTAGCTTGATGCCTATGGTCTGCGACCCCCGTCGGCCCCCACTTATTGAAAAGATACCAAGGGTGCGCCCCTACAAATTGAGAAGATACAACGGCGCGGCTGCCACGAAAAGGTTGGCAGTTGGACACAGTATAAGCCCATTTCTTCGAAAACCACCGCTCAGGAATACCGTGACTGCTCACTCCACATCTGCGTCCGTCAGCCCGATGCGCTGCCGCTCTCTTGTTTTTCGCTTTTCGCTTTTTGTATTGCTTTTTCTCGCAGCTGGCGCGCTGCGCTTCACGCATCTCAACTGGGATCAGTTCCAGCACGTCCACCCTGACGAGCGTTTCATCGTCTGGGTGGCTGACAGCATCTCGTGGCCGGCGGATTTCGCGAGCGCGCTCGATCCGCGGCGCTCGACCATCAACCCCTTCCGCTGGCCGCCGGGCGCAGGAGATCTGGCCGGCAAGCCTCGCGCCTATTCATATGGCCACTTCCCCCTTTACCTGCTGGTGATCGTGGCGCACACGGGTCAGACGGTGGGGGAGTGGTTCGGAAGCACGACGCTCGCCTTTCCTGCAGCGTTTCAGCCTCTCCACGTCATCGGCCGTCAGCTCACCGACTACAACTACCTGCCGCTGGTGGGCCGTGTCATTTCCGGCGTGTCGGACCTGGGTACGCTGTTGCTAGTGTTCGCCCTGGCGCGGCGCGCGTATGGCAGGCCGCCGGCCCAGCGGGGGTGGATCGCAGGGTTGCTGGCGGCCGCCGGGTATGCCGTGGCGGTCCTGCCGATCCAGCTCAGCCACTTCTATGCCGTAGATGTGGTGCTGACCTTCTGCACGATCGCGGCGATGTGGTTCGCGGCCCGCTGGGCCGCAGAAGCGACGCGAGGCGAGAGCAGGGCATTCTCGCGCTGGGGCCTGTGGCTGGCCGCCGGCGCCATGACGGGGCTGGCGGTCGGCTCCAAGTTCAGCGCCGTGCTGCTAATCGCGCCCCTGGCGGTCGCAGCCTGCCACGGTCTGCCAGCGGCCGACTGGACGTGGCGGTCCGTGACCGTCGTCAGGCGCATCGCCATCGCAGGGGGCGCGGCCGCGGCGGTCTTCGTGCTCACCAATCCGTTTGCCCTGATCGAGTTCATCGCCTATGCCGCCAACATCCTCTCGCAGAACGCCATGGTCAGCGGGATCATGGATGCGCCTTACACGCGGCAGTACATCGGAACCGCGGCGTTCGGGTACTTCATCCAGCAGTTGAGCCAATGGGGACTCGGCTGGCCATTGGGCCTTGCGGCCTGGGGCGGCCTGGTTTGGGCCGCGATCCGGGTGGGGAGGCGCAGGAGCTCGCCGGTCGAAACCGTGCTAATCGCCTGGGCGCTGCCCTATTTCGCGCTCACGGGCGGTTTTCACGCCAAGTTTCTGCGCTACATGGCGCCGCTCCTGCCGTTCCTGCTCGTCTTTGCGGCCGGAGGCGCGCTGGCAGTCTGTGACTGGCTGCGGTCGCGCTGGGGTCGAAGAGGAGGGGCGGCCTGGGCCGCGGCGGTCGCCGCGATCGGCGTCTTCACGGTCGCCTGGGCGCTGGCCTTCACCGGCGTCTATCGGCAGGAACACCCGTGGCTGCGCGCCTCGCGCTGGATCTACGAAAACGTGGCAGCCGAGAACCCTGAAAGGGGGCTCCGCACCAGGCTGCTGACCGAGCATTGGGACGACGCGCTGCCGCTGCGCATGGATGAGATCCCGGGCCGCCCCCCGCTGCGCGAATACGATCGCGTCGAGCTGCCCCTGTGGGATGCCGACACCCCTGCCAAGCTGGACAGACTGGTCGCCGCGCTCAGCGACGCGGATTACCTCATCCTGGCCAGCAACCGCCTCTCCGCACCGATCCAGCGGTTGCCTCGACGCTATCCGCTGACCAGCCAGTATTACCGGCTGTTGTTCACCGGGCAGTTGGGCTACCGGCCGGCGGCCGAGTTCACCGCGTACCCGCGACTCGGCAGCCTGGTCATCCGAGATGACCACGCGGACGAAAGCTTCACCGTCTACGACCACCCGACCGTGGTGATCTTCGCCAACACCGACCGGCTGAGCGCGAGCCTGTTGCGCGCCCGGCTGGGCAGGTATCTGCCGCAGACCCTAAAGGTCTCGGGGATCCAGACCCTAAAGGTCTCCAAGACCTTTAGGGTCTCAAAGATCCCTGGCCATGCCCGGCTGCTGCCGCCCGGACAGGACCCCGCGCCCGGAGCGCCGCTCACCCTGTCGCAGCCGGTAGACACCCTGCCGGTCGTGGCTGATTTTCGTTGGAACCGCTTCGCCAGCGAGCGACCGGTCGTCGCCGTCTTTGTGTGGTGGCTGGCGCTGAGCATTTTCGGCTGCGCTGCGTGGCCGTTGCTCTTTCCGCTGTTGCCCGGCCTGAGCGACCGGGGGTACGCGCTGGCCCGAACGGCCGGCTGGCTGCTCTTGGGGTGGGTGCACTGGCTAGGCGTCAGCCTGGGGCTGTGGCAGAATCGCGTTGGCGTCATCGCGATCCTCCTGACCGGCCTGGCCATGCTGGCCGCAGTAGCGTATTGGGTGCAGCGCCGGCAGATCGCGGCCTTCTGCGCCGAGCGCGGCAGGCTGCTGCTGGGCGAGGAGGCGCTGTTCGCGGGTGCATTCGTCGCCTTCGTGGGCATCCGGCTGCTCAACCCCGACCTGTGGCAGCCGTGGAATGGCGGCGAGAAGTTCATGGAGTTCGCCTTCCTCAACGCGACGCTGCGCAGCGCCCACTTCCCGCCCTACGATCCCTACTTCGCGGGCGGCATCCTGAACTACTACTACTTTGGGCTTTACCTGGTCAGCCTGGTCGTCAAGCTCACCGGTGTGGCTGCCGAGGTAGCGTTCAATCTCGCTGTGCCGTCGCTGTTCGCGTTGACGGCAGTGGGGGTGTTTGCGGTCGGCTATTCTCTGGCAGCGCCCAAGACCCCAAAGGTCTCTAAGACCTTTAGGGTCTTGGAAACTAGGGTCTTAGCGTCGCTGCTCGCCATGGTGTTCGTGCTTCTGATGGGCAATCTGGCTGGCTTTGGTGAGCTGCTGCGCGGGATCGCGGCCGCGGGCGGAACGCTGCACATCGCCGACCAACCGATCGCCTATCTCGGCGCGTTGGCGCGCGGGCTGGCTGCGATCGCGGCCGGCGCGCCGGCCGCAGCCTATGACTTCTGGTCGCCGAGCCGGGTCATCCCTTTCACCATCAACGAGTTTCCTTTTTGGACCTTTCTCTTCGCCGACCTGCACCCGCACATGATCGCCATGCCGTTCGGGATGCTCGTGCTGGGCGTTGTGCTGAGCTGGCTGAAGGGCGGCAGGAGCACGGGGGCCTTTCTCTGGCTCGCCCTTGCCCTGGGCAGCCTGGGCGCGATCAACACGTGGGATTTGCCGATCTACTTCGTGCTCGTGGCAGGCACATGTCTGTTGACGGCCTGGCGCATCGGAGGAATCGTCCGGCTGGCCGGCGCGAGCGTGGTCGCGGCCGCGATCGGCGTCCTGGCGCTCGCCGCGTATGCGCCCTTCTTCCTGAACTACCAGGCCCAGGTGGGCGGCCGCACAGGGCCGCTCCTCAGCCGCTTCTTCGGATGGGGGCACAGCGCCAGCCCCTTTGGGCCGTGGCTGTTGGTGTGGGGTATCTTTATCTTCCTGGCGTACAGCTTCGCCCTGACCGAGTGGCGGCGCCGGACTGAGAATTGCAAATTGCAAATTGCAGACTGCAAATCGCAGATTGCAGATTGCAGATTAGAAGCTGCCGACGGGCCAGAGACAGCTTCCCGGCCTGAGCTGAGCGAGGGGCCACAGGTTTCCGTAACCGCGGCTTCTGACGACGCTCCCGCGATTGCGCCAGAGCCTGCTCCGAGCAGCCTCTTCAGCGCAGTCGAAGGCATGTCGGAGGATCTCCCGACCGAGCCCCCTGACGGTGGCGGTCAGCAGACCTTGCCGAGCGAGTCAGCGTCCCCCGATGGCAGCGACCAGCCTGTCCTGGCAGCTGAGCCAGGAAAGACCCTGCGAGGGGCTGAGGGCAGCCTTTTGCCGGGCGAGGAGGCGGTTACCGAGGCCACAGCGGTTGGCGGTCAGTCATCCACGGCTGATGCCGAGGTGGTTCCTGACCCTGGCCCGCAGCTTTTCCACGCCGACCGACTGTGGCTTCTCGGTCTGCTCGGTCTGCTGGCCCTTGCGACATTGCTGGCGGTCATGGATCGGCTGACCGCGGCCGTGCTGATCGCGCCGCTCGGCCTGGCCCTGACCTTCGCCTTGCGCCGATGGGTCAGCGCAGACCAAGCGTTCGTGGCCTGGCTGATGGCCGCCGGCCTGGGCGTGGTCGCCGGGATCGAGCTCTTCTACCTGCGCGATTTTCTGGAGGGCGGGGAATGGTATCGCATGAACACGCTGTTCAAGTTCTCGATGCCGGCCTGGCTCTTCCTGGGGTTGGCGGCCGGCGTCTCGCTGCCGCGCATCTGGGCCGCGGCCGCCGGCTGGCCAGACTGGCTGCGGATGCCGTGGCGGGCCGCGACCGTTTTGCTCTTAGCCGCCGGGTTGACCTTTGCGCTGGCCGGGACTCCGGCGCGCGTTCAGGATCGTTTCCCTGGCCCCCGGCCGGCCATCGGTACGCTCGACGGCATGGCGTTCATGACCGTGGGTCGGTTCAACTGGCCCGAGGCAGAAAACACGATCGAGATGAGCTATGATTACCTGGCGATCCAGTGGCTGCTGGAGCACGTCGCGGGCACGCCAGTTGTGGCCGAGGCGCCTGCGGGCGGATACGAGCTGGACGGCCAACCGATCGGCTACGACTACTACCGCGCAGGCGGCCTGCGCGCTGGCAGTCTCACGGGTCTGCCCATCTTCGTCGGCCACCACCAATATGAACAACGTCCGGCCGACCAGGTGATGCGCCGCCTGGAGCAAGGCAAGGAGTTTTTCGCGACGACTGATTTCGTGCGGACTCGCGAGCTGATCCGAGATTTGCGCGTTGCCTACATCTATGTCGGCGTCCAGGAGCGCATTCTCTTTCCCGCGGAAGGCCTGGCCAAGTTCGATGCCATGGTCGAGGCGGGCGACCTGTCGATAGCCTATCGAAACCCGCAGGTGGTGATCTACCAAACGCAGTAATTCGCTGTGACCAAACGGGCCGCCTGATTGTCATACTTTCATAGATTGCGCGGCTCGCGAATCAGAGCCAGAGCGAAAGAAGCGGATGTGCGCCCAATCCGAAGCGAACGATGTGATCGGCGGGCTGTTCTGCGAATACCGGTCAGCCATTTTCGCCTACATCTGGCGACTGGTGGATAACCGGGAGTGGGCAGAGGATTTGACCCAGGAGACCTTTGTGCGCCTGTTTGAGGCGCGCCGCCGGCTGCCTGACGTGGTTAATCAGCGGGCCTGGCTGTATCGCATCGCGACCAACACGACCTGTAATGCCTTGCGGCGCCGGCGGCGTTTCGCCTGGCTTCCGTGGCAGGCCGCCCGCGCCTGGCTTTCCGGAGAGGGCGCCGCCATTGATGAGATCGGTCAGCGCAGTGCGGTGGAGGCGGCGTTGGCGGCGCTGCCGGTCGCCTACAGGGCGCCGCTGCTCATGCACAGTCACGACGATCTCACCATCAACGAGATCGCAGAGGCGCTTGAGATCAGCGCAAGCGCGGTCAAGATGCGCATCTATCGGGCCAAGGAGATGTTTCGACGGGCATATGAGCGGGAGAACCGGCAATGAACGGGCGCCATGAGACGGTCATGCTGCTGGCGGTGTATCGCAGTCTGAATCCGGCCGAGCAGCAGGCTATACACAGCCACGTCGCCTCCTGTCGAGCGTGCGCGTTGAGGCGCGCCGCCTACACGGAGGTGGACCGCCAGCTCGCCAGCCTCTCGGCGCCGGAGTTACCCGCCAGCCTGTCGAAGCCGTTGGCTGCCGTCCTTGCTGCTCGCGCTGCCCCGCGCGGCGGCGCAGCCGTGGCCTCCAGGGTGGGCAACCCCTCTGAGTTCAGGGCTCGCTCGAGCCGAACGCGCCGGCAACCTGGTTGCGCTGCAGCCCGCGAGCAGCGCAGTCCTGTGGTGTTCAGGCGCGCGTTGCTGCCGATTGGCGTGTTCGTGTTGCTGACTCTCGGCGTGTGGCTGGTGATCCGCGCGGTGCGGCCTACGCAGATCCAACTGGCCGAGACGCCGTCGGTGACGCCGACGGCCACGCCGCTGGCCCTGGCGACTGCCCCAGGGCTGGCGTTGGCCTCGCCGCAGCGCGACATTGTACTCACCGCATATTGGGCAGCAGATGGGGAGCCCGCGCCCCGGCCGCTGAGTCGGGTGCACTTGGTCGCATCGTCTGCGCCGGCGATAGCTGTTGCCTTGACGCCCGCCGTGCTGCGCCAGCCGGGTTTGCTGGGCAGCGGTTTGCACGCACCACCGCGTTGAACGCGTTTGGCCTCTCGTTTCCTGTCATGTTAGAATGCTTGTTGGCTCGTGACCCTGGCGAGCTGGACGTTGACGTAATCTAAGCGCCGGTTCAGGACCCGATCATGATTCCGACCCTTCTCTGGTGGTTGGTCATCCAACTCTGCGCGTTGACTGCGCTGCCGCTAACCTGGCGATGGCTGGCGCGCCTTCCAAGCCGGGGATACCCCCTTGCAAAAGCCATGGGCCTGCTGCTCGTCTCGTTTGTCCTGTGGCTCGCCGCGATCTTCCATCTGCTGCCGAACCGCGTCGGCGGCATCGTGGCCGCGCTCGTGATCGTGGCGGGCGTTTCGGCCTGGGTGGGCCGCGGCGGGCTGGTTCGGCAGCCGCTCGCAGCGCCGAGCGCGCGGGGCAACCGGCCCCATGATCGGGACGCGGCGGCCGGCCTCGCGCAGGCCGGCGGGATGGGGCGGCCGCTATTCGCCTGGCTGCGCGCCAACTGGCGATTGGTGTTGGCGACGGAGCTGCTCTTCCTGTTCGTCTTCGCGGCCTGGGCCGCCTTCCGGGCCTACAATCCCGATATTGCGGGCACCGAGAAGCCGATGGAGTGCGCCTTCATCAACGGCGTTCTGGGCAGCCGCTTCTTCCCACCTCAAGACCCGTGGTTGTCTGGCTATGCCATCAGTTACTACTACTTCGGCTACGTCATGTTGGGCATCCTGATCCAGTTGACCGGCGTGGATCCGGCGATCGGCTTCAACCTGGGCGTGGCTCTCTGGTATGCGCTCGCGATGATCGGCGCCTTTGGCATCGTATACGATCTGGTGCGGCTGGCAGAAGCCAACGGTCCGAAAGTCGAGACCGCCGCGCCAGAGCCCACAATACGGAGCACGCAATACGCAATACGCTCCACGCCTGCTGCAGGCCGCGGCATCGCATTCGGAATCTTGGGCGCGGTGTTTGTAGGGGTGTTGGCCAACCTCGAAGTCCTCGTGGAGTTCGCGTATCATCGCGGACTCGCGCCGCTGAGCTGGATCAAATGGCTGGACATCAAGCAACTGACCGACGCCCCGCCCACCGGCGGCTGGACCGGCGGCTTCTGGTGGTGGTGGCGCGCCTCACGAGTCATCCACGATCGTGATCTGCTTGGCGCCACGATCGAGGTGATTGACGAGTTCCCCTTCTTCAGCTTCTTGCTCGGCGATATGCACCCGCACGTCCTGGCCCTGCCCTTTGTGCTCCTGGCCATCGGTCTGGCGCTGAATCTGCTGCTGGAGGCGGGAGGTTGGAAGGTGGAGGTTGGCAGGTGGAGGTTGGCAGGTGGAGGTTGGAGGATGGAGGAGGGAGGCGAAAGCCCGGCGACTGGCGGAGAGACGGGAGACGAGGGTCGAGGAACGGGAGATCGGAGATCGGGAAGCGCTTCGTCCGCCGGGATCGCTCCCTCTAGTTCACGTTTCACGTTTCACGCTTCACGTTTGACGTTTGACGTTTCCCGCTTCCTTCGTTTCCTCGGCGCCCTTACCAGCCTCGGAGCGCCGGGCATAGCCCTGTATGCGATCGTGCTCGGCGCGTTGGCTTTTCTGAACACGTGGGATTTCCCGATCTACCTGGCATTGGCGACATTGGCGCTTGGCGTGGGGTTGGCGCGGCAGAACGGCCTGCAACGCGCAGTTGTCGGCCGCGCCCTGGCGGGCGGCGCACTGCTGGGCGTGTGGGGCGTGCTATTCTACCTGCCTTTCTACATGGGCTTTCAGTCGCAACTGGGCGGCATCCTGCCCAACCTGCTCTTCCCCAGCCGTTTCAGCCAGTACCTGGTCATGTTTGGACCATTGCTTGTCCTGGCTGTCTTCTTCCTGGCGCTGATGAGCTGGTCGCCGGTCGGGAAACACGGGCACGGATCGCTCTTGCGCCGCGGCCTGGCCGTTCTGCCGTGGACGTTGATCGGGCCTACCGCGCTCCTGGCGCTGCTCTTCGGCAGTCTGCTCCTTTTGCCGCAGGGCCGGGCCTTTCTGGATACCGTGCTCGACAACCCGGCGGTCCAGGCCCATGTCGGCGACCGCTCTGCCGGCGAATTGGCCGCCCTGATTTTGCGCGTGCGGATCCAGAATCCGTGGACCTACCTGGTCCTGGCAGGGTTGATCGCGTGGGCCGTGGGGCTGATCTGGGCGCGCCTGGAAGACCGCGGCGGTCAGCAACCAATCTCGACCGGGGAGAGCAGTGAGACGAACGAGGCCCCACCAATCTACCAATCTACCATTCTTTCCATCACCGATCTCTTCGCCCTGCTGCTGATCGGCCTGGCTCTACTGCTGACCTTCGCGGTGGAGTTCGTGTATCTTCGTGACCTGTTCGGCTCGCGCATGAACACGGTTTTTAAGTTCTATTACCAGGCATGGATCATGTTGGCGCTGGCGGCCGCCTATGCCGTGAGCCGCCTGGCTCGCCGCGAGGTCGCGCTTGGCTTCAAGCTGCCCGCGCTGACTCTGGCAGGCTTGCTGGTGTTTGGTGGTTTGCTCTATCCGCTGGCGGCCATTCCCAGCAAGGCCGATGGTTTTCAAGGCCAGCCGACTTTGGATGGGCTGGCGCACCTGCGCCGCTACAACCCGGCCGACATGCTGGCCATCGAATGGCTGCGCGCCAACGTCGCGACGGACGCGGTCGTGGTCGAGGCGCCGGGCGGCTCCTACAGTCCCGAGGGCGCGCAGCGCGTCTCCATGTCCACGGGCAACCCCACGCTGCTCGGCTGGGACTTCCACGAGCGACAGTGGCGCGGGGCGGCCTACGACAGGCTGACCGCTGGCCGGCCAGAGGCGCTTGACCAGATCTACCGCGGCGCACGGGCTGAGGACCTGCCCAAACTCCTCGACAAGTGGGCCGTGGACTATGTCTATGTCGGCGCGTTGGAGCGCAGGAAGTATGGCCTCAGCGATCCGGCCCTGGCGCGCTTCGACCGGTCGCTGCGGCGGGTGTATGATCGAGACGGTGTGCGGATCTATGCGAGGTGATCTTGCCGCAGTTGGGGAGCAACATGCCTGAACTGGCTCGTTTCTTTGGGGTCATCGTTCGAATGTGCGTCAGTTGGCGTCTCGGGTCGAACAACGTGAGTTGATGCCTGCCTGATCGTCTTGGAGATTGCATGACAGAGTCAGTTTGGATATCGAGACAGGCCAGTCGTCGTCTGAATCTGGCAGAGTGGCTGACGATCGAGCGAGCAGCCTACGGCGTCATCGCAGCGTTGGCCTTGGGCGTGCGGCTGTGGGGCCTTGCCTGGCAGCCGCTGAGTCCGGCCGAGGCAGCGCAGGCGCTGCCGGCACTGGCCGCCGCGACCGGGCGCGCGTATGATTTGGCAGACATCAGCCCGCTGCTCTTCACGCTGCAGCGGTTGCTCCTCATTCCTTTCGGGGCAACCGAGGCGCTTGCGCGGTGGTGGCCCGCCCTGTTGGGCGGCCTGTCGCCGCTGTTGTTCTACGCGCTGCGCGGCCGGCTGACGCGCGGCGGCGCGCTGATGGCCGCGCTGCTCTGGGCGCTTTCGCCGATGGCGGTGTGGACCAGCCGGCAGGGCGTGGGAAACGCGCTGACGCCGGCGTTGACCCTGGCGTTGCTGGCGTGCCTGGCCGCGCCGCGGCTGTGTTCCCGCCGCCTGACGCTGGCCGCGGTCGCCCTCGGTCTGCTGCTGGCCTCGGGGCCGGCCGCCTACACCGTGCTCCTGGTCGCGGTCGCCGTGCTCATCTGGCAGCGAGATGCGGCGGCTCGGATTTGGCGGGAGGTCTGCCAGGGGCGACAAGACACCAGGTCTCTGCCGGGCAGTCTGCTGCTGGCGGCAGTGTTGGCGTTGGCGATCAGCTCGACGTTCTTCTTCGTCGCGCCCTCTGGGCTGGCGGCCGCCGCCGATCTGTTGGGGGCGTGGCTGTGGGCTGGCCGGCCTGGCGCCGGCGAGTACGGCGCGTGGGACATCCTGCGGCGGTTGTTGTTGAGCGAACCATTGCTGCTGGGCTTCGGCGCAGCCGGGATGGCGTCGTTGGTCGGCGGCTCGACGCTGCGCCGCAATGACCGCTTCGGCCGGTTCGCTGCGTTGGCGGTCGGAGTAACGCTGCTCATGCCGGTGATCGGCGTTGGGCGCCATCCGGCCGATCTGGCGCTGGTCGCGCTGGCGCTGAGCTTGCTGGCAGGGCCGGTCGTCGCCCAGGTCTTGCGCAATGCCTGGGCCTGGCGGCGTGATCTCGATCCGTGGCTGTTGGCGAGCCTCAGCGCCATCCTCTTGTTCACCGCCGCTATCTGTCTGCCGAGCGCCTATAGCACATGGAACAACGCGGACTGGCGGGCGCTCTACACGGGCGTGGGCATCGTAACAGCGGCCCTGGCGGTGCTGCTCTGGTTGGTGTATGGGGTATGGGGCAGTTGGGACACGGTGGTTCGCGCCTGGCCAGTCGTGCCGCTGCTGTTTCTGCTGGCCTGGAGCATCGGTCAGGTCAGCGGGCTCAGCTATGACCGCGACGCGGGGCGGCGAGCGGCTGTCGTCATCGAGACGCCCAGCCCCAACCTGGCCGAGTTCAGGTCCACACTGCGTTATCTCGCCGCGCTGAAGGGCGGCGGGCCGCAGGCCGCGCGCGTGGATCTCGTAATGCCGGCCGAGGCGAACAACAGGATGGCGGCGGTTCTGCGGTGGGAGCTGCGCAACTATGCAGCCCTGCGGGTGCTCGGAAACCTGCCGCCTGACCCGGCCCCGATCGTCGTCACGCCGGCCGATCTGGCCAACGCGCCGGCCGAACACTACAGCGGTGTGAACTTCACCGTGCTGGAACGCTGGCGACCCGAGGGACTGAAGGGCTTCACCGCCTGGCTGCGCTGGCTGCTCTATCGCGAAGCAGATGGCGGTGCGCAGAAGCAGGATGCGGTGGTGTGGGTGGATCGAGCGACGAAGTGATGATGCCATGACAACCCTTTGGCTGCGGCAGGAGGCCG
>VGOD01000183.1 GCA_016876015.1 Chloroflexota bacterium
TCACGGTCGAGTTCGTGCCCGCGCTCGCCCAAGGCTATGAGGAGTGGCTGGTGACCCAGATGTCGGGCGGCACCTCGCCCGAGATCGTCTGGTATCAACGCGGCTACATCGCGCGTGACTATCAAAAGGGTTGGTTCGTCAACCTGGATCCGTTCCTCGCACAGCCTAACCCCTACGTGGCCAACAACAAGACCTGGAAAGAGGTTTTCCAGGCGCCGTGCATCGAGAGCGGCAAGGCCCCAGATGGCCACATCTACATGATCACCGGCGATCTCGTCGGCACCGGCTTCTTCTACAATAAGACCCTCTTCGACAAGCTGGGCCTGAAGGTGCCTGAGATCTGGAAAGACTTCGATGCTGCTCAGAAGACGATCAAGGACGCCAAGGTGACGCCGGTCTCGATCAGCATGGACCTGGCGGGCGGCGTGCAGCTCTACGGTAGCTGGACCACCCGCATCATTCAGGATGTGCTCTACGATAAGAAGATGGGCATGATCAAGGGCACCAATCAGCCAGTTTCCCGCACCTGGAAGCCCGGCGAGAACCTGCAGCCGCCCATCATGGTGAAGGCGATCCTTGACAAGCGCTACGGAGCGACCGATCCCGAGTGGAAGGAGATGCTGCGCATCATGAAGGATTGGTCGAAGTGGTGGCCCGATGGCTTCTGGGCCTTCCCGCCCGGCGACGTCTACAAGCTGTGGGCCAATGGCGACGCGGCGATGGCCTGGCTGGGGAGCTGGATGAACAAGCCGGTACGCAACGATCCGCTGATCAAGTTCGAGTGGGGCATCTTGCCCAAGATCCCCAAGATCACCCAGGAAACCTCTCAGTTCGGCGGCCTTGACTTCCCGGCGATGGCTGGCGTGGGCGGCGTCTTCCAGTACGCGATCGCGGCCGCAGCGGAGAAGCGTGGCGTCCTCAACGAGACGATTGACTGGATGCGTTTCATCACGGCGCCCAAGCAGTTGATCCCGTTGCTCAATGACCACGGCGGCTTCGCCCCAGGCATCGTGGACACGACCGGCGCGGATCCGACCCTGTCGGTGTACACGGACATGCTGGTCAAGTTCGGGGCGGAACGCATCGAGCCGTTCGACTCGATGTTGACCCGCGAGTTCGTGGATACGATGTGGAACCAGCTCCAGCAATTCCTCGCGGGCAAGATTGACACGGACGGCATGGCGAACAAGATCCAGGGCGAGATGGAAAAGGCGGCCAAGCAGTTGGCGGCCGAGCATCCGGACTGGGTGAAGTAGCCCTGACTGCCAGTTTCTGAGACGTGGGTGGGCGGCGAGCGTCCGCTCGCCCACGTTAGCTGTCGAACGCGGAGAAAGACCATGGCAGAGACGACGTTGGGACGCGGCGCATTCCAGATCGCTGTACCGCGCGAGAAGGAGATCAGCCTGGCGCGCCGCATTTTGCGCAGCAAAGAGGCCTATCTGATCCTGGTGCCGACTTTTGTGTTGGTGTTGACCTTTAACTACTATCCGGCCGGGTCAGCGCTCTTCCATAGCGTCTTCGAGTGGAACGGGGCCAACATCCAGCGGTTCATCGGCCTGGGCAATTTCATTGCGATGGTGAACGATCCAACTTTGATGGGTTCGGTGGCTAACCTGGTCAAGCTGGCCCTTTTTGCGCTGGCGGTCAACCTGACCTTTCCGCTGTTGGCCGGCGCGCTGATATTCCACCTGCGCGACTTGCGCCTGGCTTACTTCTACCGCGTGCTCTTCGTGATTCCCCTGGTGGTGCCCGGCATGGTGGTGCTGGGCATCTGGAGATCCATCTATGCTCCACAGATCGGCCTGATCAACCAGATGCTCCGCGGCCTGGACATGGCTTCCGCTGCCCGTCCCTGGCTCGGTGACTTCAACCTGGCGCTATATGCCGTCATGTTCATCGGCTTCCCGTGGGTCGCAGGGATGTCTACCCTCATCTACCTGGCAGGCTTCCAGGCCATTCCCACCGAATTGCTGGACGCCGCTGCGATTGACGGCGCCGGCGCCTGGAACCGCTTCTGGCGGGTGGAAATCCCCCTGGTGATGTCGCAGATCAAACTGATCGTGATCCTGACCGTGATCGGCGCGCTGCAGAATTTCGCCACCATCATGGTGATGACGAACGGCGGGCCAGGTGTGGTCACCATGGTGCCAGGCCTGTGGCTCTACCGCAACGCCATGTATTACAACAAGATGGGCTATGCCTGCGCTATCGGCACCGCGCTGTTTATCATTACGCTGACTCTGACCTATCTGAATACGCGCTATCTCAAGTCCAGTGTGGAATTCATCGGGGCTTGAAGGAGACGGGACGATGCGCAAAACATTGAAGCACGACTTCCCGATTCACATCATCCTGATCTGTGCGGCGGTCTTGACTTTCTTCCCGTTTTTCTTCATGGTCATGACGTCGTTCAAGGCCACGCCGGACTTCCAGCACAACTTCTGGGGTCTGCCCCAATGGATCCAGCTCTCGAACTACAGCGACGCCTGGACGCGCATCAAGAACTACGTGGGGAACAGCCTGCTCGTTTCGATCACCTCGGCGGCTGGCGTGTTGTTCATCGGTAGCGTTTCCGCGTTCGTGTTCGCACGCTTCCGCTTCCCCGGCCGCGAGGCGCTCTTCCTGGTGCTGCTGGCGCTCTTGATGATCCCCGGCATCCTGACGCTCGTGCCGGCATTTCTGCTCGTCAAGAGCCTGGGCCTGATGAACACCTATGGCGCGCTGATCTTGCCCTACATCGCCGGCGGGCAGATCTTCGCGATCTTCGTGATGCGCAGTTTCTTCGCTTCGCTGCCCGAGGAGCTTTTCGAATCGGCGCGCATTGACGGAGCCAACACGTTCCAGCTCTACAGTGGGATCTGCATCCCGTTGTCCAAGCCGATCCTGGTCACGATCGCCATCATGAACATCCTGGGTACCTGGAACGACTACATCTGGCCGCTGGTGACGATCCCGGATGGCCGGCGCTGGACGATTTCGGTCGGCATCGTCAGCTTCGGCAGCTCGTACATCGGCACAGAGAGCTGGGGACCGATGTATGCCGGCTACGTGTTGGCGTCCCTTCCGTTGATCATTCTGTTCATGTTCACCATGCGCTATTTCATCGCGGGTTTGACCTCGGGCGCGATCAAGGCATAGTAGATTCGCCTCCACGCTGAGCTGGTCGAAGGGCCGCGCTTCGACCAGCTCAGCGCCCGTGAGCCGCCCCTGAGCCTGCCGAAGGGCTGCGCCGCCTTTTCCCACTCGGCCTCAGTGGGCGAGCGAAACTCCTGGTCAGTCGTCGCGCTCAGCCACCGGCAGAACGCGATGACGTCCTCCCATACCTGCGCCACCCGGTGATCCGCCTTCTCGCCGATGCCGATCTGCTGCCCTTTGGTCATGCCCGCGGTGAAGCTTTCGTACACAGCGCGGAAGTAGTCGGCGCACAGCGTGGCAAGATCTTCCGCGCTGTACGCGTTCGTCAGGTATTGACGGAGGTCGGGGATGGCGGGCGTCATGGGGCAGCTCGTCCCTCGGCTGATCAGGTGAAGCCAATGTTTCTTGCCTCCACAGTTACCACGTTCCTGGTCCTGCGGCAACACGCGGAGACCGCGCGCGGCTTATGGGTCTTGACGCCAACGGTCTCTTGTGATATAGTGCGTCTTGATAAAAGGTATTATCATTCTCGTGAGTGCTTACATGGCCGTGATCCGAGCAACCGCGCAAGATATTGCGAAGCTCGCAGGTGTTTCTCAGACAACTGTCTCTCTGGTTCTGAACGACGTGCCGAATGCACGGATTTCTAAAGACGTCCGCCGGCGCGTGCGAGAGGTCGCTAAGTCACTCGACTACCACCCGAACGCCTCGGCGCAGAGCCTCCGACGTCGCAAGACGCGAACCATTGGGCTAGTTATTCCGGACAGCAAGAATCCGCACTTCTGGCAGATCACTGAAGGTGTAGAGAGGAAAGCCGCTGAACGAGGTTACAATGTTCTTCTCGGCAGCACCGATCTGGGTTTTGACCGTGAACGGCTCATCTTGCAGTCGCTCAAACAGCAGCAGATAGACGGCTTGATCGTCCAGGTGCAGTTTCCGTCCAAGTCGCTGCGTGAGATTCAGGCGTATGGGCATTCCGTAGTGCGCATCGGGGCTTTCTCTGTTGAGCTTGACGGGGTTGTCCCTGACTATAGCGTCGGCTGCACGATGCTCATGGAACATCTCGTAGGTCTGGGCCATCGCCGAATTGGCTTTGTCTTCGGTACGACTGCGCC
Source organism: Chloroflexota bacterium (assembly GCA_016876015.1). Classification (GTDB taxonomy): domain Bacteria; phylum Chloroflexota; class Anaerolineae; order CG2-30-64-16; family CG2-30-64-16; genus VGOD01. Next base: position 4,251 of record VGOD01000183.1, read on the forward strand.
GGGTTTGCCGCAGCCAGAGGTCGGTCTGGGCCAGGATCGCCTGTTGGCCTACTGGCGGGCAGTCACGGAGCACCATCTTGTTCGCGATGCGGAACTGGTGCAGTGTTGTGGGCCTCGTCCTGATGACGCTCGCGAAGCGACCAGAAGGTTGCTCGCGCTGGAACACCGGCCTAGTGCTATTATTTCCATCAACGACTACCTGGCCTTTCCGGTCATCAAGACGATCATGGAGGCGGGCCTGCGCGTGCCGAAGGACATTTCGGTCGCGGGTTTCGACGACGTATCCCTGGCGCAATATCTGTCGCCGGCGCTGACGACTGTGCGAGCAAATGCAGAGATGCTGGGCGAGAAAGCCGTCGAACTGTTGTTGCGGCGTCTGGAGAACCAGGGGATGCCGCCGCAGCATCTCACTGTGCCGGCTTCACTGGTGGTTCGAGAATCGACGGAGGTGTATACCGCCGTAGCGGCTTGGGAAGCCTGATGGACTGGGACGCAATCAGCGACCACGGGCAGCCCGGGAATCGTCGCCCGGCTGCAAGCCTTATCCGGTCTCTATTGGTTTCTAAGGAGGATCTGAAGATGAAACCACGTCTGGTCCTGTTCTCCGTTCTAGTGATCGCGACCTTGTTGTTTGGCGCCTGCATGCCTGCGCCATTGGCGCCTCCTGCTGCGCCGACTGCGGCGCCTGAACCGACCAAAGCGCCGGTTGCCAGGATCGAGGTGGGCGCCGATAAAATGATTGTGCCTCAAAAGCTCTTCGTTGATGCCTCCGGTGCCTGCACGAAGAAGGTCAAGCTGACCATGATGACGCACGGCGACTATCTGGACAAGAACGTTGACGAGCGTTACGGCCTGGGTCTGTTGCTCAAGCGATGGGACGAGGGGCAGCCTTGCGTCGAGTTGGAACTGGTACCCGTGCCGCCCGGTGACGCGCCTGGCTTCGCTGAAAGCCAGTTCATCGCCGGCACGCCTTCGGACATCGTCTCCACCTGGTCCAAGGAGTCCTGGTACGACAACAAGTGGGTGATCCAGTTCGACGACTACTTCGCCAAGAAGAACCCGTACTCCGCGAATGCCACGTGGTACGAGGATTTCCCCTACCCAGACCTCACCATGAAGCCCTACGCGGTGGACAATCACTGGTACTGGGTTCGTTGCTGTATCCGCACCGGCGCGACAGGGCCGGACGGCATCGTCTATAACGCCAACATCCTCAAGGCCGCAGGCGTGGATGTCGCGAAGCAGATGCCGCCCAAGACGATGACCGAGTTCATGGACATCCTGAAGAAGGTCAAGGCCACGGGCAAGATCCCGTTCTGGCTGTCGCTCGCCGGCGACACGCGCTGGGAGATTGACTGGTATGGCCGTTTCATCCTGGATCAATTGATGCCCGATGTCGCCGCCCAGATGGACAAGGCGGTTGATGAGGTCAGCGACAATAAGTGGGGCACGTTATCCGAGATGGAGTGGACCCACGGCGTCTTGGCCGGCTTGTTCAAAGCCACTGACCCGCGCGTGGGTGAGTACTTCCGGATCATGAAGGAGTGGAGCCAGTATTGGGAACCCGGCTATGCTTCACCGGCCGAGCTGGTGGCCGAAGTAGCGTCAGAGTTCCTGAAGGGCAACGTGGCGATGACCACCGTAGGCCGCTGGCGCATCAGCACTATCCAGAACTACCCGAACCTGGGTTTCGACTGGGGCACCTTCTTCATGCCGCCGATTGATAAGGCCTTCTCGCAGTATGCCACTGGCGAGCCGATTCGCCGTCACGGCGGCGCAGGCGAGCCGGCATCTACTGTGATCGTGCCGTTATTCATCGCCAAGCAGGTAGAGAAGGATGCGGACAAGCTGGCCGCGGGCGTGAATCTGTTCCAGTACGTCACTGCGCCGAAGTCGCTGGACTTCTATTGCAGCCAGCTCATCATCCCGTGCTTCAAGCCGGGAGCCAGCCTTGATGAGATCTTCAAGGGCGACCAGGCGCGCCAACAGCGCCTTCTTGGTTTCTTCCAGCCCGCGCCGGTGGACATCCCCGTCATCGGCGTCTATCACGCGTTGTATACCATGCGAGGCGGCAGCGACGAGGTCGGCCGTCTGATGGTGGAGTACCTCCAAGGGAATATCACTCTGGAGGAGTTGCAGAAGCGCGTGCAGGAAGGCACCGTGGCAGGCGCGACCGATAGTTGCAAGGACAAGCTTGCCAAGAAGGTCGCCGGCTGGGAGTGGTGCTCGAAGTACGTCAAGTAATAGAGCGCCTGGTTATATGTGGGCAGGTTCGGCCACTGCGGACTTGCCCACCACCATCACAGAAAGCTGTTTTTCGCGCCGGCCGGGCAGGTCCAGGCGTGTTCCCAAACGGCCCCGGCCACTGCCCGCCGGCTGTACAGGCCGGCATCCCGTCAATCCACCTATGTTTGCTGCCAAACTCAACAGGGAGCACCCTCAGATGAACCCTTCCGCAGCGCGTCTCCTGATGGCGAGTAGGTCAGCCGGAGGGAAAGCGCTGGCTCTCAGGGCATCATGGGCTGTGCTGCTGGCGATGCTAGCCATTGGTTTCCTGACGGCGGCGGCGCTTTCCCATGCTCAGGGGAGCGGCGGACTGACGTGGGTCAAGCTGTTGGACAGGAAGCCGCATGTGATCGCGTTCTCGCCGGGCTTTGCGACGGACCGGTTAGTCTTGCTCGGCAACTCCAACAAAGACATCGAGCACGGCATCTGGCGCTCGATAGATGGCGGCGAAACCTGGGTGAAGTCCAGCGAAGGCATCCCAGAGAACAAGGATGTGGACGTCTACGAGATCGTTTTTTCCCCCGCCTTTGCTCAGGATCGCACCGTTTTCGCCAGCATCAACAAACAGCGCATAGCCTTACGCGAGGCGCCTGGCGCGATCTTTCGCTCCACAGATAGAGGCCAGACCTGGCACGAACTCCAGATGAGCGGCTTTCCCCTTCGCGGCACGCGTTCCATGCAGGATCTGGTGTCATTCAGCCTTTCTCCCGCCTTCGCCAACGACGGCGTCGTCTTCGCGGTGGCTTCGGCTACTGGCGTCTTTCGTTCGACCGACCGCGGCGTGAACTGGCAGCAAGTTCTGGAGGAGAACGCCAGCGAGGTTGCGGTGGCGCCGAGCTATGCCAGGGAACACATGGTGGCAGTGGCGACCGCCAACTCGGGCATGCTCGTCTCGACCGATGGCGGCGCCACGTGGTCGCCGGCCCATGCCGGTCTGGAGGGGATGCGGAACTTCAAGCGCGTGATTTTCTCTGCCGACTTTGCGCGCGACAGGACGATGCTGGCCATGAATACCGGCGATGGCATCTTCATCTCCCGCGATGCCGCTGGCTCGTGGCAGAATATCGCGCGTCCCCCATTCGGCGAACAGATCATCGGGATGTCGGCCACGCCGAGTTTTGTGTCGGATGGCTTTCTCGCCTATGCTGTGAAGAGCGGCGAAGTGTTTCTGACCGAAAACCTGGGCAGAACCTGGCAGGCGACGGGCGCTCCGGCCCTGTTGGGCGGGCAGATCGAAACCGTCGTCCTCGCGCCGGATTACGTGGCCAGCCGAACCCTCTACGCGGTCTCGGTCTATCAGGGTCTCTTTCGGTATTATCCAGTTGTCGCCGGCTCCGAGGAGGCGTCGAAAGCCACGGCTGTCGCTGTCGCCAAGGCGGCCACGGCAGAGGCGCTCCCCACGGTCATGGCGCGCGAGGAGGCCAGGAAAGCCGAGGAGTTAGTCGAAACGGGGTGTATTGCGTACTATATACCCCCTGTCATGCTGATTGGGGTTCTCCTCCTCCGCGGTCGCAAACGCGAGCAGTCTCCAAGCCGGGCAGGTTGTGGGAGGAAGCAGCCATGAATAGCCGGTCGCAGGTTGTGCGCCGGGGACAAGTCGCCATGCCTCGGAGCGATCGTGTCAGGCACGTGCTGCAGCGAGCGTGGCGGTTTCGCGTCCTTTATCTGTTGCTGCTGCCGTCCTTCGGACTTCTGGCGCTTTTCAGCTACTATCCGGTGATGTCGGGGCTCGTACACGCGTTCTACAGGTGGGACGGCTATCATGCCACCTTCATCGGGCTGGAGAATTTCCAGCGGTTCTTCACTGATCTGGCGCTGGTGCAATCGTTCCGGAATTTGACGCTTCTGCTGCTGTTTGCCCTGGCCACGAACCTGACTGTGCCTATGGTGGTGGCGGCGCTGATCTACCATCTTCCGCATGCACCCAGCCGCTATTGGTTCCGGGTTGGCTACACGCTGCCGATTGTCGTGCCGCACGTGGTTGTGTGGCTGATCTGGGTCTTCATGTACACGAACTACGGGGGCATCAACTCGTTCCTCAGCGCCATAGGCCTGCGTTCGCTCACGTTGACGGCAGATGGACTGCCCCGCGCCTGGCTGGGCGACCAACGGACGGCGCTGTTGGGCATCATGTTTGTCGGCTTTCCCTGGGTGAACACGATCAACATGTTGCTCTACCTAGCAGGCTTCGAGGCGATTCCCTCTGAGGTGATGGATGCCGCGACGGTGGATGGCGCCACCGGTCTTGCGATGTTTCGCCGGATCGAACTGCCGCTGATCATGGGCCAGGTTAAGCTGATTGTCGTTCTGACGACGATCGGCGTGTTGCAGGGGTTTCAGAGCATCCTGGTGATGACACGGGGCGGACCCGGCTATGCCACGATGGTGCCCGGTCTGCGCCTCTTCAACGCGGCTGTGCCGGGGAGCCATGCTGCCGAAGCGCCACAGATGGGATACGGTTCGGCGATTGGGGTGGTCCTCTTTGCCATCATCATGGCTGTCACGATCCTGAACATGCGCGTGATGCGTTCCGGGACGGCGCTTGAAGCAATCTGAGGCCAGTCCCACGCGGCGCCCGAGGGCTGACTCTCCTGATCAGACGTCGCCCAGAGCACGGCGACGAAAGGAGTGCAAATGGCCGGCCGAAGCCGATGGCAGGTTATCGTGTCCTACAGCGTCTTGGGCTTTCTTCTGCTCCTGACCCTCATCCCCTACATGGTGATGATCGTGCGGTCGTTCAAGAGCCTGAACCAGACCGGCATCTCCCAGATTTTCCCCACCTTGCCACTGCACTACGGCAACTACATCCAGGCGTGGAAGATGATTGCGCAGTTCATGATCAATAGCGTCCTGGTCGTCGTGCTAACCCTGGCCGGTGTGCTCCTGTTGTCCACCGTCACAGCATACGTCTTTGCCCGCTATGACTTCCCTGGCCGTGAGCCGCTTTTCTGGTTGGTGCTGGCGCTCCTGATGATCCCCGGCATCATTTCACTGATTCCCCTGTTTGTGCTCGTCGCCAGCGACCTGAAACTCAAGGACAACTACCTGGGGTTGCTCCTACCTTACTGGTCTGGCGGGCAGGTCTTCGCCATCTTCGTCCTGCGCACCTTCTTCGCATCGCTGCCCGAGGAGTTGTACGAATCGGCACGTCTGGACGGCGCAGGTCACCTGCGGCTCTATTGGAACCTCACACTTCCCCTCTCTGGGCCAATCCTCAGCGTGATCGCCATCCTTAACATTCTGGGCACGTGGAACGACTACCTTTGGCCGCTGCTGATCTTGACGAACGTCAAGATGCGCACTGTGACGATTGGGCTGACCTTCCTTCGTGATACGATGTTTCCTCGCCCTGGCGTCGAGATGGCCGCCTACGTGATCGCCTCGATCCCCATGTTCATCTTGTTTTTGGCGACCATGCGCACCTTCATCCGCGGCATTACCGCGGGCGCGCTGAAACTCTGATATTGCCCCATGAGTGATTGATCCTCAACCACAGCGGTTCACGCTCTGGCAACCGATCTGCCATGCTCGAATGGCTGGAAAGGGGAAGCCATGCCGTGGGCGCCGGGGGAACCGCAGCGCGGCCTGTCCACACAAGCTGTTCGACATAGGGAGGCCAGACTTGGGCCGCGAGACCGATTGGTTGTAGAATGCAGGTGATGGGGCGCATAGACGCTGCCTATCTCATAGTGGAAGAGGGAATCATGTTCGAATTCAAGCCCGACTACGAGCAAACGAAGCAACGCATCGAAGCCTTTTGGGAGCGTGAGCTGATTGACCGGCCGGTGGTCCAGTTTCACCTCACGAAGCCGCTGGAGGAGTGGGTCCCGCTGCCGACTTCGCAACATGCAACCCCGGCCGACCGTTGGCTAGATGCCGAGTACCAGGCCGAACTGGCGCTGGCTTCGCTGTCGAACCAGGAGTTCCTGGGCGACTCTCTGCCCGCCGCGCACCCCAACCTGGGGCCAGAGGTGTTCAGCGCCTTCTACGGCTGCACCATCGAATTCGGCGACTACGGCACGAGCTGGACCAGGCCCATCCTGCACGACTGGCGCGATGCGGACAAGCTCCGCTTCGACTGGAACAGCCCCTACCTGGCCAAACTCCGCGAAATGACCGATGCGCTGCTGGCGGCCGGCGCCGGCCGCTTCATCGTCGGCATGACCGACTGGCATCCGGGCGGCGATGCGATCGCCGCGTTTCGCGATCCCCAGCAGCTCGCGCTCGACATGATTGACCACACCGAGGAGGTCAGGGCGTTGTTGACTCGCGTCGAGGCAGACTATTTCCGCGTCTACGACATGTTCTACGAGAAGCTGCGCGTGGCCGGACAGCCGATCACTTCGTGGACGCGCTTGCTGTGGGACGGCAGGTACTACATCCCCTCCAACGACTTCTCCTGCATGGTCAGCAAGGCGATGTTCGATGACCTCTTTCTGCCGGGGATCGTCAACGAGTGCCGGTTCCTGGAGCGCTCGATCTATCACCTGGACGGGCCAGGCGCGTTGCGCCACCTGGACTCGCTGCTTGCCATCTCAGAGCTAGACGCGATACAATGGGTGCCAGGCGCTGGCCGCGAGGAGTTCGACCGCTGGATTCCGGTCTTTCGCAAGGTGCAGGCCGCGGGGAAGGGTTTGCAGGTCAACTGCCGTTTTACCGAGATTGACCAGGTCATCGAGACCCTCGACCCGCACGGCCTCTACCTGACCGTCGGCGGCGTGTCGTCGCACGAAGCGGCCGAGGCGCTGCTGAAGAAGCTGGAGCGGTGGAGCGTCGCCAGGCGCTGAAGCGCCTGGCTGATCAGGTGCAAGCCTGCTCGAAGCGGGCTGGGGGGGGCGACCC
>VGOD01000184.1 GCA_016876015.1 Chloroflexota bacterium
AACTTCGACGCCAACACTCACGCGTTCTTCACTGAGCTGGACGCGTTGCAGACCGGCCGCGGCTTCCAGGCGCGCTATCCTGGCGGCGTGACGGTGAACAGCAAGGAGCCGCCCTTCGATGTGGTGTTCGTATTCGACGGCGTGGATGAACACGGCCTGGCGTTCGCCAATCATGAAGAGGTGTGCGAGCTCGCCAGCCAGGCGTTCGGGTTGATGCTGAGCTCGGAGGTTGGCGCGCAGGAGATCTTCACGGCGCTGAACGAAGCCGGCGTGCTGCAGGGTGTGAGCCCGGCCGGCCACGGTCTCTACCTGGCCACGGCCGGCCAGTCAGTGATCCGCTTCCCGGCGCGCGCTGTCGCCGAGCGCTGCACGGCCTGGCAGGCGGCTGAGGTCGCCGATTTCTGCCTGGCCGACCCAACCCCCTCTACGTCATCTACCCCTGAAGGGAAGGGGGATGGGGAGATAGGATTTACCGGCGCCCAGGCCCTGCGCCAACGGCTGAGCCTGAACGCCAACGCCGCGCCCTTCGATGTGCAACTGGTCCCGCCGGCGAGCCTGGAGCAGGCGCCGCCGGAGGAGCAGCCGGCCATGGCACGGGCGCTCGTCACGCACTTCATGCAACGCCGCGTGTACGGAGACGCGTTCGGACAGATCGCCAAAACGGCCGAAAGCCTGGCCGCTGAACTGCGCGGGGAGATCGCCGGCGGGTTGGCGAGCGCCTTGCGCGGCGGCCGGTTGGCGCCGGTCGCGGCCTGGTTGAGCCGGCTAGACACCGATCTGCAGGCCGAATATGCGGGCCTGCGCAGCGAAGCCGAACGCTTGGCAGCCGGCCTGGAAAGCCAGCGCAAAGCGCTGGAGGCGTCCGGCGCTGCGGTGGATCGGGCGACGGAGGCGCTGTTCTTGTTTCGCAAGGGCCAGATGCAGGCTGCCGTGAACCGATATCTGGATGACGCTGGCCACCACGCCCGCCTGGCGCTGCAGGGACGGATCGCGGACGCAGCTGGTGAGGTGTTGCAGGCTGGGCTGCGGGAGGTGCGAGCGCGTGCCCGTCAGTTGGCCGAGGCCCGTAGCCGCTTGCAACAGGCGCACAGCCTGTTGACCGGCCACGCAGCCGGGCTGGAGCGCCTGGCCGTCGGCCGCAGCGAGATCAACCTGGCCACGCCGGAGCTGGTGGCGCAGCTCTATGCGCAGCACCGGCGTGAGCCGGCCGAGCTGGCGCTGCAGGTCGCCGGCGACGACGCCATCGTGGGCTGGGGCACGCTGACGGCTGAGGCGCTGGCCGGCCATCTGACCGAGGCCGCAGCCCAGGCTTTCACACCCCTGAGCGATATCAGCGTGGAAGATGTGCTGGCTATCCGCTGGGATGATCGCTCTGCCGGGCAGTGGATCAGCCGGCTGATTGGCCTGGCCGCGGGCGCGTGGAACCAGGATCGCGCGCTGATGCCCGATGGCGGCGCGAGCCAGGCCAGCTTCCTGACCATCGGCGTGCCGGATGCGACGCAAAGCATCTTCGCTAACGCCGGCTACACCCTGGTCAGCACCCATGATCCTGAACGCATCGTGGCGCTGCGCACGGTGTATGGCGCCTCGTTCGACACGCTGAAGGGCGCGGCCGGCTGGGAACGGGCCTATGAGACCGCTCAACGGCGCGGGTTGCCGTTGCATGTGGTGCGGATGAAGTAGATCAGTAGACAAGGAAACAAGGAAATCAGGGAACTTGTCTACCTGCGAACTTGTATCCTTGTCTACTTGTCTACCCATGTCGAGAGGAGGCCGACATGATCACAGAGACCTCACTGAAACCGATGCGCCGCATCCGGCGGGCGATGTTGCTGGCCTACGGCCCAGCGGCCGAGGCGGTGGCTGGCACGACGATGGCGTTGAGCCGGGCCTGGCTCGGAGTCGAGCCGCCGCTGGCCATCGAAGCCTGGCGACCGAGGTCGCAGCAACCAGCGCAAAGCCGATCCTTCGACGATCTCAGGACAGGCTCTACGTCGGCTGAGCCAGTCTGCGCAGGCAAACTTCGCAATGGTTGCAGCGATTTCCAACCGCCAGGGGGTGAGCGGCCCTTGCTGGACGGCGCCTGGGCTGGCCTGGTGAGCGGCGCGCGGATCGCGGCGTTGCGAGAAGCGGGTTGGACGCTGGCGCGGGGTGATGAGATTCAGGGGTGGGTGCTGGTGGATGTGGCGGCGGATCAGGCGACTGCTGCGCTGACTACCGCGTTGCCAACGCTGGCGGAGCAGATATGGCAGGCGTGGCGGGTGCATGTCACCTGGCGCGCGCTGGTACTGGCCGAGCCGGCCCAGGAGCACCTGGCGGCCGCGTGGGTTGCGGCGCTGGCCGATACCGGGGTCGAGGAGGTGGCGTTGGCGGGACCTGTGGACGCAGCGCGGTTATGTTGGGAGACGCCAGAATGGCAGGGCCGCGTGGCTGCAGCGCTGGCTGCGCTGCTATGGGGGGAGGGCGATTTGCTGCGTGCTGCGGGTCTGGCGCAGGCGGCGGGCCGGATGCCAGCCTGGGCCATCGGCGGGGCGGCCTGGGCCTCGCCGTTGGAGGAGCTCAAGGTACAGGCGGCGCTGCGGTGCGCACGGTGGGTGGCGGAGCGATGGTTGACCGATGGAAAAGACCTGACAGGTCTTGGGGACCTGTCAGGTCTGATCGAAGTGACGCCGGGGCAGCGGCGCAGCGCGCTGGAGGCGTGCGTGCCGCCCGCACCGGCCAGGCTGACATGGGGCAACCGCCGTCCCGACTGGCACACCGTGCGCAGCGTAGCTGCGGCGCTCCAGGCCGACGTTGATGAGCACACAGCCCAGACTCAGGCCGCCCAGTACGAACCGCGCGGGGCCTGGTTGGGCGCACAGGTGGCTGCCTGGCAGGCCGAGCTGGCTGAGTGGCGGTGGCAACGCCTGGCGCTTGCCGGTGCAGGGCCAGGGCTCCGAAGCTTGGCGCTGGAGTTGCAGGCGCTGGTTGAGCAACTCCGGGCGGCGTGTGGTCAGATCCAAGACTGGTTGGAAGCGGCCAGCCAGGAGTTTGAGCGCGCGCAGGCCGGCGCGCAGGCCGCGCAGCAAGCGCTGGCCGCGCTATGCGCCGCGTTTCCGGCGCCAACCCAGTCGGGGGTGCTGGCGGCGCTGACGAACCTGTGGCGTTGGCCGGGGCTGATCTGGGCCTACCTGGTGCTGCTGCCGCGCGCGGCAGGGCGCTACCTGGATGCCTGCGGACGGCAATGGCAGGCCAGACGCAACGAGGCCAATATGCACGCGCTGCGTCAGGCGTACCTAGCCATGGCGCAAATCACTCAGGAGCACCGGCGCGAGGTCGCGGCATTGATCGTCCAGGTTGAGCAGATAGCCGACATCCTGGCGGCTCGAACTGCTGCGGCGACGCCGCTGCCCGAGCCCTGGCGCGCGGCGCAGCTCGACCGGCTGGCAGCCGCATGGCTGCCCCAGGTCAAAGTAAGCGTGCAGGATCTGCCATGGCCCACTGACATTAGTGACGGCGCGGTTGCGGAGGATGTCGGGGCGTCATGCGCGGCGGCCGATGACCTGTTGGCCGCAATCAGCGCCGATCTGGCCGCGCTAGATGGCTGGTCGGCCGCGGACTGTCTGGCGGCCGCACTAGATGACGCGGGGCTGAGCGCCTGGCTGCGCCGCCAACTGGGGGCCGCGGTCCCACTCTGGCCGGTCAGCACGGGGGAGAATGCGGCGGCGACCTGGCTACTGACGCCTATTAGCGCGGCGGATGGCGCGCAGAGCAGCCGGATCGAGACCGCGTTTCAAGCCGCCTTGGGCGATGGGAGTTGCGACGGGCGCGGGCGCCTGGGCCGGAGTTGGGCGGATGCCGTGCTGCTGCTCACGCTGGCGCCGGTGCAATTGGAGCGTCCAGCAAGCGAAGGACCCGACACAGAATAAGTGTTTCAGGTTCTGGACAAGGCCGCATCCCTTCGGCAGGCTCAGGGCAGGCTCTTCGACTACGGGCCGCGTCCTTCGACTCCGCACTGCGGTGCTACGCTCAGGACGCCGGCCCTCCGCTCAGGATGCTTCCGTAACTAGTTTTGAATACACCAGAATCAAAGGAGGGTTTTATGAACGTGCGCAGATGGGCCCAGCGGGCCTGGCAGGGGTTGCAGGCAGAGGCGGATGCCGGCGATTGGTCGGCGGACTGGCGCCAGGATTTCGGCGGGTCGCGGTCGGTGCTGAGCGGCCTGACCGGCCGCAGCATGGAGATGGCCGAGGTGCAGGCGGAGGTGGCGGCCGAGTGCCAGGGACAGATCCTGGTGTTGGGCCGTTGCGATGAGGCGGTGCGCGGACTGCTGGCGCATGTGCGCGGGCAGCCGCCCGCGCCGCCGGCCGGGCCGATCTATCGCGAAGGGTTCTTTACGTTGGCGACGTTGAGCGATACGGCTGCCGCACCCGACCGGCCGGGGGCCGACTTCGGCCCGGACGACGGCTGGGCAACGGAGGAGCTGCTGGCGCTGGGGCACGAGGCCGATCTGCTGCTGTATGTGTATCGCCGCGCCGCCGGCTGGCAGGCGGAGGACGCGCGCTGGTGTGCGCGGCTGCACGCGACCGGCCGGCCGTTGGTGGTGGTGGCGGCGGATTTGGATAGCGGTGACCCACCCCCCGACCCCCTCCCTCGCAGGGAAGGGGGGTCAGGCGCCCTCCCCATGCGCTTGACGCCGGTTGCCGACCCGCTGGGCGCGCCGCCGGCCGATGTGGTGGCGCTGGCCGAGCGCATCCTGGCGCTACGGCCGAAGCTGGGCATCCCGTTGGCGCAGGAGATCCCCGGCTGCCGGCCGCTGATCGCGCAGCGGGCGATCCGCTCCGGGATGCTGATGACGACCCTGCTGGGCGCAGAGCCCATCCCGCTGCTGGACTTGCCGCTGCAGGTGGCGCTGAACTGGAAGCTGGCGCTGCAACTGGCCGCGATCTACGGCCAGCCGGGGCTGGATCACCGCAGCCGGGAGATGATCGGCACGGTGCTGTGGAACCTGGCGCTGCGTTACGCGACGCAGCAGATCCTCAAGCTGGCGCCGGTGCTGGGGTGGATCGGCAGCGCGGCGTTGAGCGGGGCCGGTACGTGGGTCTTGGGCAACGCGTTGGTGCGGCATTATCAGGGGGCGGGGGGGAGTGGTCAGGGGACAGGGGTCAGGGGCCTGATGGCGGCTGCGCAGAATGGCGAGGCCCAGCGCAGGTGGCAGGACGCCCAGCGGAAAGGCCACGAGGCTCTGGCAGAGTGGTGGGCGATGATGGTGCAGTGGCGGCGGGACGTGGCGACGCGCGCGACAGGGTTGAGGAGACGGAATCCGCCACGGGCGACCGAGGTCGCTGCAACGCTTGCGAAGTCGCCCTTCGGCGACTAGATTGAGCGCCACCTTGATTATGTGGATGTAGCATAGCCCCTCGTGGGCGTTAGAACGGGCGCAAGGCCCTACGCTACGCATCCATAACCTTTGAGGTATGTCCAGGAGGGTTTCATGACAGGCAAAGCGCTTTCTGTGTTGGGTGAGCAGGCATTGGCGCCGGTTTCGCCCTTGCGGCCGGCCGGGCCGGTGCGGGCGGGGGCGCCGGCGCGGTTCTTTACGCTGGACGCGCTGCAGCGGGCGTGGCTGGCGGTGAAGCGGGCCGGCGGCGGCGCGGGGGTGGATGCGGTGACGCTGACGACCTTCGCGGCCCGGCTGATGGATGAGTTGGGCCGGCTGCGGGAGGAGCTGGCGGCGGGCCGCTATCGGCCGCGGCCGGTGCGCCGGGTGTTAGTGCCCAAGCCCAACGGCGGGCTGCGGCCGCTGGCGCTGTGGGCGCTGCGCGACCGGGTGGCGCAGCGCGCGGTGTACGACATCATCGCGCCGAGCTTCGAGGCGACGTTCCTGCCGTGCAGCTTCGGCTACCGGCCGGGGCTGGGCGCGGAGGATGCGGTGCGCCAGGTGCTGGCCTATCGTGACCGCAACCTGCGCTGGGTGGTGGATGGCGACATCCAGGATTGCTTCGACAGCATCCCGGCCGACCGATTGCTGGGGCTGGTGGCGCGACGGGTCGAGGATCCGCTGCTGCAGCAGTACATCAGCGGGTGGCTGGAGGCGCAGATCCTCAACGGCGTGGACGGCGTGCCGACGAAGGCGGGCGCCAGCCAGGGCAGCGTGCTCTCACCACTGCTGGCGAATATCTATCTGCACGAGGTGGACCGGCTGTTGGTGGCGCGCAAGCTGGCGCTGGTGCGCTACGCCGATGACCTGGTGATCTGCTGCGCGCGCAAGACGGAGGCCCAGGCCGCGCTGGCCGCGACTAACGAGGCGCTGGGCGCGTGGGGCTTGCAGTTGAACGAGCACAAGACTGAGATTGTGCATTTCGACCAGGGGTTCGCGTGGCTGGGGTACTTTTTGCTGCGCGGGGAGTGTTTTCGATTGTGATGAGGAGACGAGGAAACAAGGAGACAAGGAGACGAGGAAACAAGGAGACAAGGAGACGAGGAAACAAGGAGACAAGGAGACAAGGAGACGAGGAAACAAGGAGACGAGGAAACAAGGAGACGAGGAAACAAGGAGACAAGGAGACAAGGAGACAAGGAAACAAGGAGACGAGGAAACAAGGAGACGAGGAAACAAGGAGACAAGGAGACGAGGAAACAAGGAGACAAGGAAACAAGGTTGATCATGCCTTGTCTACTTGTCTACTTGTCTACCTATCTACTTGTCTACGCATGAGGAGGCAAAAACTATGACGATCCTTTACGTCCAAGAACAGGGCGCGGTGGTGCGCCGCGAGGGGGAAGAGGTGCGGGTGACGCTGGACACCAAGGTGCTGGCCCGGCTGCCGGTGCGCGAGGCCGAGCAGGTGGTGGTGTGCGGCAATGTTCAGTTGACCACACAGGCTGCGGCCCTGCTGTTGCAGAACGAGGTGGATGTGGTGTTTCTGAGCTATCACGGCGTCTTTCGGGGGCGGTTGATGAAGAGCGGCTCGAAGTTTGCCCGGCTGCGCCACGCGCAGTTGCAGCTTTCGGGCGACGAGGGGCGCTCGGTGGCAGTGGCCAAGGGAATTGTGCGGGCCAAGCTGAGCAACCAGCGGAACCTGTTGGCTGACCTCACCCCACTGCCCCCCTCTCCCGCTGCGCGGGACGCAAGCAGTCCTGCGAGGAGAGGGGGAAGCGAGTTAGTCATCCCGCCACAAGCCACAGCCACGCTGGCCCAGGCGATGGATGGCATCGAGCGGATGAAACGCGATTGCCACCTGGCGCGCGATCCGGACACGTTGCGCGGCTACGAAGGGAAGGCCGGCGCGTTCTACTTCGCCGCGGTCGGCGCGCTGCTGGACCGGGGCTGGTCGTTTCAGGGCCGCAAGTATTATCCGGCGCCCGATCCGTTCAATGCTGCGCTGAGCTTCGGCTATGCATTGCTGCAGAAGGATATCTCGGCCACGGTGCAGTTGGTGGGGCTGGATCCATTCCTGGGCTGCTTCCACGCCATGCAGTACGACCGGCCGTCGTTGGTGTTGGATCTGATGGAGGAGTTCCGGCCGCTGGCGGTGGACCGGGTGATCTTGGATCTGGTGCTGTCGGGCAAGCTCAAGCCGGCCGATTTCACCTTTACTGGGAATCCAGAGCGGCCGGTAGAGTTGGGCAGCGCGCTCATCCCGCGCATCATCCAGGCATATGAGGCGCGCGTGACCAGTCCGGTGCTGCACACGCCCAGTGGGGAGCGCAACACGATCCGCCGCTGCTTCGAGCTGCAGGCGCGCATCTTCGCTCGGGTGGTGGTGGGTGATCGAGCGGGGTATGAGGGGGTGGTGGGGTGAGCGCAGGGGGCAGTCAACAGGTGTCAGTGGTCAGTGGTCAGTGGACAGGCGTCAGAGGTCGGTCAATCTGATTCCTGACGGCCTGATTCCTGGCGCCTGATTCCTGACCCCCTGACTCCTGTAAACAAGGAGGAGATCATGAAACGACTTTGGGTGTTTTGTGATGGCAGCACAGGGGCTGTGGAGAATCACCGAGGTGAAAACGGCTGCGGCGGGCTGATCCGTTCCGCGGAGCCGAGTGCGCCGATGACGTGCGGCGCCGGCGCGGTAGCGCTGGAGGCCGATGGCCGGATCGCGGGCTGGGAGTGGCGGCCGCTGCCCGCAATGACCAACAATGAGGCCGAGTACGCGGGCTTGCTGTTGGGGATCGGCCTGGCGGAACGGTTACGTGCTGACGATACGGTCTTCCTGCTGGACAGCGAGATCGTGGTGGGGCAGATGACGGGGCGCTACGCGGTGAACAGCCGATCGCTGTATCGCTGGCATTGGCAGGCGTGCGCGGCGTTGCGCGCGCTGCCCAAGGTCCAGTTTGTGGCGATCCCGCGCGAGTGGAACCGGCTGGCCGATGGGCTGGCGTGTCAGGCGGGGATTTCATGGGCGTGGCTGCGGGATGAGGTGGACAAGGAGACAAGGAGCAAGGGGGCAGGGGGGCAGGGGAGCGGGAGGAGTCAGACCATCTCCTGCCTCCTGATCCCCGGCTCCTGAAAGGAGGGGTGAGATGTCCCCGGACGACAAACGCGTGGCGGAACTGCTGGAGAAGCTGAAGAAGCGGTTTGCAGAGGCCGAGTCCGCGCCGGCGCAGCCGGCGCGGACCAGAGGTGAAGCAGCGCCGAAACCGGCCCAGAAGCCGCGGGGCGCCGCCGAAGAGAAAGTGGCGCCGGCGCAACGGAATCGCCGCCACTGGGTGGTGGTGAGCTACGACATCCCAAGCGACCGGCGACGG
This sequence comes from Chloroflexota bacterium, assembly GCA_016876015.1. GTDB lineage: Bacteria > Chloroflexota > Anaerolineae > CG2-30-64-16 > CG2-30-64-16 > VGOD01. The sequence goes on from VGOD01000184.1 coordinate 8,728, forward strand.
ACAAAGGTGATGAAGACGTTAGAGGGATTCGGCCACCGCGTGCAGTACAGCGTGTTCGAGAGTGAGCTGCGGCCGGCCGACCTGGAGAAGCTCAAGGCGCGGCTGGCCGGCTTGATCTTGCCCGAACAGGACGACGTCCGCTTCTACCTGCTGTGCGAGAACTGCCAGGGCAAGGTGACGATGTTGGGACGGGCGCAGATGCATCGGCAGAAGGCGTATGAGATCGTAGCTGGTACACCAGGAGACAAGTAGACAAGGAAACAATGACAGGACTTACGCAGTGGCGCCGCAAACCAGCCACGAATGACACGAATTGACACGAAAATGGGTTGACCAGGCGGCTGAATTCGTGAAATTCGTGCAATTCGTGGCTACTCCGCACGGCACTGCGTAACTCCTGACAATGAGGCGACTTGTCTACTCGCCCACCTGTCTACTTGTCTCCTGTAGTGCCTGAATTCGATCCAACCGAAACAGGAGGACGCGGCCGGCGAGGTGACAATCGGCGCGGAGGTAGGGGATGCCGCGGTGTTCTTCGATCCAGTAGGGGGTGACGGTGCGTTCGGTGAGGACGTTGCGGCCGGCGGTGAAGTAGCGCATGACCAGGGGCCGGCCGGCGGCGATGGCCGCTTCGATGTGGGGACGCCACTGTGCTGGATCGCTGGGCACGGGCGGCGGCGCGAAGGTGCGGCCGTCGAGCAGCGCCTGCAGATCGCTGCGCAACCTTTCCCACTGGGTCTGAATAATGGCCTGGTCGGAGGTCGGGAGTGCGGCGAGCAGCGCGGCCAGGTCTGTGAAAGGCGGCGGCAGGGGCAGGGCGAGGTGTTCGCCCAGGGTGGCGTAAAGCTGGCTGGCCAGCCAGAGTGCGGCAGTCGAGGGCGTATTGCGGACTGCGTATTGCGTAGGGCCAACGTCATCTGACTCCCGCCTTCGGCTGCCTGGTGGCCTATCCTGCACGCTTTCGTTTTGATTGGTGGTTTCTGGCTCCGGACGACTGACGCCCGACGCCTGGAGGAAGAAGCCGGCGGCGCGCAGGCGGGCGGCGAGTTCGGCGGGCGGCAGGGTGGTCGGGGCGATGGTGGGGGAGAGCAGGTCGCCCAGGCCGGCGCAGATGGCGGCGTGGGCGTGGAGGCGCGCCATCAGTTCAGGGGTGGCGGCCTGCAACAGCGGCCACGTAACCAGGCGGAGCTCGCGTCCGCGCGCGTGCCACCCCATCAGCCGGTCGGTCTGCTCTGGCGTCAACGTCAAGCCGAGATCAGTTAGCGCTTGCAAGAGACTTGCTAACTCGTAGCCGGCGGCCGAGGCTGCGGCCACGGTGGTTTCGGTAAGGTCATAGCGATGGCAGGGTGGATCGGCCGACCACAGCAATTGCTGGTAGGCGGCATACAGGCCCAATACCGCCTGCGCGTGGGGCGCTGTCGAGATGGGTGCGGCAATCTGCCAGGTTTCCGGCGCAGGCTCAGTTAGCTGTGCGAGAGTAGACGCTTGTGCGCCGGGCCAGACTGGTGGCGCTGCGTCGGGCGGCGCGGTCAACAACCAGCAGCCGGTCTCGGTCAGCATGTATAGGCAGGGTTCCGGAGACGATGCATCGGCCTCGGTGACCACGCCCCAGGTGCGCAGTGCGCCAGTCAGCAGCGCAGCCACATGGCGATCCAACGCAGCCAGATCGGGCAGGTGGGCGGCGAAATAGGTCGTGAAGTTGGCCGCCTGACCGAGCAAGGTAGCGGCCAGGTCGGCTGCGCCGAAGGGTGCGCGCTGCCGGCCCAGGTGATCCAACAGCAGGCCGGGCCAGGGTGGGGGCAGCGCGGCTTCGGGCTGGTCGAAAGCCTGCCGCAGGACGGTGGGTGCGCTGCGCCAGGCGCGCCAGAGCTGCGCCAGGCGGGGAGCCGGCGGTTGAGCCAACCAGGCCCAGCCCGTCGGGGTCACCTGGCCGTCAGCCACCAGACCCGCGGCGGCGGCCAGGAAGGCGATAAACCGGAGGCGGGGCGCGCGTTTGTGGCTGCGGCGCTGTGGGGCGGGGTCTGGTTGCAGCAGGCGGCGGTTAAACGCGGCGAGCGGGCCGGGCGCCAGCCAGCGACCGTGCAGCAAGCGCAGGTCGGGCTGCGCCAACAGGAAGCACAAGAGCTGAGCCACATCATGCACCAGCGCGGCGGCGTGCTCACTGCCCGCCAGCAGATCAGCGGCCTCCAGGGGTGGCGGGCGGGACTGGGGCGCAAAGATGGACTGCAGATCGGCGACCAGGGCCAGGCGGGCGGCGCGTTCAAGCGGGGCCTGCGGCAGGGGACATAGCAACCCGGCATAGTAAAGCTCTTCACTGACGGAGTCCGGCGCCTCCCAGGGTGGGGGTTGCCAGTGGCGGCCGGTCGCGGCCCGCCGGATGGCGCCGAACTCAGCGAAGAAAAGCGCGGCCGGCAGCGCGCCGGCCTGCGCCAGGCGATAGGCGGCCGCATGGGCGGCCGGCGAAAGCTGGGCCAGCAGCGCCGTGCGTTGATCGGTCTCCTGCCAGGCCTGGGCCACGGCGCTGATCCAGTCCGCCTTGCGGTTCTGCCCGCGCCTGCGGACGCCCAAACGCGTGGCAATGGCGCGCAGATCGCGCTGGGGCAAGGTCA
>VGOD01000185.1 GCA_016876015.1 Chloroflexota bacterium
GCCGAGACCGGGTTTGCCGTCCTCGCCCTCGACCACATCCGCCACCACCGTATCGCCATCGTGAAACTCGCCGGCCAGCAGCCGTTTGGCCAACGGGTTCTCCACGTAGCGCTCCAGCGTGCGGCGCACCGGCCGCGCGCCGAACTGCGGATCGTAGCCTTCTTTGGCCAACCATGCGCGCGCGGCCTCGGTCAGCTCGATCTTCACCCCGTGCTCACCCAAGCGATCGGCGATCTCCCGCATCTGCAAGTCCACGATCTGCTGGACGTGCTGCTGCGTCAGGCCGTGGAAGATGATGATCTCGTCAATGCGGTTCAGAAATTCGGGCCGGAAGGTGCGCTTCAGGTCATCCTGGATATTTTCGCGCAACTGCCGCTCTTGGGCCGATAGCGTGTCTTGCTTGATGAACCCCAGCGTGCCGCCTGACTTCACGAAAGCAGTGCCGATGTTGGAGGTCATCACCACCACCGTGTTGCGGAAGTCCACCAGGTGGCCCTGCCCATCGGTCAGCCGGCCGTCTTCGAGGATCTGCAACAGCGAGTTCCACACCTCCGGGTGCGCCTTCTCGATCTCGTCGAAGAGGATCACACGATAGGGCCGGCGCCGCACCGCCTCGCTGAGCTGGCCGCCCTCATCGTAGCCGACATAGCCAGGGGGCGCGCCGAAGAGCCGACTGACCGTGTGCCGCTCCTGGTACTCGCTCATGTCAATGCGGATAAGCGCATCTTCATCGTCGAACAAGAACTCGGCCAGCGCCTTGGCCAGCTCGGTCTTGCCCACGCCGCTCGAACCGAGAAAAATGAAGCTGCCGATCGGCCGGCGGGGATTCTTGAGGCCGCTGCGCGCGCGGCGCAGCGCATCTGCCACGGCCCTGATCGCCTCGTCCTGGCCGATGATGCGCTTGTGCAACTCCTCTTCCATGCGCAGCAGCTTGGCCGTCTCGCCCTCCAGCATGGTGTTGATCGGAATGCCGGTCCAGCGCGCCACAACGGCTGCGATGTCAGAGGCCTCCACCAGGTCATCCAGGCCCGATGCCTGACGCCAGGCGTCACGATCGCTCTCGTATTGCCCGGCGATCTTCAGCCGGTCGCTCTTGAGCTGCGCTGCATGGGCATAGTCGTTGGCAAGAAAAGCCTGATCTTCCTCGTTCTTCAGTGCGGCCAGGCGCTTCTTGGCTATGCGCAGCGGTTCCGGCATGGTATAGAGCGCCACGCGCAGCCCCGCGCCCGCCTCATCTATCAGGTCAATCGCCTTGTCTGGCAACCGGCGGTCGGTCACGTAACGATGCGACAGCTTCGCCGCCGAAACCAGGGCGTCGTCGCTGAAGGTGATCTGGTGGTGCTTCTCGTAGCGATCGCGCACCCCGCGCAGGATTTCGATGGCGTCTTCGACCGAGGGTTCTTCGACGTAGATCGGCGCGAAACGCCGCTCCAGCGCGCTGTCCTTCTCGATATGCTGGCGATACTCATCCAGCGTCGTCGCGCCGATGCAGCGCAACTCTCCGCGCGCCAGCGCAGGCTTGAGCATGTTGCTGGCGTCCACCGCGCCCTGGGCCGCGCCCGCGCCGACCACGGTGTGCACCTCGTCAATAAAAAGGATCACCTCGCCCTGTGCGCGCTGCACTTCTTCGATGGTGGCCTTCAGGCGCTCCTCGAACTCGCCGCGGAAGCGGGTGCCGGCGATCATGGCGCCCAGGTCCAGGCTCATCAGTCGCTTGCCCAGCAAGATTTCGGGCACATCCTCGCTGACGATCTGCTGCGCCAGCCCCTCGACGATGGCGGTCTTGCCAACGCCGGCCTCGCCGATCAACACCGGGTTGTTCTTGGTGCGCCGGCTGAGCACTTGGATCACGCGCAAGATTTCCGCGTCGCGACCGATGACGGGGTCGAGCTTGCCCTCGCGCGCCAGTGCGGTCAAGTCGCGGGCGAACTTCTCCAGCGTCCGGTAACGGCTCTCGGTCGCGGCCGAGCTGGACTTCTGCCCCCCGCGACTCTGTTGCATGGCGGCCTGGATCATATCGCGCGTGATGCGCGCCTCACGCAACAGACCTGCTGCGACGCTGTTGCGTTCCTGGCCGATGGCAAGCAGCAGGTGCTCGCTGGAGACATACTCGTCCTTGAGTTGCTTGGCCTCTTCTGTAGCCCCGTCAATCACCCGCTTGAGGCGGGGGGTGATGAACACCTGGGCCACGGCCTGCGGATACATCGCCGGCCCCGCGGTGCGCGGGGTGCGCCGCAGGTTATCATCCAGCCGCTCCCGCATGATGTCGAGCGGCGCAGACATCCGCCCCAGCATCTCTACCACCACCCCATCCGACATCTCCAACATCGCCAAGAAGAGATGTTCCACATCCACCTGGGTATGGCCGTAGCGCTGCATGATCTCGAAAGAGCGCCGGGCTGCCTCTTGGGCTTGCTCGGTGAAACGGTCAAAACGCATCATCTGGTCAATCCTATCCTCTTCTCATTCAGTATCTCAACACAGCCGCGATGCCCCCCACTGTTGCCAACTGGTCGTTGTGTTCGATCACCGATACCTTCAGCCCATTCTCCACCGCCCGATGCACCGCCAGATTCACCGCATCGGTCACAGCTCTGAGATCACCGCCGCAGTAGGGACAATTCGCCGGACGCTCGACGATGACCGCCTGGCACTCCTGGCACTGCTGGCCAGGGGCGTGCAGATTCTTGTCCACCAGCAGTTGGTGAATCCGGCCCTGCTGCAACGCAGCGAGGGTGTCCGCCAAGCCGATGGCGCCCGTCCCGCCTTTGTGGACCAAGGTGATCACCTGATCGAGCAGTTGCGCCTCTTGCGTTCGCTGGGCAGCCTGGGTGACCTCATAGGCATGATCCCAGACATCGGCCGGCGAGGCGCTCATGTCCAGGCTGATCTCGCCGATGATCTTGTCCTGCAAGGGTCGCGGCAGCAGATCGCGGAACTGCGCCACATTGATAGCAGTGCCTGAAAGGATCACCCGGCCGACCTTGCGCTGGCGCAGATACTCATCGGCGAACGCAGCCGCATCCTTGAAGTTGTGCTTGGCCTCGCCATCCTCGCGACGCTGGAGCTTCTGTGCGGCCCAGCCGCCCTGCTTGTGGCGTTTGACCTCGGCCCCCAGCGTGCCAGCCGAGTCCTCAAGCGCGCCCAGCTGATAGACAAAGACGCGTGCGCCTTCGCGGTCAACCATGATCACGCCGAAGCGATCGTAGTTGTCCCAGATGTCGCTGAGCGGCTTGATGTAGGGCCGCAGGCCGATAAAGACGAAATCCTCCACCGGCACCAGGAGTTTGTAGGGGCGCCAGAAATCGCGTGCTTGAAAGCTGAAGCACGCGACCCCGCGGCCCTGGCGGGTATATTCGTGCTCGAAGAAACGTTCGACGCGCGCCACATCGGCGGGCGCCGCGCCGTGGTCAGACGCTTGCGCCAGGAGCTTGCGCAAGGAAAGCTTGTGCTCATCGCCCGCACGACCATGCGGGTCCACGTTGAGGTACAAGCTCAAGATCGGCGCGCCATCGCTTACCAGTTCGGCCAATTCGTGCAAGTCTTGCTCTTGCATCATGGGTCACGCTCCTCAGTCTATGTGATGTCAGGCGTACATGAGACGCCTGATCGTTCAGACGCCGGCTTGTCCTTCCGGCTTTGAGTGCGCCTGCAGCCGCGCCACCTGCGCCTCCAGACCGCGGTGCGCTGTGCGCAGACCTTCGAGTTCCGCCTGAAGCTGGCGAATACGCTCATTCAGGCGAATGATGACCTCCACGCCAGCCATATTCAGCCCCAAGTCGCCGCTGAGACGTGCGATCTGACGCACCAGATCAATGTCGCGCGAGGAATAGAGACGCCGGCCGGCTTTGCGGACGGGGGCCACCAGGCCCAGCACTTCATACCGTCGCAGTGTTTGGGGATGCAGCGCCGCCATCTCAGCCGCCTGGCTGATGGGATAGCACGGTTCGTTCCAGTTGTCGGATGCGATCGGCATTAGCTTGCCTTTGTCCAAGACGTTGACCCGCTGCCAAAGGTTGCAGAGCGTGCACGCCGCCTGATGCGGGACTTCAGCTTGCTGCGCCTCTGATGGCCGCCCATTCGCGCACCAGCTTCTGCTCGCGTTCAGTGAGCCTGTCGGGCAACATCACGCGCACCTTGACATAGAGGTCGCCGCGTTCCTGGGGCGCACGCAGCCTGGGCATCCCCTGGCCTGTAAGACGGAACGTGCGGCCCGTCTGCGTCCCCGCAGGAATCCGCAGCGCCACCCCTTCGCCCAGCGATGGCGCGCGCACCTCGCCGCCCAGCAGCGCGGCGAAGAGATCTACCGCTGCCTCGCAGTACAGATCGTCGTCGCGACGTTCGAAGGTGTGGTGAGGCGATACCTTGATACGCAGATAGAGATCCCCGCGCGGGCCGGACTGGCCAGCGCCCACCGGCAGGCCCTCGCCGGCCATGCGCACGCGCGAGCCGGTCTTGACGCCTGGCGGAATCTTGACCTCCAGCCGGCGGCCGTCAAGCTCCATCAGGCGCTGAGCCCCGCGGAAAGCCTCTTCCAGGGTGATCTCCACTTCCTGTTCGAGATCGCGTGTGCGCGGGGGCGCCTGACGGCCTTGCGCGGTTCTGATGCCCATGCCGCCAAAGAGGGTCTCGAAGAAATCAGAGAAACCAGAGCCACCAAAGAGGTCTTGGAGATCCTGAACGTTGCCGTACTGCACGCGGCCGCCGGCCGGCCCACCCGCGGCCCAGCGGCTCCAGTCGAAGCCCGCCGGCCCGCCGCCCGCCTGTTGCCAACGCTGGTAATTCTGGCCCAACTCATCGTACTTGCGGCGCTTCTCCTGGTCGCTCAACACTGCGTGGGCTTCGTTGATCTCCTTAAAGCGAGCTTCGGCAGCCTTGTCGCCAGGATTCACATCAGGATGGTACTGGCGCGCCAGCCGCCGATAGGCCTTCTTGATCTCTTTGTCGTCGGCGCCTTTGGCGACGCCAAGCGTCTTGTAGTAATCCTTGTATTCCATGCCAGGCTCCGTTCACCGTCATCGCCTCGGAGTATAGTACTTTAGCACATCATTGTCAAGAGCCTGTCTGTAAGCGATGTATTTGAGTTGGCCGCGACGCCGCGGCGGCTCACGTGCTGCGATAGAGCGCAAGCAACTCGCGGCCGATCGCAGCCCAGTCGAACTGCGCGACCCAGGCCAGGATTTCGGCCTGCGCGCCGCGCCATTCGCGCTGACGCGCTGCGGCCAGACCACGGGCCAGGCTATCTCTTTCGGTCGGATCGTAGAGCAGCCCGCGGCGATCCTCGACCAGGCCCGGAAACCCGCCGATGGCCGGCGCGATGATGGGGAGGCCAAACGAAAACGCCAGCAGCGCCGCGCCAGAAGTGGTGATCTGACGATAGGGCAACACGCAGATGTCGGCGGCGTTCAAGAAGAGCTGCACCTGGTCCGGCGGCACGAAGCGCGGAAACAGGCGAATACGCTGGTCATCGCCGGCCAATCCACGGACCGCGTCGGCATAGGCCGCAGGCCGGGGCGCGCCGGCCAGCAGCAGCAGCGCGTCGGCGTCGGGCAGGCTGCGAAAAGCCCGGACCAGCTCCTCCAACCCCTTGTAGGGACGCCACAAGCCCAGAGTCACGTAGACAAACGCATCGTCCGGCAGATCAAGGCGCGCGCGCGCGGTCGAGCGGTCCATCGTATTCGGGTAGCTGTGGAGGTAGTGGCCATGCGGGATCACGCAGACGTGCGTGCGCCGGCCGTGGCGGGCGGCCACCGCCTCCTGCGTGCTGGCATCGTGAACGTGGAGCGCATCAGCCTGGCGGATCAGACGCCCAGCCCCCCAGCGATCGGCCAGCCCTTCTCCATCGTGGCCGGCCAGGTTATGGACAGTGTAGATGACCCGGCCGCCCGTTTCCTGAAAGGCGTGCAGTTGCCGGGACAGGCGACGCAACCGAAGCCAGCGTCGCGCCTGATAGATAACTGCAGCGTTCGCGCCGGCTTCCAGGAGCCGCCGCGCCGCGCGGCGCGGCAGATCATTCCCGCGGCCCAGGCCGTGGACAACGATCTCCGGCGGCAAGTCATAGCGGTCGAGCCAGTGCAGATGAATCACATCGGGCCGGCGATCGGGGCCCAGGTCGGCGGCAGTGAGGCGCTCGGCCAGGCGCACCTCGGCGCCGGCTGCGGTCAGGCCGCCCTGCAACAGGCCGAGGTACGGATTGATGCGCGTGCCGATGGCCGAGAGCAGCAGCACACGCAAGGGCGCATGTTCGTGCGGCATCATCGGGAGCATTATACGAACGCGCGGCCTCATCCGCAAACGCGCCTGGTAAGCCGTTTGACAGAGTCCGCGCGGCGTGCTAACATCGGGGCGGTCCGAAACACGGTTCGCGGGATGATCTCATGGAAGCCTGGTACGCTCTTTACACCAAACCGAACGCCGAAGCTCAGGTCACGCGCACTTTGATGGCGCGGGGGTTCACGACCTTTCTGCCTCTCTTGCCGTCTCGGCCGGATGAACGTCTGCGGCCGCTGTTTCCGGCCTATCTGTTCGTCCGGTGCGATCTCGCGATTCTCGGCATCGCCAGGCTGCAGTGGGTTCCCGGCCTGCGCCGCATCGTGAGCATCGGCAGCCGGCCCGCGGTGGTGCCGGACGCCGCCATCGAGCTGATCCGCGCGGAGCTGCATCAGATCGAACAGCGCGGGGGGCTGCCCACCCACGCCTTCAAGCCCGGCGACGATGTGATCATTGACAGCGGGCCGCTGGCGGGTTTGCGCGGGGTCTTCCAGGGGCCGCTGGGACCCGCCGCGCGGGTCAACATCCTGATCCGCTTCCTGGGCCATGCGAACCGGGCCGAGGTGCCGGTGGAGAACCTGCGCGCGCCATCAGAAGAGGATGAGGAACCGCGCGAACATCGCCGCAGCACGCGCGGTCGCGGCCGCTATATCCGCTACTCGACCGGGTCGCGCGAAGCCACGCCACAAGAAAGCTGACATAACTCATGCCTCAATGGCGTCGTACCCTGTACACCGTCTGGTTGACCCAATTCATCGCGGTCGCAGGTTTCTCCTTCGTCATGCCCTTCGTCCCCTACTACATCCAGGAGCTCGGCGTCAGCGACATCAAAGAAGCTGGCCTATGGGCCGCGCTGGTAACGTCGGCCCAGGCCATCAGCATGGCGCTGATCGCGCCGGTGTGGGGCGCGCTGGCGGACCGCTACGGCCGTAAGATGATGGTGCTGCGCGCCTCCTTCGCCGGGGCTCTGGTGATGAGCTTGATGGGATTCGTGACCAGCGTCCAGCAATTGGTGGTTCTGCGCTTCATCCAGGGGCTGTTCACCGGCACTGTGCCGGCCACCACCACGCTGGTCGCCTCCGCCGTGCCACGGGACCGCTGCGGCATGGCCCTGGGCTCGCTGCAAACGGCCATCTTCCTGGGGGTCTCCTTGGGGCCGCTGTTGGGCGGGCTTTTCGGCGATGCCTTTGGCTACCGTGCGAGCTTCTGGATCACGGCTGCGTTGCTCTTCTTCTCTGGCGTGCTCGTGGCCATCTTTGTGCACGAAGATTTCCGGCCCGCACAAGAGTCGCGGGCCGGGAGCGGCCGGAGCTATCGTCAGGCGCTGGCGCTGGTGTTGGCGTCGGCGTCGCTGCTGGCTGTGTTCGCCTCGCGCATCCTGTTGCGCGTCGGCAGCCGCTCGCTGGACCCGATCTTGCCTCTCTTCGTGCAGACACTGCTGCCGGCCGGCGCGCAGGTGGGCGCGACGACCGGTATCATCGCGGGCGTTTCGTCGCTGGGGGCCGCGATCGGCTCTCCCTTGATCGGCAGCCTGAGTGATCGGTTGGGGCGGCGCAGGCTGTTGATCGCCAGCGCGATCGCGGCAGGGCTGCTGTTCCTGCCGCAGGCGTTTGTGCATGAGCCGCGCGCGCTGATCGTCTGGCAGTTCTGCACCGGCTTTGCGGTCGGCGGCACCCTCTCCACGCTGACCGCTCTGCTGGCGCAGTTGACGCCAGCAGGACATGAAGGGGTCGTGTTCGGGTTGGACTCCAGCGCGGTCGCGGGCGCCAATGCGCTCGGGCCGATCATGGGCGCGGCCGTGGCCGCGCAGATGGGCCTGCGCGCGCCTTTCGTGCTGGCGACCCTTATGTTCGGCGTTGGGACGTTGGCCGTGGTGCTATGGGTGCGCGAACAGCGGCCTGGATCGCCATCCCAAGAGGTCATGGCGCTGCCCGTTGGGGCATCGGCGCCGCATCCGGCGACAACCCGGCGGTGACACGACCAGTGCAACGGTCTCGCGGCAGCCAGCCGGACTGCGGAGACGTGCAGGAATTATTCATGCGGATGTCGCGGTAATTCCCTCTTGAGATTTGCGCCTTTAGATACGACCTGCTATAATCTTCCCGCCATCCGGCAGGCAGAAAGAGGGGCCTGTGAAACAGATCGGCGCTGTTGGCGTCTTCTTGCAGTTGGGCTGGGTGTTCGCCCTCTGCACGCTGATCCCCCTTGGCCTGGGCATCTGGCTGGACCGCCGGCTCGGCACTGCGCCACTGTTCATTCTGGTCGGCGCGTTGGTGGGCATCGTCGCCAGCACGGTGGGCGCCGTGCGTATCGTCATCCGCAACATCGAAGCGTTGGGCAAGAATGAAGCCGCCCCACCGGCCGTGGGGAAGGAGGATAGGGCATAGTGCTGAAGAAACTATTGACGGTCCGCAACCTTGTCATTCTTCTTCTGGCGGTCGGCCTGTTCGTGGTCTCTGATTTGCTGGGCTTGAAGGTGCCCAGCCCTGTGATCTCTTTGGCCGCCGAACCGATTTTCCACCTCGGGCCCCTGACCATCTCCAACTCGCTCTTCACAGCCTGGATCGTGATGATCCTGTTGATCCTCCTTGCCTACTTTGCGACGCGACGCATTCCAAAGAACCTGGCGCAAGCCAGCAACCGGGAGCTCGTCCCCAGCGGGGTGCAAAACGTCATGGAGATGGTTGTCGAGACGCTCTACAACTTCATCAAGGGGATTGCAGGCCATTGGACGCCCAAGTTCTTTCCTGTGGTGGCCACGATCTTCTTCTTCGTGTTGGCTTCTAATTGGTTCGGCCTCCTGCCGGGCGTGGGATCTATCGGCATCCTCGAACACCCGCACAAGGCTGGCGAAGTCGGTTTCATCGCCCGCGGGGCCATTCTGACGGGCATCCGCGCGGACGCCGAACATAAGACTGACGGAGAGAAGCAGCCGGTCAAAGACGAAAAGGCCGCCGGAGATCAGAAGAAGGAGAGCGCCGGCTACATCGTCGTGCCACTCTTCCGCGCCCCATCCACCGATCTCAACTTCACCCTGGCCCTGGCGGTCATGGCGGTGGGCCTGACGCAATACTTCGGCGCGCTGGCCCTTCGGGGAAGCTACTTCAAGAAGTTCTTCGATCTGAGCGGCTTCAAGCGCGGCGCGTTCGATGGGGTGGTGGGGCTTTTCGTAAGCGTGCTGGAGCTGGTCTCGGAGTTCGCCAAGATCCTCTCCTTCAGCTTTCGTCTTTTCGGCAACATCTTCGCCGGCGAAGTGCTCCTGGGCGTGATGGCGTTTCTGATCCCGTACTTCGCCTCGCTGCCGTTCTACGGTCTTGAAGTGTTCATCGGCTTCATCCAGGCGGTCGTGTTCATGATGCTGGCATTGGTCTTCTTCGTCATGGCCACGCTCGGCCACGGCGACGAGGAACATCATTGACGATTGCAGATAGCAATTTGCAATTTGCAGTTTACCACCCACTATCGAAAGGGAAGTCACACATGGATGCAGAAGGATTAAAAGCTATCGGCACGGCTCTGTCCATCGGCCTCGGCGCCATCGGCCCGGGCATCGGCATCGGCATCCTGGGCAGCAAAGCCATGGAGGCGATCGGGCGTAACCCGGAGGCCGCCGGCGACGTCCGCACCAACATGGTCTTGGGCATGGTGTTCGCCGAAGCCATCGCGATCTACGCCCTGGTCGTCGCACTGATCATCAAGTTCGTCTGATTTCGGATTTCGGATTGCGAATTGACCATCCTCAAGGAGAGACGCCAATCGGCAATCGGCAATCCGCAATCGAGGAGGGGGCCTTTGGAAAAGCTTGGGATCAACCTGGGTTTCCTGATCTCGCAACTGATCAATTTCAGCTTGTTGGCGGTGCTGCTCTACTTGCTGCTGTACAAGCCGATCTTGAATATGCTAAACCAGCGCAAGGAACGGATTGCGCGGAGCATGGCTGACGTAGACGCCGCGCGCGAGTCGGCAGCGAAGGCTCAGCAGGACTACGATCGCAAGATCGTCGAGGCGCAGCGCAAGGCGCAGGAAATCATCGGTCAGGCTGCGCAGCAGGGCGAGCAGACCCGCAGCGCCATCGTCGCGGATGCGCAACGCGAGGCCGAAGCGATCCGTCAGAAAGCGCGCGACGAAGCGTTGCAAGAAAAGGCGCACATCCTGGCCGAAGTTCAGAGTCAGATCGCCGGCCTCTCCATGCTGGCCGCCGAACGCGTCCTCGGTCAGGCCATGGACGAAGGCACGCAGCGCCGGCTGATCGGGCAATTCCTGGCGGAGTTGGGGCCTGACCCGGTGCGCGAAGTCCCGCGCAGCGTGCGGAGAAATTGACCATGGACGCGCCCGATCGCGTGAGCAGCTACGCACAGGCCTTCTACGAAGCCGCGCTGGAACGGTGGTTGGCCGCATTGGAGGGCGCGGCGGCCAGGCTGGCGGCTGATCCGAGTCTGTTGGCTCGTGGCCAGGCCGAAAGCGCCGACTTCACCCAGCGCCAGCCGATTCTGGACGGCCTTTTACCTGCCGACGCCGACCTGCCGGTGCGCAACGTGGTCTACGCGCTGGCCCAACACGGGGATCTGGCCTTGGCAGGCGACATCGCGGCCGCGCTCCGCCAGCGGATGCGCCGGGCCGAAGCCGCAGTCGTCGAAGTCATCAGCGCCATCCCGCTTACCGACGCGGAGCGACAGGCGCTCGTCGCCAGGCTGACGGCAGAGCACGGCGCAGGCCTGGACGTGCACTACAAGGTAGATCCGGCCATCCTGGGCGGCCTGATCGTGCGCGTGGGCGACAAGCTGATGGACGGCAGCGTCGCGACAAAGCTGGCGGCGATGAAGCAGGCGTTGGGCGTGACGATGGGAGACTAAAGGCTTTTCAATCCTGATTTGACTGGTTACTGTTGTATTTGTGTGCGTCAGGTGTTAGAATGATCAGGCGAGAGGAGTAAATACGATGAGTACGACCACAGTTGAAACCACGGTCAGCTTCGGCTTGCCCGATCTCGAAAATCTGATGCGCCGCGTCGTGCGCGAAGTGATGCGCGAGG